>NZ_BPES01000007.1:0-194034 GCF_019654895.1 Roseobacter sp. OBYS 0001
ACCAAAACCCGAACAGAGCTAACGTAAATTAGCGGACTCAAAGGGGAGCAGGTCAGTGATTCCAGACTTTTCAGGGAAACGGGCAAGATTTCGACGATTTGTCGGTCTGGGGTGAGATGACACCTCTGAAATGGCCTAAAGCGCCCGCAGAATTTTACTTTTATTCATTAAATCAATAACTTAGAGCTTGGTGGCTGGGATGGTAGGATTCGAACCTACGGTACACTGTACCAAAAACAGTTGCCTTACCACTTGGCTACATCCCAACGTCAGCGGTAATTAAAACGATGCTGGGCGACACGCAAGTCCCGTTTTTGACAAAAATTGAAGTGATCTGTTAATTCCTGTCCTCGCGCAGCGTTTCGCATCAGGTTGTGACGTCGATGAGGATCGCCCCATCGCGTCCGCCCGCTTCGACGGCCTGATGCGCGCGGGCGGTTTGTGTGAGCGTAAAGATTTCTTTGGTTGGACAGATCACTGCGCCGGCTGACAACGCATCGTGCAGGTAATTGGTCGCTTTTTCGCGTTCTTCAGACCTTAAAATGTAGATCAGGGCGATATCAATTGTGACAGCCTTGAACAGCAGTGCTCCGAAGGGGATCGCCGGTGTCATGTTTTTTGCTGACCCATAAACCGATAAGGTGCCGTTCTCCGCAATGATTTTCGCGTTCGTTTCGATATTCTCTCCGAATTCCACATCAATGATCCGGTGATATTCCTGCCCGGCATTCACGGCCAGTAAGTCCTGCGCAAGATTCGGCGCGTTATAATCCAGAACGCTGTCGGCACCGGCCTTAAGGCATCGTTCAAAACCCGAAGGGCTCGCTGTTGCGATAACCTTGGCCCCGCCCCATTTCGCCAGCTGCACGGCGATATGGCCAACTGTGCCGTTTGCCCCATGGATCAAAAGCGACTGTCCGCGGATGTTGCCGCCGCCAAACACGGTATGGGCGGCAGTCAGACCGGGTATTCCCAAGCTTGCGCCGGTTTTCAGGTCTACGCCTTTGGGCAGGGCGACGGCCTGATGCGATGCTATCGTTATGACCTCGGCGGCGGTGCCCCAAGCCCGGTTGAACTGCCCGTTCCATATCCAAACGGGCTCTGCGATGCGCGCAGGATTCACGCCCTCGCCGACGGCGACAATGGTACCTGACCCGTCATTATGCGGACAGATTTGGTCATACGGCAGTTTGGTTTCACCCGGGCGCGCACCTGCCCGCCGTTTTACGTCTGACGGGTTTACGGCTGAATAGGCCAGTTCGACCTGCACTTCGCCGGGGCCTGGCGGCTGGACAGGCACGTCGGTCAACGCAAGGACCTCACCGGCGGGTCCGTAACGGTTGTATGTAATGGCGCGCATCTTCATCCCCTTGGTGAGCTTGCGCGAGACGATGCCGTGTCGCAGAGCGGGCTGCAAGCCCATGTCTGACCTAATCGCGCACCTCATCCGGCAAAACACCCCAAAGCAACGTCTTGGGGGTCCATCCGCGAAAACCTCCTGAGCGCACTTGGCACCAGTCCGGTTCGCATTTTCCCAGCCGCGCAATCACGCCCGCCTCCAGCATCGCGTTTACCGGAGAATCGGTGTTTGGTCGGCTGTGAATATTAAGCGTTTCTTCGACGATGACGGTGCGCACCCCAGACAACAGGGAATAATGTATCCATCCGCCTTGTCCGTCGCGATCTTCGACCCGGCGCCAATGGCCATGCTCCGCCACGATCAGCAAGGGCATATCGCGGCGCTTGAACACCCAGTCGATGCGGTGGGTCAGCGAGGGGCCGCGCCTGACGTTTGCTTCGGAAGCTTTCATCGAGACATAACGCGGCATCGGTAAATTCGTAATGGGCCCGGTTGTCGTCTTAACTGGCTCAGTCGCGCTGGCAATCGACGCGCTGACGCTGGCGCACAGCAGAACAATGCAGATGATACGCAATATTTCGGTAAAGGTTCGGCCTGAATTCTGCATTTTGCTCATTTGCTTGCGACAGGTTCTTGTGCCTTGTCGTCAGTTCCGCCACCATGACAAAAAAAAGGCCCTGCGCCAAGTCCGTGGAGATCAAAAATGTCAAAGCCCAAACTGAGTGTTGTCGTTACACGACGCTTACCCGAAGAGGTTGAAACGCGACTGTGCGAGCTTTTTGATGTCCAGTTGCGTCAGGATGACAAGCCGATGGAGCGCAGCGAACTGGTCGAGGCGATCAAAACCGCGGATGTGCTCGTGCCCACCGTGACTGATGATATTGACTCTGCGCTGATTGCGAATGCGGGGGACAGGCTCAAGCTGATTGCAAATTATGGCGCGGGGGTTGACCATATCGATGTTGCGACCGCACGGCAGCGCGGCATTTTAGTGTCGAACACGCCGGGTGTTTTGGCCGATGATACTGCTGATATGACGATGGCTCTTATACTGGCGGTGCTGCGGCGCATGCCTGAGGGTCTGTCGGTCATGCAAAGCGGTGCGTGGGACGGCTGGGCGCCCAATGCCTTTCTGGGCGGGCGTGTCGGGGGGCGGCGTCTTGGCATTCTCGGCATGGGGCGGATCGGACAGGCCGTAGCGCGCCGTGCTGTGGCTTTTGGCATGCAGGTCCATTACCACAACCGGCGACGGTTGAGGCCAGAGGTTGAAGCGGACTTGCAGGCGACATATTGGGAAAGTCTGGATCAGATGGTTGCGCGCATGGACGTGATCTCGGTCAATTGCCCCGCCACGCCGTCCACTTTCCACCTGATGAACGCGCGTCGCCTGCAACTTTTGAAACCAGAGGCTGTCATCGTGAATACCTCGCGCGGGGAGGTCATCGACGAAAATGCCCTCACACGGATGTTGCGCAGCGATGCGATTGCCGGGGCGGGGCTGGATGTCTACGAACGTGGGACACAGGTTAACCCGCGTCTGCGCGAGTTGAACAATGTCGTGCTGTTGCCTCATATGGGCTCCGCCACCCGCGAAGGGCGTGCCGAGATGGGCGAAAAGGTCATCATAAATATTAAAACCTTTGACGATGGGCACCGTCCGCCGGATCAGGTCGTGCCTTCCATGCTATAGGGGCTATGTTCAGCGTCGGGAGGACTGCTATGAAACCTGTGATCTTTGCAATCGCTTTGGGATGCGCCACCAGCGTATCCGCTCAGCAAGCCGCTGATGCGGTGGCACCCGAGGCTGCAACGCAGGGCGCTTTTGCGGCGATGTCCCCCGAAATCAGCGCAGCCTTTAAGGCCAAGGCCGAGAGACGCCCGGTAGAAGCGTCCAACTGGATGGTGGCAGCGGCCAATCCGTGGGCCGTGCAAGCAGGTGCCGATGTTCTTGCGCGCGGTGGCACGGCTGCCGATGCGCTGGTCGCGGTTCAGGCGATGCTGGGGCTGGTTGAACCTCAATCCTCGGGATTGGGGGGCGGGGCGTTTCTGGTCTATTACGACGCGGCGTCTGGCAGTCTGACCACATTGGATGGCCGCGAAACCGCGCCTCTGGACGCCACACCTAGGCTTTTTCAGGATGACGCCGGGGAGCCGCTGGGCTTTTTCGACGCGGTGGTGGGCGGCTTGTCTGTCGGGACGCCGGGCACGCCTGCGTTGATGCAGGAAGCGCATGCGCGTTGGGGTTCGCTGCTATGGGCGGATCTTCTGGCCCCGGCGATTGATCTGGCCGATCAGGGGTTCCCGGTTTCGCCGCGCCTTGCCGGGCTTGTTGAGGCGGACAAGGAACGCTTGGCGCGCTTTGAAGCGACGGCCAGCTATTTCCTGCCCGGCGGTACACCGATTGCCGTGGGCGAGACGCTCATCAACCCCGATTACGCAGACACCCTGCGCGAAATGGCCACCGGCGGGGCAGGGGCATTTTATACCGGCAGCATTGCAGCGGATATCGTGCAAACGGTGCAAAACGCGCCGGGCAATCCCGGTGTGTTATCCACGCTTGATCTCAGCATCTATACCGTCAAGGAACGTGCGCCGGTCTGTGTCGAATACCGCGCGCATGACGTCTGCGGGATGGGGCCACCCTCGTCGGGGGCGCTGACGGTCGGGCAAATTCTGGGCATGCTGCAAGCGTATGATCTCAGCGCAGGCCCCGACGATGTGACCGTGCGGCGGTTGATTGGTGACGCCTCGCGCCTCGCCTTTGCCGATCGGGGCCGTTACATGGCCGATAGTGATTATGTGCCTGTCCCCGTTGCGGGCCTTGTTGCGCCTGAATATCTCGCATCGCGCGCCGCCCTTCTGGACGGTGATATGGCGCTGAGCGATGTCGCCCCGGGCACGCCCGAATTTGACCACGCTCTGAATTGGGCGGATGACGCGTCCCTCGAACTGCCCTCCACATCGCATTTCGTGATCGTGGACACGCACGGCAATGTGGCGTCCATGACCACAACAATCGAAAACGGATTTGGCAGCAGGCTGATGGTGCGCGGGTTTCTGTTGAACAATGAGCTGACAGATTTCTCCTTTCGCAGCCATGTGGACGGCGTGCCGATTGCCAATCGCGTGGAACCGGGCAAACGGCCACGATCATCCATGGCCCCGACCATCGTTATGCGGGACGGCGCACCGGTCCTCGCCATCGGCAGCCCGGGGGGCAGCCGGATCATCGGCTATGTCGCACAAAGCATCATTGCCCATCTCGACTGGGGCATGGATGTGCAGCAGGCGGTCTCTGTGCCGCATGCCGTGAACCGTTTCGGAACCTACGATCTCGAAGAAGGAACCGCCGCCGAAGGGTTAAGCGACCCGCTCGCAGCCCTTGGCTTCGAGGTCGGCACACGCGCGCTGACCTCTGGCCTGCACGCCATCTCCATCGGACCCTCTTTGCTGGGCGGGGCGGACCCGCGCCGCGAAGGCATCGCGCTGGGACAATGATGCAGCCGCTGACAGAAGAGGCAAGCTGATATGCAACACGTAAAACTGCCCCGTAACGAGCAGGGTATTCAGACGGTTCTGGCCGTCCTGAAGCAGAAATTCGGAGAACGGGTTCAGACCGGGACGTCCATTTGCGAGCAACACGGTCACACAACCACATGGATCGAAAACCAGCCGCCTGATGGCGTGGTCTTTGCCCACTCCACAGCCGAGGTTGCCGATATTGTCACGATCTGCAGCGCGCATGAGGTTCCTGTTATTGCTTATGGCACGGGCACTTCGCTTGAGGGGCACCTGAATGCGCCAGCCGGTGGCATTTCGATTGACGTCAGCCAGATGGATAAGGTTCTGGCGGTCAACGCGGGCGATCTGGATTGTCGCGTACAACCCGGCGTCACACGAGAAGACCTCAATACGTATCTGCGCGACAGGGGGCTGTTCTTTCCGATTGATCCGGGGGCCAATGCCTCGCTGGGGGGGATGGCTGCGACCAATGCGTCGGGCACCAATGCGGTGCGTTACGGCACGATGAAGGACAACGTGTTGTCGCTTGAGGCGGTCATGGCGGATGGCCGCATTATCAGAACCGCGACACGGGCGCGCAAATCCTCGGCGGGCTATGATCTGACGCGGCTGCTGGTCGGCTCCGAAGGGACGCTTTGCATCATTACCGAAATCACGCTGCAGTTACAGGGTATTCCTGAAGCGATCAGCTCAGCCTATTGCTCCTTTCCAAGCGTTGACGCTGCTTGTCAGACTGTCATGGCGGTCATCCAGTACGGGCTGCCGGTTGCGCGGATCGAATTGCTTGATGAGGTGATGGTCAAGGCCATTAACCCTTACGCGCAGCTTGGCCTGCCGGAAACGCCTCTTCTGCTGTTGGAATTCCACGGCACTGAGGCAAGCGTTGTCGAACAGTCCGAGATTTTTGCGGCTCTTTCAGAAGAGCATGGTGGCAACGGATATAAGGCGACCGAGACAACCGAGGAGCGCAACAGGTTATGGAAGGCACGGCACGAAGCCTATTGGGCCATGTTGCAATATCGCCCGGGGACGCATGGTGTTGCCACGGATGTCTGCGTGCCCATCTCCAAACTGGCGGAATGTGTGCGGGCATCGCAGACGCGCGCGTCGGAACTGGGTCTGATCGTGCCTATTGTCGGCCATGTGGGCGACGGAAATTTTCACGCCACACCTTTGGTCGATATGTCCGACCCGGATGAGGTCGACCGCGCGGCGCGATTTGTGTCGTGGTTGAATGAACTGGCGATTTCGATGGATGGCACCTGTACCGGTGAGCACGGGATCGGGCAGGGTAAGATGCCCTATCTTGTCAAGGAACTGGGGGAGGCCACGGATTTCATGTCCGACATCAAGCGGGCCCTTGACCCCAAGGGCATCATGAACCCCGGCAAGATATTTTAGCACCCGCGCGCGACGGGAATGTCGCTTTCCCGCGATTTCCGGTCGGGGGTGTTTGGCGCTGCTTTCGCGCAGGCTGTACACCTGTCGCCAGATCGACAGCAGGGAGTCGCGCGTCATGAAAACCCAAGTCAAAGCACTCGTTGTTGGGGGCGGTGCCGTCGGCACGTCCATCGCCTATCATCTGGCCCACGCAGGCTGGGACGATGTCATGCTGCTGGAGCGTGACGAGCTGACCTCAGGCTCGACATGGCATGCAGCGGGCCTCTTGCCCTATTTCAACATGTCCTTTGCCACGACCCATATTCATGATTATTCCATCCGGTTTTATAAGACACTTGAGGAAGAGACCGGCTTGAACGCAGGCTTTGCCGTGGTGGGCAACCTGCGCATGGCGCAGACGGAGGAGCGGATGGATGAATACATGCTCTATGCCTCCACCGCTGAAACCTGTGGCGTGCCTTACCAGTGGATGACCCCGGATGAGATCAAGGCCAAATGGCCGCTGATCCGTACCGAAGACCTCAAGGGCGCGCTGTATCACCACACGGATGGTTACATTAACCCTGCCGATGTGACGATGGCGATGGCCAAGGGCGCGCGCCAACGGGGCGTCGCGATTGAACGCAAATGGCAGGCGGATGCCTTTCACTGGACCGGCACCCATTGGGAAGTGACCGCTACCAAGATGGTGGAAAAGGGCGGAAATCTCGTGCCCTCGGACGAACAGGTCGTGATCACCGCAGAACATGTGGTGACGGCTTCGGGCAACCATGCGCAGCGCACGGCACAAATGCTCGGCATCAAGATCCCCGCGATCCCCGTTGAGCATCAGTTTATCGTCATGGATCAGGACCCCGATCTGGTGAAATTCCGCGCCGAGGGGCATGTCGAACACCCGGTGATCCGTGATGCGGATGCGCAATCCTATGTGCGTGAGGAACGCGGCGGCTGGATTTTGGGCGTGTACGAGCAAAACGCGCCTGCGCGCTTTGAATATGGCGTGCCCGACAGCTTCCGGGCGGATCTGTTTCAGCTCGACCTTGAGCGGATCGAAGAGCAATACCTTGCCATGATCCACCGCATTCCGTCCTGCGAAGAAAGTGGTCTCAAGGATGATTTCAACGGCCCGATCTGCTACACCCCGGATGGCAACCCGCTGGTCGGACCCGCGCCGGGTTTGCGCAACATGTGGCTGGCCGAAGGGTTTTCGTTCGGGATCACGGCGGCGGGTGGCACGGGCTATTACCTTGCGCAGTTGATGGTCGAGGGCGAGGCTGAGATCGACATGGCGAGCCTTGATCCCAAACGCTACGGCGACTGGATGACCACGGAATTTGCCGCCCGAAAGAACGAAGAATGCTACAGCCACGTCTATATCCTTCACCACCCGGATGAAGAACGCCCGGCCTGTCGCCCCTTGCGCACCTCGCCCGCGTACGACCGGCAAGCCGCGCGCGGCGCGCAATTCGGTTGGGTAAACGGATGGGAGCGCCCGAACTATTTCGGCCCGCTGGATGCACCTGAAAGTTTCGACCACGATGCGCGGTCATTCCGGCGGGGTGGCTGGTGGCAATACGCCGTGGACGAGGCCAAGGCGATCCGCGAGGGCGTGGGCCTGATTGATGCCACCGCCTTTACCAAACATCTGCTCAAAGGGCCGGGGGCCACGCAATTCCTTGATTGGTTCACCTGCAACAAATTGCCCAAAGTGGGGCGGATCAACCTGACCTATGCGCTGACCGGGCACGGGACAACGCGCACGGAATATACCATCGTGCGTTTGGCTGAGGATGAATATTACCTCGTCTCCGCAGGGGCCTGGACGGCCTATGACGCGGATTACCTGTGCAAGGCGATTGAGGATAAAGCGCCCGAGTTTGGCTATATCGAATGCCATGACGTGACCACGCAGTGGGGTGTTTTTGCCATCGCCGGGCCGAAATCACGCGATGTGTTGAGCGCGCTGGTCAGGGACGCGGAGCCGTCCACGGTGCTGTCCAACAAGCGCTTTCCGTGGCTGCGCATGCGCAACATTGAGCTGGGCATGTGCCCGGTGCGCGCAATCCGCGTCGCTTATACCGGGGAATTGGGCTGGGAGCTGCACCACCCGATCGAGATGCAGAATTACCTGTTTGATCAGCTTGAAAAGGCGGGTGAAAAGCATGGTATGAAACTGGTGGGCGCGCGGGCGCAAAACTGGCTGCGGCAGGAAAAATCCTATCGTGCCTTTGGGACAGAGCTTGGCCGCGACGCCACCCCGCTGGAGGCGGACCTGCCGCGTTTCATCGACCTGAGCAAGGATTTCCATGGTAAGGCGCGCCTTGAAGAAACCGGCGTACGCTCAAAATGCGTCACCTTGCTGATTGATGGTCCGCCGGATGCGGACCCATGGGGGCGGGAGGTGCTTTATCATGGGGAAACACGTGTGGGGCGTCTCACGTCTGGCGGCCATTCGGTGGCTTTCGGTAAATCCATCGGCATGGGCTATGTCAGCCCCGATCTGGCCGTGCCCGGCACCCGGCTCAAGGTGAAGATGCTGGACCAGCTGTGGGATGCTGAGATCACCGAAGACAGCCCCTATGACCCCCGAAACGAACGCATCCGTATGGACGGTTAAACCTCGGCGATAAACGCGAGGTTATTGGCGGGCATCTCGACACGCGTCACAGAAGTCGCACCCGCGCAGGTCAGCCAGTGCTCTACATTGGCGTCGTTCTTATAGCCGATGTGGGGGTCCGCTGTACTCAGTTGGTGGTGAAAGCGGGCATCGCCGTCACTGATCAGGGCACCGTTTCTTTTGAACGGGCCGTAAAGGACGAAGCGTCCACCGGGCACCAGTGCTGCAAGCGCGCCCGCAACGGCCATTTGCGCGGCTGCGTCGTCGATCAGATGCAGCAGGTTGATGAGCACGACAAGCTCCTTGCCGCCCACCGCGTCCGCCCAATCTGCGCGCGTGACATCAAGATGGCGCGGCGTGCGCAGATTGGGCAACCCAGCCTCGCGCGCATAGGCGGAAATGCTGGCGATCCGCTCGGCGTCCACCTCACTTGGATGCCAGATCAAACCGGGAAAGCGCTGCGCAAAATGGATGATATGCTGTCCGGTGCCACTGGCGATTTCCAACGCATGCCCCGTCTCGGGCGCGTGATCGTGCAGCAAATCGCCCAAGGCTTGCGCGTTGCGCCCAGCGGCGGGGGCGTGCAGTTTTGCGCCAGACGCGGGCGTCGCGACACTGGCAGTGGCGGGCAGTTTTTTCATCATGGTGTTCGGCGGATCGCAGGCGTATCGCTTGTGTCAATCGAGCGCGCAAACCCCTTCATGCCTGCTGTTCCTCGATCCTGTCGGTCGCGGGGGGCGGTGTCGGGGTGAGCGCGCTCATCCGGTTGTAGAGTTCGGCGGTCAGTGTGGTGTCAGTCGCCGCAAGCGACGGCACGAGTTGCGCCGTGGACCGTGCCGAGATGATTGGCGTCGGTCCCATCGGATGGGCGGCAGCCCAGGCAACCGCAAGCGTCGCGGGATGCATCCCCTCGGCGTCAGCGATCCTGCCGAGCTCCTGCGCGGCGCTGTGCATCCAGTCCACACCATATCGCGTGGCATAGCGTTCATCCTCGCTTAACCGACCTGAACCGCCGCTGCTGTATTTGCCCGTCAGCAACCCGCCGCCAAGCGGAGAATAGGGTGCGCAGGCAACAGCCTGATCGGCGCACATCGGCAGGATTTCAACCTCCGCCTGACGTTTCACAAGGCTGTACATGGGTTGCAGAATATCCACCGTCAGATCGAACTGCGCGGCCACGCCGATGGCCTTCATCACTTGCCATGCCGCAAAATTTGACACGCCGATGTAGCGGATGTGTCCTTTGGCCTTGATCTCCGCCAGCGTCTCGAAACTTTCGTTCAGGTCGGTGTCCGGGTCAAATCGGTGCAGATAAAGCACATCAACCATATCGAGGTTCAAGCGCTGGCGTGAGACATCAAAGCTGCTCAGAATATTGTCGCGCCCGGCCCCGCCCGCATAGGCGACTTTGGTCGCGATGATCAGATCATCGCGCTGATCGGCGATCATCTCGCCCAGCAGTTTTTCCGATGCACCCCCCGTATAAAGATGTGCGGTGTCGAAATGAGTGATGCCCTTCGCGCGGCAGGCATCAAACATGTCCCGCGAGGCTGTGGCATCTGCAGCGCCGCCAAATTGCATGGTGCCAAAGGCGAGGCGACTGGCGGGGGTGCCGTTCGGGCTGGTCAGGTGATTTTTCATGTCAAAAGAAGTGGCACGCAGACTGCGCGCATGCAACGTTCAAACGTGAAGAGATAAACGCAAACAGGGGCGAAAAATGATTGTTGTCGATAAAAAAGACCTGCTTGGGACTGCGCGCGATGCGGCGGGTCCGGGCTGGAGCAGCCTGCGGCTTTTGGTGAAATCTGACGGTATGGGATTTTCCATGACCGAGACCAAAGTGATGCCGGGCACGGTTCTGGACCTCGAATACAAGCACCACATTGAGGCGTGTTATTGCCTTTCGGGCAGCGGTCGCATCGTCGAAACGGATACCGGGGTGGAGCATGTGATTACGCCGGGTGTTCTTTATGCGCCCAACGCACATGATGCGCATCAGGTCATCGTCGAAGGGGATGTGCCCTTTCACCTCATCTGCGTGTTTTCGCCTGCCTTGCAGGGGGATGAGGTGCATGGGCCGGATGGCAGCTATGCCAGTAGTTAATCGGGCGGATGATCTGGGACAAAACCCGTTACAAAGGCGGTCACTTTGACGTCGCTCATTTCGCAAGGGCGCAGTTTGGGGCCCGACGCAGGATTGTAGAGGTTGAGGCTGATATAATCTGCGCCGCCCAATTCTTCGGCAACCAGTTTCAGAGACTTGCCTGCGCTGAAAACCGATTTGGTGGTGACATAGCGCCGCCCCTCAAAAGTGCCGTAACATGTGCCTTTCGGAAACCGATCCAACGCGCGCATAAAAGCTGCGAGGTCGCCTTGCGTCACTTTTTCTGGCCGATTTTGGGCTCAGTCCCCGTTCTGATCCGCGCGATATTGCCGCGATGGCGCCAGAAGATAAGCGCGCCCAACAGGATCAGCAAACTCACTGCACCGGGAAACCCGAGCAGGAACGCCAGCGGCACGGCAGCAACTGAAGCGACCAGCGCGCCCATGGACGAAATGCGCGTTGCAAATGCGCCCGCAAGCCAAGCCAGACAGCATCCGACCCCGACCGGGAAGGCCAGCGCGAGTACGATGCCCAGAAAAGTCGCGACCCCTTTGCCGCCCGCGAATCGCAACCAGACCGGATAGCAGTGACCGATCATGGCCATCAGCCCCGCGATCTGCGCGAGGTCTTCCCCCCCTGCGGCGCGCGCGGCCAGAACGGCCACGACTCCCTTGCCCCCGTCCAGAACAAGTGTGAGTGCTGCGGCAAGTTTATTCCCGGTCCGCAGGACGTTGGTCGCGCCGATGTTTCCAGACCCGATATCGCGCAGATTGCCCAGCCCCATGACCTTGGCCAGCACCATACCAAACGGGATCGACCCCAATAGGTAACCAATGACGCCCCAAAGAGCGAGTGCGGGCAGGGTGCTATCAATCAACGGCATCAGCTTCTTTCATAGACACGCTGGCCTGCGACATAGGTCGCGAGCACGCGGCCCTGCATGCGCGAGCCGTCAAATGGCGTGTTGCGGGATTTTGAGCGTAGCGTCGTGCGGTCCATCAAAAACGGTGCATCGGGGTCAAACAGCACAAGGTCTGCAGGTGCGCCTGCTGCCAGACGCCCGCTGTCGAGACCCAGCCGTTTTGCGGGGTTGAGCGACATGGCGCGCCACAGGGTCGGCAGGTCGATCAGATCCGCATGATAAAGCCGCATTGCCGCAGGCAAGAGCGTTTCAAGAGCCACCGCCCCTGACGCGGCTTCTTCAAAGGGCAGGCGCTTACTTTCCTCGTCCTGCGGAGTGTGCATCGAAGAGATCACGTCAATCAACCCGCTGCGCACGGCATCAGCCACAGCGAGGCGATCCGTCTCATCGCGCAGCGGCGGTTTCAGTTTGAAGAACGTCCGGTAATCCGCCACATCCAGCGCATTCAGCGTCAGGTGGTGGATCGAGGTGCCAGCGGTCACATCATGACCGTTCTGCTTGGCCCGCTCCAGCGCAGGAAGCGCGCGCGCGCAGGTGATCTGATCCGCATGGTATCGCGCGCCCGTCATCTCGACCAAGGCGATGTCCCGGTCCAGCGCCATACGCTCTGCCATGGGCGAAACCGCTGGCAACCCTCTGAGAGAGGCGAATTTGCCGGATGTTGCCACCGCTCCGGCACTGAGGCCGGGGTCTTGCGGGTGTGCGATGACCAAGGCCCCGAGGGAACGCGCATAGCTGAGCGCACGCGACAGAACTTTGGTGTCGGTCACCACGCGGTCGCAGTCTGTAAAGGCAACCGCACCTGCGTCCATCAGAAAGCCGATTTCGGTCATCTCGCGGCCCGCACGCCCCTTGGTCAGGGCGGCCATCGGCAAGACGTTCACGGCGGCTGCCTGATTGGCCCGCCGGGTCACGAATTCAAGCGTCTCGGGGCTGTCGATGGCCGGTGTCGTGTCGGGTCGCGTGACCATGGTTGTCACGCCACCCGCCGCTGCCGCACGTCCGGCGGAGCGATAGCTTTCCTTGTGACGCTCACCGGGTTCACAGACCTTGACACCGATATCGACAATCCCCGGAGCGAGGTGTTTGAGGTTGCAATCAACCGTTTCGCCATCGGGTCGCGCATTCTTGTCGAGCCGCTCGGTAATCCTGCCGTTTTCGATCCGCAGGCCACCAATTGAGATGGTGCCTGTTTCGGGGTCAACCAGCCGTGCATTTACAAGGTTGAGCGGTTTCATCATCAGCTTCCGACCCACAGCATCAAGCCGACCACGCCAAAGGCGACGAGCAGTGCAACCGTTGCAATTCGTCCGGACATGGCGGCGTCGGAGGGGCGTTTTTTGACGGGCGGATCTTCTGGCGGGTCCTGATTTGGTGCTGCCGAGGGTGTGCGCAGGTCTACCCCGCCGGTCCAGTCGGCCCCTTCCTGCGGGTAGGACCCGATCAGCGTCAACTCTGGTGCGGGCGTAATTTCTTGTGCAACGCCGCCAAAAGCAGAGGAATAGACGACCATGACCCAGCCATCGAGCGCCGACAGTTTGCCGCGGTCTTTCTCGAGCGAGGACGGGGTCGCTCCAGCGCCTTCCAATAGGTAATCGGCCAGTGCCATTTCGGAGAGGTCTGCAATGGCAAAAACCTCGACATGCTGAAGGTCCAGTTTCTTGGCACCCAAAGCGTCGTTCAGAGCGCTTTGGGTCTCTTCCGAACTTGCACTGTCGCGCAACGTTTTGGCGTCGGCTTCGCTCAAGGACAGGGCGAACACCCGGATCACACCGCTTTCAAGAGCAGGAACAGATATAGTGGTAATCATTCAGCACCTCGTGTGAGCCTTAGGTTTTGAGACAGCAAATCCATCGCGGCCATACGCACAGCGACACCCATTTCGACCTGATCCTGAATGACGCTGCGGTTGATGTCATCGGCGAGCGTGCCGTCAATTTCCACGCCTCTGTTCATGGGGCCGGGATGCATGATGATCGCATCCGGTTTGGCATTGGACAGTTTGTCGGCATCCAGCCCGAAGCGGTGGTAGTATTCACGCTCCGACGGAATAAAGCCGCCATCCATGCGTTCTTTCTGAAGCCGCAGCATCATCACCACATCGACGTCTTTCAGGCCCTCATTCATATCGTTGAAAACCTCAACGCCGAACTCTGAAATCCCCGCAGGCATCAGCGTGGGCGGGCCGATCAGACGTATGCGGTTTTCCATCTTGCCCAGCAGCATGATGTTGGATCGCGCCACACGGCTGTGCGCGATATCACCACAGATCGCGATGGATAGCCGGTGCAAACGCCCCTTGGCGCGCCGGATCGTCAGCGCATCCAGCAGGGCCTGTGTCGGGTGTTCATGACGCCCATCGCCCGCATTCAACACCGCACAATTCACTTTTTGCGCCAATAGATCGACAGCGCCGGATTGCGGGTGCCGTACCACCAGCAAATCAGGGTGCATCGCATTCAGGGTAAGCGCTGTATCAATCAGCGTCTCGCCCTTTTTGACCGAACTGGCCTGCATCGCCATGTTCATCACATCCGCACCCAGCCGCTTGCCTGCGATCTCAAAGCTCGCTTGCGTGCGGGTCGAGTTTTCGAAGAACATATTGATTTGGGTCAGACCCTTAAGGGCATCGGCATGTTTGTCGGGCTGTCGGTTGAGAGCTGCGTAGCTATCCGCAAGATCAAGCAATGTATTGATCTCTTCCGGGCGGAGAGCTTCGATACCAAGCAGGTGTCGGTGCGGAAACGTCATGAGCTACCCTATCGTGATTTCCAACCTTATAGGCAGGGGCTGTGTCATCGGCAAGGTGCTGACGCCAATGTGCAACTCGCTGTTTAGTTCGTGTGATGCGACGCGTAGAGTATGGCCATGGAATCATCCGACTTTCATCACGCTTTGGCTTTGCTGGACTGGCAAATCGAACTCGGTGCGACCGAGGCGATTGGTGAGACGCCCGTCAACCGGTACGAATTGCCTGATAAAGCAAAGGTGCAAAAGAAACCGGGCAGCGCGGTGATGACACCCGGCGCGGCAACGGTGGAAGAAAAAATTGATGGCGTTGAGGCTGCGCGTAAAGCAGCGCTTGGGGCGCAGGACCTTGAGCAGTTGCGCGCGGCATTGGCAGCATTTGATCATTGCGATCTAAAACGTGGCGCGCGCAATCTGGTGTTCAGCGACGGGGTGGCAGGTGCCAAGGTCATGATCATCGGCGAAGCGCCGGGGCGCGAGGAAGACATGCAGGGGCGTCCCTTTGTGGGGCGGGCCGGGCAGCTGCTGGACCGCATGCTGGCGGCCATCGACATGGGGCGCGAGCATCAAAGCGACCCGGTCTATATCACCAACGTTCTCCCTTGGCGCCCGCCACAGAACCGGGACCCAAGTTCGGAAGAAATCGCCATGATGCGCCCATTTGTCGAACGCCACATCGCCTTGGCAAAACCGCAGGTGCTGGTGATCATGGGCAATATCTCGGCGCAAACCTTGTTGGGCAAAAGGGGCATTACAAGGTTGCGCGGGCACTGGGTTGAGGCCTTTGGCGTACCGGCATTGCCTATGTTCCACCCCGCCTATCTGCTGCGCACACCCACCGCAAAACGCGAAGCATGGGCGGATTTGCTGAGCTTGCAGGCGCGATTGCAGAATGGTTGAGCCGCTCACGCTGATCGCTTTTGTGCCTGCTGCGCTGGCTTTGAACCTGACGCCGGGCGCTGATATGCTGTTTTGTCTCGCGCAGGGCGCGCGCAGAGGCGCAAGAGCCGCTTGGGCTGCCAGCGCGGGGATCGCCATCGGTGGCTTGGTGCATGTCTTTATTGCCGGTGCAGGGCTGAGTGCGATTTTGACAGCTTGGCCGGTGGCATTTGATATTATCCGTTGGATAGGGGTCGCCTATCTGGTCTGGCTGGCGGTAAATGCGCTGCGCAAACAGGCCGCGCCAGAGCAAACCGCGCCGTCCGGTTCAGGCCATGCATTTCGCGGGGGGCTGTTGATCAATCTGGCCAATCCAAAGGTCATCCTGTTCGTTCTTGCCTTCGTGCCGCAATTCGTCGTGCCGTCGGCCGGGTCGGTTCTTGGGCAGTTCATGGTTTTTGGATGTGTCATCGGGCTGGGTGGTTTCGTGGTGAACGGTGTGGTCGGGACATGGGCCGACGTATTGGCGCAGCGGTTTAAACGCGGTAGCCGGGTGCTGGACTTCCTCACCGCGGGAATTTTCTCGGCGCTTGCTGCGCGTTTAGCCATTCTGGAGGTAAGTTGACATGAGCCGTATCGATCAATCCAAAGACTTCATCGCCATCCGAATTGCGATTTTGACCGTGTCGGACACACGCGATCTGTCTCAGGACAAATCCGGCGATGTTCTGGTCCAGCGCCTGCTTGAGGCCGGGCATGAACTGGCCGACCGGCGTATTTTGCCTGATGAACGGGACCAGATTGCCGATCAATTGCGCATATGGTGCAAGGACAGCAGCATCGATGTGGTGATTTCAACCGGTGGCACCGGGCTGACCGGGCGCGATATCTCGGTAGAAGCGCACCGCGACGTTTACGAAAAAGAAATCGATGCCTTTGGAACTGTCTTCACGATCGTGTCCATGCAGAAAATCGGCACCAGTGCCGTGCAAAGCCGGGCAACGGCGGGTGTTGCCATGGGCACCTATCTATTTGCGCTGCCGGGCAGTCCGGGGGCCTGTAAGGATGCATGGGATGAAATTCTGGCGCGTCAACTTGACTACCGCCACCGGCCCTGCAACTTCGTCGAAATCCTGCCACGGCTGGACGAACACCAAAGACGCAAATAGCCCGAACACCCAACGCTTGGTCAGGGGTTGGTATTAACTGGCGGTGCGCTACATTTTCGCTTACATTTGAAAGCATTCAAAGGATTGGAGTGCAATGCGCTTCCTGCGGCAAAGCATGATCGGACTGTTCCTTGCGTCGGTGGCGCTGGGCCTGCTTGTTTACGCCGCACAATTGGTCAGCAGCGCGGTTCAATACAGCCTGAACAATGAACGCCAGCCCACGGAAGCGCGCGAACGCGTGTTCGTCGTCAACCTCGTAACAGCAGTAGAAGGACCGCAAACCCCTGTTCTTGAAACCTTCGGGGAGGTCAGTTCAAGGCGCCGCTTAGAACTGCGTGCAGCAATTGCGGGCCGGATCATCAACCTTTCCCCGGCCTTTGCAGAAGGCGGCACGGTCATGGCCGGTGAGGTGATTGTGTCAATTGATCCGGCGGATATGCAGTCGGCCTATGATCGTCTTGCGGCCGATCTGGCCGACGCAAAGGCCGAGGTGCGCGATGCGGACCGGGGGCTTGATCTGGCCCAGCAGGAAGAGCGCGCAGCACAACAGCAAGCGGTTCTGCGTGAACAGGCATTTGCGCGTCAGGTCGATCTGGCCGCGCGGGGCGTGGGGTCTGCGGCCTCCGTTGAAACTGCGGAGCTGGCCTCCGCAGCGGCGCAGGCCGTGGTCATTGCGCGCAGGCAAGCCGTCGCGCAGGCGCAGGCCCGCATCGATCAGGCCGCAACCCGTGTTGCACGCGCCGAGATCGCCCTTGCCGAGGCCGCGCGCAACCTAGCCGACACAGTCGTCGATGCGCCCTTCAGCGGCACATTGAGCAACACCGCTGCCGTTGAAGGTGGCTTGGTGGCCGCAAACGAGCGGCTTGCCGATCTGATTGACCCCAGCGATCTTGAGGTCGCTTTCCGAGTTTCTACGACCCAATATGCGCGGCTTCTGGATGAACAGGGCGTGTTGATTGATGCGCCCGTTGCGGTCCGGCTGGATGCCAACGGATCGGATCTGACGGCGACGGGCCGGATCAACCGTGTCAGCGGGGACACTGGCGAGGCACAGACCGGACGTCTGGTTTTTGCCCGGCTGGGGGCGGCGGCCGGATTTCGTCCCGGTGATTTCGTGACCGTCATGGTTCAGGAACCCACACTTGAGGATGTGATCCGGCTGCCTGCTTCGGCTGTGGGATCAAATGGTGAGGTTCTTGTTCTGGGCCAAGATGATCGGCTGGACGCTGTAGACGTTCAGGTCGTACGACGTCAGGGCGATGATGTTTTGGTACGCGCCACCGACCTCGTGGGTCGGGAGGTCGTGCGCGAGCGTTCGCCGTTGCTGGGCGTGGGTATTGCTGTGCGCCCCTTGCGCTCTGACGCCGAAGAGGCGCGCGCAATGCCACAGCTTTTGGACCTCAGCGCGGATCGTCGCGCGCGGTTGGTCGCTTTCGTGCAGAACGATACCCAGATGCCCGAGGCAGACAAAACGCAAGCGCTGGCCCAGCTGTCCCAACAGGCGGTTCCGGCGCATACCGTTGCGCGCCTGGAAAGCCGGATGGGAGGCTAGCCCGTGGCACGCCAGATCCCGTCTGCGGCAGGTGGTTTGCTTTCCTATTTCACCCGCCATCGCACACTGGCGAACCTGTTGTTTGTTCTGTTGCTTGTTTCCGGTCTGGCGGCGATCCCGAACATGCGCACGCAGTTCTTTCCGGACGTGGTGCTCGAAGAAATCCGGGTCAATATAAACTGGGACAATGCCAGCGCGGAGGACATGGACCGCGCCATCCTGCAACTGCTTGAACCGGCGGTTCTGGCGCTGGATGGCGTGGAAGGCACCATTTCCTTTACCGGCGAAGGCTGGGCGTCAACGCGCGTCAATTTTGAACCCGACTGGGATATGATGCGCGCGCTGGCGGATGTGCAGAACGCGGTTGACGGGATCGATGGGTTTCCCACTGAAATGGAAGAGCCGCGCGTTTTCCAGAGGTCGTGGACGGACCGGGTGACGGATGTTGTCATCACCGGGCCCGTTGGGCCGGACCAATTGGCGCTTTTCGCGGATGAATTGGTCGTGCGCCTTTTTGCGGCAGGCGTGACACGGACGAGTTTACAAGGGGTGGCCGCGCCGCAAACGCTGGTCGAGGTGCCCTCGGTCGAGCTGATCGCCAATGACATCACGATGGCGGAAATCGCCGCAGCCATTCGCGCAGAGGTGGATACCGACCCCGCTGGCGATGTATCTGGCGCGAATGCGCGTGTGACGACCGGGTCCGAAAAGCGGGACCCAGAACAGATCGCCTCGATTGTTTTGCGCTCCAACCCGGATGGCTCCAAGCTGACCATCGGGGATGTGGCGACGATCTCGCGGCAGGGGTCTGACCGGGGGCAAAGCTATTTTGTTGGTGACAATCCAGCGGTGTCGCTGCGCGTCAACAGATCGGCGCAGGGCGATGCCATCGAAATCCAGCGCACGGTTGAACGCGTCGCTGAAGAGCTGCAATCGACACTGCCCGAAGGCGTGACTGTTGATCTTGTGCGCACCAGGGCTGAGGCGATCTCAAGCCGGTTGAGCATTCTGGTTGAGAACGGATTGACCGGGCTGGCGCTGGTTGTCTGTCTGCTGTTTCTCTTTCTGAATGCGCGCACGGCGTTTTGGGTCGCGGCAGGCATCCCGGTGGCGATGATGGCGGCGATTGCGATCATGTATGCCGCCGGTTTGACGCTGAACATGATATCGCTGTTCGGCCTGATCATTACGCTGGGCATCGTTGTCGATGACGCCATCGTCGTCGGCGAACATGCGGATCACCGGGCGCGGCACCTGAATGAACCTCCGATGCAAGCCGCCGAGAATGCCGCCCGCCGCATGGCCATGCCCGTATTGGCGGCCACGCTCACGACTGTCATCGCCTTTTTCGGCCTGATGGCCGTGGGTGGGCGTTTTGGCACATTGATTCAGGATATCCCGCTGACGGTGATCGCCGTTTTGATCGCCTCGCTGATTGAATGCTTCTTGATCCTGCCAAACCATATGGCCCACGCGCTTGCGGCCAAGGCCAAGGAACGCTGGTATGACTGGCCCAGCCGGCAAGTCAATAAAGGGTTCCGGCATCTGCGCGAAACCCTGTTCCGCCCCTTTATCGCGGGCGTCATCACGGCGCGGTATGTGGTGTTGGCGGGGGTGGTTTTGATCCTCGCAAGCCAGCTGGCATTGTTTGTTCGGGGGGATGTGCAGTGGCGGTTTTTCAACGCGCCGGAACGCGGATCAGTCTCTGGCAACTTTGCGATGGTTGAAGGCGCGACGCGCGAGGATTCGATGGAGATGATGCGCGTGATGCAGGGCGCGACCAACGAGCTTGCCGCCGAATACGAGGAACGCTACGGCGCAAGCCCCGTTGATTATGTGCTGTCGGTCGTGGGCGGGCACACCGGGCGCGGGTTGAGCGGGTCTGGCTCAAAAGACAAGGACTTGCTGGGCGGCATCGCGATTGAGCTGATTGACGCAGAACTGCGGCCCTATTCCAGTTTCGCATTTGTGGCGGACCTGCAGGAGCGTGTTGAAAACCATCCGCTTGTCGAAACCGTCGCGTTTCGCGGCGGGCGGTCCGGGCCGGGGGGCGATTCGCTGAATGTCCGCCTTTACGGCGCTGAAACGGATCAACTCAAGGCGGCCAGTTTAGCCTTGCAGGACGCCTTGTTGCGCTACCCCGAGGTCAGCGCGCTCGAAGATACGCTGGCCTATGACAAGGAGGAATTGATCCTTGATCTGACGCCGCAAGGGCAGGCACTGGGCTTCAAGATTGATGATCTGGGCCGCAGTTTGCGCAATCGCCTCGGCGGCATCGAAGCGGCGACCTATCCCGAAGGGCCGCGCAGTGCGGAAATCCGCGTTGAACTGCCCGAAGGGGAGCTGACGGCTGACTTTCTCGAACGCACACAGTTGCGCAGCCCGACGGGGGCCTATGTGCTGCTTGCGGATATCGTCAGTGTGGAGCGGCGAACCGCGTTCAACTCCGTGCGGCGCGAAAACGGATTGCGTGTCATCTCCGTCACGGGGGACATCTCAGAAGATGATCCGGTGCGTGCGACAGAAATCGAGACAGCGTTGCGCGAGGAGATTCTGCCCGACATCGCCAGCACCTATCAACTGGACTGGCAGATGGCCGGGCTTGCCGAAGAAGAGAACTCCTTTCTCAGCGACGCCTTTACCGGGCTGATCCTCTGTCTGACGGGGATATACCTTGTGCTGGCCTGGGTTTTTGCCAGTTGGACGCGGCCCATCGTCGTCATGGCGATCATCCCCTTTGGCCTCGTCGGAGCGATTTATGGCCATTGGGTGTGGGACGTCCCCCTCAGTATGTTTACGGTCGTGGGCCTGTTGGGCATGACCGGGATCATCATAAACGATTCAATCGTTCTGGTCACGACTATTGACGAATACGCGCAGGATCGTGGGCTGATCCCGTCCATCATTGATGGGGCTGCGGACCGCCTGCGGCCTGTGTTGCTGACCACGCTGACAACGGTTCTTGGCATGATGCCGCTGCTTTATGAGACCAGCCAGCAAGCGCAGTTTCTCAAACCGACGGTGATTACTTTGGTCTATGGTCTGGGGTTCGGAATGCTGCTGGTGCTTCTGGTGGTGCCTGCTTTGATCGCGGTGCAGCACGATTTTGCCCGCCAACTCACCGCAACGCGGCGCGCGGTGTCCTCGCCCATGCGTGCCGGGTTTTACGCGCTCTGGTCCGTGATCGCCCTGTGGTTGGCGGTGACGCTTGGCTGGGCGTGGTGGCAGGGGGAAATCTATGCCCCCCTGCGCGCGACGTTCGGGTTTGCGGCAGAGGGCAACGCGATGTTCGGTGCGCTGGCGCTGTTTATCGCCGGGGCGGGTCTGCTGGCACTGATCGGGTATATAGTGTTGGCGCTGCGGTTGCTCCTCAAAGGCCAGCTGGAGGCTTAACCGGCGGTGCAGCCGCGGATATCAACCGCATATTTTGACCCCAAGACGGTAATCCGGATGGCGGATCGATCCAACGCGATTGGCCCGCCGTTCACATTCACCATATCCGACGTGGCCACGATGGTGCCGCCCCGACGCTTGGTTTTGGCTTCGCTCACCCAGATATCGCCCGGTCCGGGTTCAATCACGATGTATTCGGGATCCCCCGCAGACGGCATGGTCACCCGCGCCTCGATCTGCAGCCCGTCTGATGTGGGGCTGATGCTGCATTCCGTGGCACGCACACCGGCTTCTTTGGCGCTATAGGGTTGTTGTGCCAGCGCCGCCGCGATAGCGGGCGTGGGTTTGGGCGTATCTCCGGGGATCTCCCCGGTGAGCTCCAGCTCATGCGGGATACAGATGTCGGAACATATGCCAAGTTCCATCTTGGCATTCAGGCGGACCGACCGGTTCGCGTGCTTTGGTTCGATGCGCAGTGGAATGACCAGCGTGTTGTCATAGCCGACCGACCGCATGCCGTTTTGGTCAAACACCTTTGGCGTGGGCCATGAAATACCTACTGCTTCAAGGTTGCGCGAATAAGACCAGTCAAAACGGGGCGGAATGCCCGCATCGCCCGGTGCGCGCCAATAGGTCTTCCATCCCGGTGCCAGTGTGAGACGCAAAGCGGCCATACGGCTGCCATCCGATTGCACCCAGCCCGGCAGGATTTCGGCCGTTACCGGATTTTCAAATCGGTCCTGTGAGGATGCAGGGCTGGCGAGCAGCACAAAAAGTGCCAGAATTGAGAGGTTTCGCGTCATGCGGTATTCTATGCGGCACCGGCAACAAAAAGCCAAGTCACGTTCGGGTCAGCCATGTTTCGCGGATCATCGGTTCTTTGGTCTTGCACCATGCCCATGGGCGCGCCATCTTGAAGGGCAGAGTATTTACATGTTGCAAAGGATGGCACTTGGATCTGGGAGGTAAACTGCTTGTGGCGATGCCTTCAATGGGCGATCCGCGTTTTGAAAATGCGGTTGTGCTGATCTGCGCGCATTCGGCCAAAGGTGCGATGGGTCTGATCATCAACAAACCCACCCCCGAAATCCGCATGAGCGACGTGCTGGACCAACTGGATATACTGTCATCCCAAAAGGGGCGTGACATGGTGGTGCATTTTGGCGGACCGGTTGAGACAGGGCGCGGGTTTGTTCTGCATTCAACCGACTATACCTCCAGCCTGAATACTCTGGTGGTCGACGGTGCGTTCGGTATGACCGCGACGCTGGATATTCTGGAGGAGATCGCCGAAGGGCGCGGGCCATCCGACGCATTGATGATGCTCGGCTACGCCGGGTGGGGCGGAGGGCAGTTGGAAAACGAAATCGCACAGAACGGATGGTTGACGACAAATGCTTCCAGCGAGCTGGTCTTTGGCTTGCCAGCTGCGCGCAAATGGTCTGAGGCCTTGCACAGCCTTGGCGTTGACCCGATCAACCTGTCGCCAGCGGCAGGTCACGCCTGAACAACTAGAGCGTCTGACGAAATACCTGAAACATCGGGTGTCACGTAACGCGTTGAAATCTTTGATTTCAGGCAGCGTTATGTGATTCAGGTTTTTCGCATGACGCTTTAGGGGCGTGGTGCGGCCGCGCGTTGCAAACGATCGTTGATGGCGGCACCGAGACCCTGTCGGGGGATGGGTGCCACTGCGATGGCGCTGCCTGTGGCGTCCAGCTGGTGCAGGCAGTCAAAAAGAACGCTGGCCGCTTCGGTCAAATCCCCGCTGGGTGAGAGGTTCAGATCGCATGTCATCTCGCCAAAACCCAAAAAGACCTCACCATCGTGCGCCCTCTGTGCATTCAGGCGCACGCGGCCATTTGGGGCGTAATGTGACATAAGCTGTCCGGGTGCGGAAATCTTGCCTTCTGTTTCGCGCGACAGTGTTTGAGCCAGCACGCGCTCAATCTCTTCGGCAGGCAGGCCGCCGGGCCGCAAGAGACTGGCAGGCCCGTCAAGACCCACGATTGTGCTTTCCAGCCCTACACGGCACGGCCCGTCATCCAGAATTGCCCCAACTCTCATACCCAGCCCGTCGGACACATGCTGGGCGGTCGTGGGGCTGATTTTGCCAGATGGGTTTGCGGAGGGCGCGGCAACGGGACCGTCAAAGGCGCTCAGCAAGGCGCGCGCTGTGGGATGCGCGGGCACCCGCAAGGCCACAGTAGACAACCCGGCGGTCACAAGTGATGACAGTCCATGGCCCTCGGTGAGCGGCAGAACAAGGCTTAACGGGCCCGGCCAGAAGGCAGACGCCAGCTTTTCCGCCGTGTCAGACCAGTGGCAGAACCGCCGGGCATGCGTTGCGTCAAGAACATGCACAATCAGCGGGTTGAAACTTGGCCTGCCCTTAGCCTCGAAAATAGCGGCAACAGCGCGCCCATTGCGTGCATCCGCCCCTAGGCCGTAAACCGTTTCTGTTGGAAAGGCGACGAGCGCGCCCGCGCGCAACAGACCGGCTGCTTGCGCTATGCCATCTGTTGTCGGCGTCAGAAATGTTGGCTCTGTCGTGTTCATCAAACCCTGTGACGCCGCGTTTCTATTGCTGTGCCGGACCGGGCGGCCCATGCTGTAGCGACGCTTTATAAGCTGTGCTGCCTCTTGCCAAGGTAGCAGTACGTTTGAGGAGACCCCGCAATGCCATATCGCGCGCCCGTCGAAGAATTTTCTTTCCTGCTGAACAATGTGGTCGGATTTGATGAAGTGTCCGCCACGTCGATGTTTGAGGCAGCCTCCCCGGATGTAACGCAGGCCGTTCTGGTTGAGGCGGGCAAGCTGTGCGATGAGGTGCTCGCCCCCTTGCAGCGCATCGGGGACATGCATCCGGCGCGGCTTGAAAATGGCGTGGTCAGAACGCCCCCCGGCTTTGACGTGGCATGGAAAGCCATCGCGCAAGGGGGCTGGGTTGGCATGGCCGCAGATCCCGAATTTGGCGGCATGGCCTTGCCGATGGCGGTGACCAGTGCTGTGAACGAGATGATGAGTGGTGCGTGTTTGTCGTTGCAGATCGCACCGTTGATGGCGCAGGGCCAGATCGAAGCGTTGCAGCACCATGCCAGCGACGAGATCAAGGCGCTTTACTTGCCCAAACTGACCGCGGGTGAGTGGACCGCGACCATGAACCTGACCGAACCACAGGCGGGCTCGGATGTTGGTGCGCTGTCTTCAAAGGCGCAGCCCAACGGCGATGGCACCTATGCGGTGACGGGGCAGAAAATCTACATCAGCTGGGGCGATCACGACGTTGCGGACAACATCTGCCACCTTGTGCTGGCGCGTCTGCCCGATGCACCGGCGGGCACCAAGGGGATCAGCCTGTTTCTGGTGCCCAAGTTCATTCCGAACGCGGATGGCACGCTTGGCGCGCAGAACACCGTCAAGGTGGTGAGCCTTGAGCATAAGCTCGGCCTGCATGGATCGCCCACGGCTGTGATGCAATATGACGCCGCGACCGGCTGGCTGATTGGTGAGAAAGAAGGCGGTATGGCGGCGATGTTCACGATGATGAATAACGCGCGCCTTGGCGTCGGCGGGCAGGGGACCGGCGTGGCCGAGGCCGCCTATCAACACGCGCTGAGCTATGCGCGCGAGCGCAAACAGGGCAAGAGCGCTATCGTGGAACATGCCGATGTGCGCCGGATGCTGGGCACGATGAAGGCTGATATCTACGCCGCGCGCGCCATCGGGCTGACCTGCGCGGTGGCGATCGACATGGCGCATGCGACAGGAAGTGCCGACTGGCAGGCGCGCGCCGCCTTGCTGACGCCCATCGCCAAAGCCTTTGGCAGTGATACCGGGATTGCCGTCGCGGATGCGGGCATTCAAGTGCATGGCGGCATGGGTTTTGTCGAAGAAACCGGCGCGGCCCAGTTCAGCCGCGATGTGCGGGTGACCGCGATTTATGAGGGCACCAACGGTATTCAGGCCATGGACCTTGTCGCGCGCAAGATGGCGGATAACGGCGAGGCCGCACACCGTTTGCTGGATGAGATCGAAGCCTGCGCGGAGCATGCAAAAACCACCCTGCCGGAGCTTGCCGAAGCGGTCTGGCAGGCCTCTGAAAGCCTGCGCGAAAGCACCGAGTGGCTGGTGTCCGAGCGGGACATGAATGCGCGTTTTGCCGGTGCGACATGCTATCTGCGCGCCTTTGCACGTGTTCTGGGCGGCTATCTGCACCTGAAAGCAGCGCTTGCCGCACCCGGTGGGCCGCGAGAGGCGCTTGCACGTCTGTACATACGCCGTTTATTACCCGAGCACATAGCCCTGCTGGCGCAGGCGCAGATTGGTGCAGATGACCTTTATGGTCTGACGCTTGAGGAATTGGCAGCCTGATGAAAGATCAACCACCACAAGGCCTTCGGTATCCGTGGGAAAACCCGCCCGAAGAGGGCACGGCGACGCAGGTTGCCCCCGGCGTTCTCTGGATGCGCTTGCCGCTGCCGATGAAACTGGACCACGTAAACATCTATGCGCTGGATGACGGTGATAGCTGGACGGTGGTGGATACTGGTTTTGCCTCCCGGCGCACAAAGGCGATCTGGCGGACGCTGATGGACGGCCCGCTGCAAGGCAAGCCGATCACGCGCGTTATTGTCACGCATCATCACCCTGATCACGTTGGTCTTGCGGGGTGGCTGCAATCCGGATTTGGGGCTGAGCTGCTGACCACACGGACCGCATGGCTGTTTTCGCGGATGCTCACGCTGGATGAACAGGCCGTGCCATCGGACGAGAGCATCGCCTTTTATCAAAGCGCGGGGATGGACCCGGAGGTTCTGGCGCGGCGCCGGGTGGAACGCCCGTTCAACTTTGCAGATGTGGTGGCCCCCATGCCCTTGGGCTTTACGCGCCTAAAACAGGGCGATGTGATCGAATTCGGCGGGCGTCAGTGGGACATCCACACCGGGAATGGCCATGCACCTGAACATGCCACCTTCTGGAGTCGGGACGACAATCTGGTGATTGCGGGCGATCAGATTCTGCCCTCCATCAGCCCCAATATCGGGGTTTATGCCACCGAACCGATGGCCGACCCGATCGGCGACTGGCTCGAAAGCTGCGAACGTTTTGCCGCTATCGCGCGGCCTGATCATCTGGTTCTGGGGGGGCACAAGCTGCCCTTCACCGGGCTGCCGATGCGCCTGTCGCAACTGATTGACAATCACCATGGCGCGCTGAGCAGGCTATTGGCGTTTATCGACACGCCAAAGGCCGCGGGCGAGTGTTTTGCGCCACTGTTCAAACGCAGCATCGGGGATGGTGAATATGGTCTGGCGCTGGTGGAGGCGGTCGCACACGTTAGCCACCTTTACCAATCCGGGCTTGCGACACGCACACTTCGCGGCGATGGTGCGTGGGTGTATCAGCGCAAGGAGTAAATGATGGGCGAACGTATCACCACCGCAGCCGAGGTGCTGGAGGCGGCCGCACTTGCAGGACTTCATGAGATTCACGCTGACCCGGATGCGTCAAACGCCTGTGCCAAACCCCTGCCCAAGGCGCTAACCGACAAGCCAGCCGTGGAAAAGTCGCCAGCGCAGTGGGCTTACGAACGTATCATCCTCTATCTCAAGAATTTCGAAGAGCAGCTGGATAACTCGCAAGAGGTTGCAATGGGGTTTACCGGTGGGGATGCCGGTGTGCTGCGCATCGAAGGCATGGGATATTTTGCGCCGGATATCGTAACCTTCTATGGCGTGGATGGTGCAGGCAGCAAGACGCAGATGGTGCAGCACGTCAGCCAGTTGAACGTCATGCTGCGCGCACTGCCAAAGCCTGCGGAGAAATCAGAACCGAACCGGATTGGCTTTCGACTGGCGCAGGAGTTGGACAAGCAGGGCTGAGTTTTTCACCCCTGTTGTGGTTGATCGATGCCACTGCCGGGCCGAATGCCCCTGCGGGCTGTGATTTTTCCGCGCAGGTGGGGCGGGATCGCGTGACATGACGCATCGAATCCAGTACGGCTTGGATAAATGTCGGAACTTAAAGAAACAAAGGACTGCGGCAATGGCAGAACACAAACACGGTGATATGGACGTTGAAGAACAAGAAAAGACCTTTGACGGGTTTATGCGCTGGACGATGCGGACGGTTATCGCAATTATCGTTCTGTTCATTTGGATGGCGATCTTTATCACTTGAGCGGCGTGATACGTTCGGCGCGACTGACCTGCGTCGCGGTACTTCTTTTGACATTGGCTGGCTGCGCTGGCGGTAGTTTCAATGACGCCACCGTTGAGGAGGCGCAGGCGGTCGCATATGTGCCACGCGATGCGCCGAAACTGACCGTTTTCACCGTCGTAAACAACCGAACAGGCAACGGCGGCCATTCGGCGCTTATGGTGTCAGGCAGCCAGCAGGTCATTTTTGACCCGGCAGGATCTTTCGAACACGAACGGATCAGGGAACGGGGTGACGTGCTGTATGGCATGTCGCCGGGTTGGGTGGCGGCCTACAAAAGTGCGCATGCGCGCGACACATATCACGTCGTATCTCAGGAAATTGCGGTCACACCAGAACAGGCGGAACGCGCCCTTGCGTTGGTGCAATCCAACGGGGGGGTCGGCAGTGCATTCTGCGCCAATGCGACTTCTTCGATCCTGCGTCAGGTGCCGGGGTTCGAAGAGATATCGGTGACATTCTTTCCGGTCAATCTGATGGACCAAATTGACAAGCGGGACGATGTCGAGACATCAAAATACTATGAAAACGATGCAGGCGATGTGCTGGACGGAATCAACGCGGCCCCCATCTGACGCGCGTCAGCCCAAGAGATATAGCAACGCATAAAGCGTCAAGGCTCCGGCGAATATTGCACCAAACACGTTGCGCGTGATCAGACCGACCGTGAGCGTCACCGCCGCCGCTGCCAGCCGTGCAGGGTCCAGCGCGCCATCTGTAGCCGCTGGCCAAACGATCAGCGGCGCGACCAGAGCAGGCAGGATCGCCACGGCCGTGTAGCGCAGGTGTCGCAGCAGCCAGGGCGGCATTTGCCGCGACCCGACCAGCCCAATGAAGGCAAAGCGCAGGAAATAGCTGCCGACGCCAAGGCCAATGATCACGAACCACAGATCACTTTTGTCGATCATGGGGCTGGCTTCCGGCGGTCAAAGATGACTTCGGCCTGTGCGCCCGCCATCATCGCAAGTACCCCGGCCACCAGCAGTCCCATCGAATAGGGCAATCCGGCCGCAAGCAGGCTGACAAGGATGGACACAAAAGCTGCCACCAGATGCGCGGGTGTTCTGAGCATGGGCGCCATCAAGGCGAGAAACGTAATCGGGAGCGCGAAATCCAGCGCCCAGCTGTCCGGGACCTGCGTACCGATCACCGCCCCGATATAGGTGCAGACATACCACGCTGGCACCACAGGGGCGACGCAGCCAAAGAAATACGCCAGCCGTTCGGGCAGGGTCATCTGTGGTTTGGCTTCATACTCGACCGTGGCGCAGGCATAGGACTGATCGAGGATAAAATAGGCGAGAAAGGCCCGTTTCCACAAAGGTGCTGCGCCCAGATAGGGGGTCAGCGATGCCGAGTACATCGCCATGCGCAAATTCACCGCCAGAGCGGATGCGAGAACGATAATCGTCGGGGCCTCTTCCGCCATCAGTTGCAGCGCGGTGAATTGCGCCGCCCCAGCAATGACCACAACCGAAAAGGCAAGCGTTTCCAGAATATTGAGCCCTGCCTCGGTCGCCAGCACGCCAAAGAGCACGGCAAAGGGTCCGACCACGAAAACAAACGGTATGCCACCGCGGAACCCGCGCCAGAAGACGGAATGCAAGTCGGGTGTTTTCGCTGTGGTGAAGGACATTGGATGCTTTTATACAGGGTGCGCGGACAGCTACATCAGTGTCGGGGGGGATGCAATTGGCCAGACTTGAAGATACGGACGAATATCTCATCGCGCCCGACCCATCTGCAGCGCGGTTGACGCGTGCTGTGACGGGGACCGATCACACCGGCGCTGAGGTCGCCACGAATGTGGTCGAGGAACGTCCGTTGACGATTTTCCTGAACGCGCAGGAAGTCGTGACGGCGATGACCATCGGGGATTATCCGGACTACCTTGCGCTGGGTTTTTTGCGCAATCAGGGCATGCTCAGCGATGACGACGATATCACCGGCGTTGAGTATGACGAAGACCTCGAAACGGTGATTGTTCGCACCGCCCGCAAGACCGATTACGAAGAGAAAATGCGCAAGAAAACCCGCACCAGTGGCTGCGCGGTGGGGACGGTGTTTGGCGACATGATGGAGGGGTTGCAGGATGTGCGCCTGCCCGCGACATCTGTGCGCACCTCCTGGCTTTATGCGTTGAGCGCGCGGATCAACCGCACGCCTTCGCTTTACCTTGAAGCCGGTGCGATCCATGGCACGGTGCTGTGTCACGAGGCGCGCCCGCTGGTCTATATGGAGGACGTGGGCCGCCACAATGCCGTGGACAAAATTGCAGGCTGGATGCTGTCCGAAAAGGTGCAGGCGGTGGACAAGCTGCTTTATACGACGGGGCGTCTGACGTCTGAAATGGTCATCAAAACGGCGATGATGGGCATCCCTGTGCTGGCTTCGCGCTCTGGGTTTACGGCCTGGGGGGTCGAGATCGCCCGCGAAGTGGGCCTGACCCTGATTGGCCGGATGAAGGGGCAGCGGTTTATCTGTCTGAGCGGCGAAGACCGCCTGATCCGGGATGCAAACCCCGATGACATTGCGCAGGAACCGCGTCGCGCTGGACGCAAGGGGGCGATGTGAAGCAACCGTTGGGTGTGATCCTCGCCGGCGGGCAATCGACGCGCATGGGCGGGGGCGACAAGGGGCTGCTGGACCTTGGGGGTGGCACCCTTCTGTCGCATGTGATTGAGCGTCTGGAGCCTCAGGTTGCGGGGCTGGCGCTGAACGCCAATGGCGATGCGGCGCGTTTTGCACAGTATGGTTTACCCGTCCTGCCCGACAGCATTGATGGCTTTGCCGGGCCGCTTGCCGGTGTGTTGGCCGGGCTTGATTGGGCGGCAGAGAAAGGCGCGGATACGATTGTGACAGCGGCGGCTGACACGCCGTTTTTTCCGGGCGATCTGGTGCCGCGCCTGCTGCTGGCCAGTGAGGGCATGAGCCACCCGCTCGCGCTCGCCACAACACCGGATGCGAAACGGGGCCGCGTGCGCCATCCGACATTTGGCGTCTGGCCCGTGGCCTTGCGGGACGATCTGCGCGACGCGTTGCGCGGGGGGTTGCGCAAAGTGGTTTTATGGACAGAGCAGCATGAGGGTCGCGAGGCCTTGTTCCCTGTGACGACCTTTGATCCCTTCTTCAACGTCAACACGCCCGAAGACCTGAAACACGCGGAGAGCTTGCTATGAGAGTTTACGGGGTCGTCGGCTGGAAAAACGCGGGCAAAACGGGGCTGATGGAACGGCTCGTGACCGAGATTTGCGGGCGTGGTTTCACAGTCTCGACCGTGAAACACGCGCATCATGTTTTTGACGTCGACCAACCCGGCAAGGACAGCTATCGCCACCGGACTGCGGGGGCCACCGAAGTGTTGCTGTCCTCGCGCAAACGCTTTGCGCTGATGCATGAATTGCGCGATGAGGCCGAGCCTGCGCTGGATGCACTGTTGGCCAAGCTGCAACCGGTCGATCTGGTTCTGATCGAGGGGTACAAACGCGACGCGCACGCTAAGGTCGAAGCCTTTCGCGCCGAGACTGGCAATGCGCTCATCGCGGCGGATGACCCCACCATCAAGGCCGTTGCCAGCGATGTCCCGTTGGACTTGGACCGCCCCGTCTTTGATCTGAATGACACAGGCAAGATCGCGGATTTCATTCTGTCGCAGGTGGGGCTGGCATGAACTTCGACACCGTCCTGATGGTGGATTGGTCCGGTGGCAACGACCGGGGTGCGCGACCGACAAAAGACGCCATCTGGCTATGCGTTGCGAGAGACGGCCGCGCCGAAGAGCCACAGTATATGCGCAACCGGCAGGTGGCTGAGGACTGGATCGCGGCATTTCTGACGACGGAAACCACCGCCGGGCGCAAAACGATTGTGGGGTTTGATTTCCCCTTTGGCTATCCCAAAGGATTTGCGCAGGCGCTCACCGGGCAGGATGCCGCCTTTGCCGTTTGGCAGTGGTTTGAGGATCGCATCGAGGACAGTCCGCAGTCCAACAATCGCTTTGATATTGCCGGTGAGATAAACCGCAAATTCGGTGGTGCCGGTCCCTTTTGGGCCAATGCACTCAAGCGCGATATCGAGGGGTTGCCGCGGACCAAAGAGGTGTACGAGAACCCATTTCCGGATCGGCGTGCAGCTGACCTGCATGCAAAAGGCGCCTTTACCTGCTGGCAGATGGCCGGGGCCGGGGCGGTCGGTTCGCAGGTGTTCATGGGGTTGCCGGTGCTGTCGCGCTTTCGAAGGCGATTTGGGGCAAAGGTCTGGCCTTTTGAACCACTGACCAACGATGTCGCCTTTGTTGAAATCTGGCCGTCCCTGACCGTGGGGGCAGCCCCTGCGCATATGATAAAGGACGCCTGGCAGGTTCGGGAAGTGGCGCGGACGGTATCCGCGATGACGCCAGAACAGTTGGCCGAGGTGCTGGATGTTGATGCGCCCGAAGAAGGGTGGATTTTCGGTCTTGGCCACGAAGCGCTGCTGAAAGAGGCCGCAAAGCTGCCACCGCGCCTCAGCAACAGCTGTTTTGCGCTGCCACCGGGCGTGCATTGGACTCCGGTTGCCGAAGCGCTGGAGGCGTTGAAAGCACGGCTGGCACCTGTGACCGGCATATCAGAAACACCGATTGCGGAAGCTGCAGGGCAGGTCACTGCGCGCGATTGCATTGCGCAACGCAGCAATCCGCCCCTGCCCAATACGGCTGTGGATGGCTATGGCTTTGCCGGTGGGCGGGCGGAGGGGCTGCATAGGATGCCGCTGGCTGAAACGCGCGCGGCGGCGGGTGACGCGCCCGCGACCCTGCCCGCGGGGCAGGCGATGCGTGTTCTGACCGGGGCGGCTCTGCCACATGGTGTCGATACGGTTGTCTTGCAGGAAGATGTGACCGTCAGCGACGGGCAGGTGGCCTTTCAGGGCCCGATCAAGCAGGGGGCCAATACCCGCAAAGCGGGCGAAGACGTGGTGGCTGGTGATGTGGCGGTGTCTGCCGGTGTGCGCATCAAGTCGGCAGATTTGGCCTTGCTGGCCGCAACCGGGGTGCAAACGGTCGAGACTTACGCGCCGTTGCGCGTCGCGGTCGTCTCAACCGGGGCGGAACTGGTCGACGCCGGACAACCCGCGCGTGATGGTCAGATATATGACGCCAATCGTCCCATGCTGATCGAACTGGTCAGAGGCTGGGGCCATGTCCCGGTTGATATCGGCATCGTCCCGGATGACAGGGAATCGCTGGCGCAGCAGCTGTCGCGCGCGGCGCGCGAGGCCGACGTGATTATCACCAGTGGTGGCGCGTCAGCGGGGGATGAAGATCATGTATCCGCCCTGCTGAATGACGCAGGCAGCATGAGCCTGTGGCGCATTGCGGTCAAACCGGGGCGGCCGCTCGCCCTGGGGATGTGGGACGGTGTGCCGGTGTTTGGCCTGCCGGGTAATCCGGTGGCAGCCATGGTGTGCTCGCTGATTTTTGCGCGCCCCTCTCTTGCGCGCCTTGCGGGGGAGGCGTGGCCCGAACCGCAGGGGTTCGAAGTGCCAGCCGCCTTCAGCAAAAACAAAAAGCCGGGGCGCTCGGAGTTTCTGCGCGCGCGCATCCGGCAGGGCCGGGCGGAAGTGTTTGCATCCGAAGGATCTGGCCGGATATCGGGGTTGTCATGGGCCGAAGGCTTGGTCGAGTTGCCACAGGAGGCGGCGACAATCAAACCGGATGATCCGGTGCGCTATATACCGTTTGGTAGTTTTGGGCTTTAGCCTGCTTAGTCGAAAGTCCCTGCCACGCGGCCAAGCAACATAAACGCCCGCGCGGTGCGTGTTTCTGCAAGCGCTACGATATCACTGTCATCTGCACGCTTCTCGAATTCGGCGAATGTCTTGTCAAACAGCCGCAAAAAATGATGCGCGGCATCGCGGAAAATCGGGTCCTGTTTCATCCGTCCTGACGTGAGCGCCAATGACGAGCGATCCCGAATGCCCCCGAGCGGTGCGATGGAACGACCCCGGATGCCCTGCCCGAATTGACGCCAGATTTCGGGACGCGCCCGGTCTGGCAGCAAGTCATCCATGTAAATCCCATCCTGACTGAGCAACGTCAGAACATCCTGTGCCGCCTGAATAAGCTGCGCTGACGTGCGGTCTTTCAAAGCGCGCCGCAAGGCCGCAAAGCCCAACGCGTCCTCGGCGGTTTCGGGGAAATTCAGCGCGCGGATGAAATCGGCTGCGTCCAACGGAGGGGCGAGATCTTCGGCGTGCGTGCCCAGGGCGAGCGCTTGTTGCTGATCTCCCGATGCGGGCGGTTGAACGCGCGGGGCTGGTTGCCTCTCTTGTTCGCGCCGCGTTGAAAATGTGGCCAGCACGGTTTCAGTTTTGCGTGTGGCCGCTGCGATTTCATCAAGTTTCTTCGCAACGGATGAAGGTTCAACGCCGGTGGCGGCATTCTGGCTTTGTGCAATATAGGTATGTCGGATCGCATCCAGTGAGGCCTGCAACCGCTGGCTTTCCTCGCGCATCACTTTGGAGGCCCGCGCCGCAGAAGCTGCAACCCAGACCATGCCGATGGGCATGAAAATGGCCATGATCGTCATCAGGAACCGCAAAGCCCCCGAACCATTGCCACCCTCAATTGCCTCACTCGGCAGCATCAGGAAAAACAGACCAGCCCCAAAAAGCCAGATGGCCGAGATTGTGATCGCAATGACTTCTATACCAGAGATGACCTGCGTTTTCGGGCGATCATATATGCCAAGAGACGTCGGTCGCGTCTGCGCCGAGCCTGTCTGTGGGTCTTGTTCGGTGGCATCGGCCATATCACAGGGTCCTGTCAGGCATAGACGATTTTCAACACCTCATAGGCTTTTTCGCCACCCGGCGTGCGCACTTCGACGCTGTCGCCTTCGTCCTTGCCAATCAACGCGCGCGCTATGGGGGATTTGATGTTGAGCAACCCTTTCTCGACATTCGCCTCATGCTCGCCGACGATCTGCCAGGTTTTTTCCTCGTCGGTATCTTCGTCGACAAGAGTGACGGTCGCCCCAAATTTGATGGTGCCGGACATCTTTGATGGATCGATCACCTCGGCCAGACCCAAAACCCCTTCGAGTTCCTTGATGCGCCCTTCGATGAACGAGTGCTTTTCGCGGGCAGAATGATATTCGGCATTTTCGGACAGATCACCGTGCTCGCGCGCTTCTGCGATTGCACTTATGATGGCCGGACGCTCAACAGACTTCAGGTTCTTCAGCTCGGCTTCAAGATCAGTGTGGCCCTTGCGGGTCATGGGTATCTTATCCATTGGCGGTATCCACGAAATGCTGCGGCCCGCCGGGGATGCCGGGGGCCGCTGGTGACAATTGCGTCCTACCTGACCCAAAGGCGCGGCAGATTGCAAGGGGAGTCGACCCCCCGAGGGCTGCCGCTAGGCGGAAAAATTCCCGTAAAGGGCGACATCAGTCATATTGAACGATTTCATATTCAATCCCGTCATGGTCGTGGAAATAAAATCGCCGTCCGGGGCTGTAGTCCGCATGATTGATGGCGCTGAACCCTGCTGCGGTGACCTTGGTTTCCAAATCATCGATGTCATCGACCACTAAAGCGATATGGTTGAGCCCACCCGTCGTATTGTAACTATTGTCACCTTTAACGACGGCTGTACGGGGTTGGTAAAGCGCGAGGTACTGCGTGTCGGTGCCGGTGTGCAGCGATAGCCCCCCGTCAATCGCTGGTCCTTGCCACCGCACATCCCATCCAAAGAGGGTTTGCATCCAGAGCGCTGTCTTATGGGCATCTGAAACGGTAAAATTGGCGTGTTCAAGTTGAGCAGGCATGTTTTGTCCTTTCGAAATTGCGAATGTCACGATAGCGTAATTCCTAAACCTAACTTTAGGTCAAGGGATTTGTTTGATATGGATGAAGGTCTTTCAATCGGCAGGCTGGCGGCGCGGACGGGGCTCGCGGTGTCGGCCATTCGCTATTACGAGGCGCAGGGGCTTTTGAGCCCTTGGCGTAATGCTGGCGGGCAACGGCGATTTTCGCGTGCGGACCTCAGGCGGCTGAGTTTTGTGATGATTGCCCAGCAATTCGGGTTCACCCTGCCACAGATCAAAGCAGAGCTGGATCGCCTGCCGGGCAGGCGCACCCCCACCAAGGCAGATTGGGCCGAGATCAGTCAGGGCTTTCGCACCGCACTGGACCAGAAGATCGACACTTTGACCCGGCTGCGTGATAATCTTGATGGGTGTATTGGATGCGGGTGCCTGAGCCTGCCAAGCTGCGCGCTTTACAATCCGGTGGACAAGGCCGCAGCAAAAGGTGCCGGCCCACGGTATTTGATGGGCGACCGCCCCGAGTGATCGGATTTTGCGCATTTGACCCCTGTGCATTCCGTTAAGCAGGACCAAAGATACATTTTGACGCGGTGTAGCGATTGCATTGCGCCAAGACGTGGTTTAGCCAATCGCGAAGTTTATTTTACTTGGCATAACGCCATATGCGGAATTGACAGGGGGATCGTCCATGACCGACACGCCACGCGAAACAATGGAATATGACGTCGTAATTGTGGGCGCCGGACCTGCCGGGTTGTCCGCCGCGATCCGCCTGAAACAACAAAATCCAGACTGCGAGGTCGTCGTCCTTGAAAAGGGCTCAGAAGTCGGGGCGCATATCCTGTCCGGGGCTGTGCTGGACCCGATTGGTCTGAACGCGCTGATCCCCGACTGGAAAGAAAAGGGCGCGCCGCTCAACGTGCCGGTGCGCGAGGATAATTTCTATTACCTTGGTGAAGCAGGTAAAATTCGCATTCCAAACGCCCCCATGCCGCCGCTGATGCACAACCATGGAAATTACATCGTTTCGATGGGCAATGTCTGTCGCTGGATGGCGGAGCAGGCCGAAGAACTGGGTGTGGAAATCTTCCCCGGCATGGCGTGTTCCGAGCTGGTTTATGGCGATGATGGCGAAGTCAAAGGTGTTGTCGCTGGTGAGTTCGGAAAAAACGCAGACGGCAGCCATGGTGATGCCTATGAGCCCGGTATGGAGCTGCACGGCAAATACGTTTTCCTGTCCGAAGGCGTACGTGGGTCGCTGGCAAAGCAGGTTATCGACAAATATGACCTCAGTGCCGGGCATGAGCCGCAGAAATACGGTCTGGGCATGAAGGAAATCTGGGAAATCGACCCGGCCAAGCACAAAGAAGGTACTGTGACGCATACGATGGGTTGGCCCTTGGGCAGCAATGCGGGCGGCGGTTCCTTTATATATCACCTTGATAACAATCAGGTTTATGTCGGTTTCGTTGTGCACCTGAACTACAAAAACCCGCATTTGTTCCCCTATATGGAGTTCCAGCGCTTCAAACATCATCCGATGGTGGCGGACCTGCTGGAGGGTGGTAAACGCGTGGCTTACGGCGCGCGCGCCATCAGTGAAGGCGGATATCAGTCCATGCCGAAAATGGTGGCACCCGGTGTTGCGCTGCTTGGCTGTTCTGTCGGGATGGTCAACGTGCCGCGGATCAAGGGCAACCACAATGCGATGCTGTCCGGTATTGCCGCCGCTGAGGCCGCGATCGAGGCGATTGCCGCCGGGCGTGCAAGCGATGAGCTGACCGCCTATGAAGAAGAAGTGCGCACAGGCGAAATCGGCGCAGACCTCAAGAAAGTCAGAAACGTCAAACCCATGTGGTCCAAGCGCGGTCTGATGGCGAGCCTGATGTTGGGCGGGGCCGATATGTGGACGAACACTATGGGCTTTTCCCTGTTCGGCACCATGGCGCATGGCCAGTCGGACGCTGAAGCCACCGAGGAAGCGTCCAAACACAAACCCATCGATTACCCCAAACCGGATGGGAAATTGTCATTTGACCGTCTGACCAATGTGGCGTTCTCTTTCACGAACCACGAGGAAAGCCAGCCTGCGCATCTGACCTTGAGGGATGCGGCGGTGCCCGTGTCCGTTAACTTGCCCAAATTCGCAGGCCCTTCGGCGCGATATTGCCCGGCGGGTGTCTATGAATTCGTCGAGGAAGAGGGCAAGGACACACGTTTTGTGATCAATTTCCAGAACTGCGTGCATTGCAAGACCTGCGACATCAAGGACCCCGCACAAAACATCGTCTGGACGACCCCACAGGGCGGCGACGGCCCGAACTATCCTAACATGTAAGCGGCGCATAAAGATCCAAGGTCAAAGGCATCGCCCGCATGCTGCGAACAAGATATCGTGTGGCAGGCGGGCGCGCCATTGCGCTTGCAAGCGAACCTGATAGCCTGCATTCAAAGGTGATAGCCCATAAGGAACCTCGATTGTGATGCGCAAATTGTTGACACCTCTGGCCGCTCTTGGCTTGTCTTTGGTCCTTGCAGCACCCGTGGCCGCGCAATCGATCGCCGGCCCCTACCTTGCGGCGCGCTCTGCCGCCATACAAAGCGATTTTGAACAGGCCGCATCCTATTACACCCGCGCTTTGGCGCGTGATCCCAGCAACCTCTACCTGATGGAAAGTGCGCTTGTCGCGCAGCTGGCCCTGGGTCGTTTGGAACTGGCGCTACCGATTGCACAGGCGATGCAGCGCGCAGATCAAAGCAGTCAGGTCGCTCAGCTGGTCTTGACCGCTGACAAGGTGATCAACGGCGAATATGAAGCCCTGCTGACTGAGCGCGGCGATGCGCAGGTGATCGGGCCATTGGTGGATGGGCTGATTGAGGCCTGGGCGCTGATTGGCACGGGCGATGTGAGCGAAGCGCTCAACCGATTTGATGCGATTGCGGCGCAACAGGGATTGCAGGCATTTGCAATGTTCCACAAAGCCATGGCCGTTGCCTCTGTCGGTGATTTTGAAGCGGCGGATGAGATATTCTCCTCCGATGTGAATGGCACGGTGTTGCAGACCCGCCGCGGTATTCTTGCCCGCGTCGAGATCCTGTCGCAGCTGGAACGTGAAGACGAAGCGCTCGAATTGCTGGAAACCACTTTTTCAGGTGCGACGGATCCTGAAATTGATGCGGTGATTGCAGCGCTCGCAGAAGATGATCCGATGCCGTTTACGCATGTCAATTCGGTGCAGGACGGTTTTGCCGAAGTATTCTTTACGGTTGCGGCTGCATTGCGCAGTGAGACAGGTCCGGAATTCACGATCCTCTATGCTCAGACGGCGCGGATTCTGCGGTCTGATCACGTGGATGCGATTTTGCTGACGGCTGAGCTTTTTGAAGATCTGGAGCAATATGAAGCGTCGATTGAGGTCTTGAAGGAAGTTCCGGCCACTCACCCGGCCTACCATGCAGCAGAACTGGGCCGTGCGGCTGCGTTGCGGCGTTCGGGCAAGCAGGATGCGGCTATTGAAGTGCTCGAACAGTTGGCGCGCAGCCACGGCGATCTGGTCAGCGTGCAATCCGCCCTTGGGGATGCCTTGCGCCAGCAGGACCGTTTTGAAGAGGCCGTCGGGGCCTACAACAAGGCAATCGCTTTGGTGGAGGAAACAAACGGAACCTCAAACTGGTTCTTGCTCTATGCCCGCGCAATTTCTTACGAGCGACAAGGGTTTTGGGATCAGGCCGAGCAGGATTTCCGCGCCGCACTGGAATTAAACCCCGGTCAGCCGCAGGTGCTGAACTATCTTGGCTACTCCCTGGTCGAAAAGCAGATCAAGCTGGATGAAGCGTTGGAGATGATTGAGCGGGCGGTCGCCGCCAGCCCGGACAGCGGGTATATCATCGACTCGCTGGGATGGGCGCTGTATCGTCTGGGTCGCTATCAGGAAGCGGTGCCGCATATGGAGCGTGCAGTGGAGCTGATGGCCGTGGACCCGGTCGTGAATGACCATCTGGGTGATGTCTACTGGGCGGTCGGGCGGTATCGCGAAGCTGAGTTCCAATGGTCGCGCGCCTTGTCCTTTATTGATAAGTCCCAGACCGTTGAAGACGTCGATCCAGAGCGTATCCGGCGCAAGCTTGAGGTCGGGCTGGACGTGGTTCTGGACGAAGAGGGTGCCGAACCTCTGAAAGTTGTGACCGACTAGAGGCCGATTTCATGGCAACGCCGCAGGTCGTTGAGGTTTTTGCCCCGGCGAAAATCAACCTCACCCTTCATGTGACCGGGCAGCGCGCGGATGGTTATCACCTGCTTGATAGTCTGGTCACCTTTGCAGATGTGGGGGATGTGCTGCGCATCGAAATCGGCGACGCCTTCGAGATGATAACCCAAGGGCCCGAAGCCGCGACCGTGCCGGATGGGCCCGAAAACCTCGTCTTGAGAGCTGCGGCGCTGCTTGAGGGGGCGCCAAAGGCTGTCTTTACCCTGACGAAGAACCTGCCCGTGGCTTCGGGTATTGGTGGCGGGTCCGCGGATGCTGCAGCCGCCTTTCGCGGGCTGAGTGCTGCAACGCCGGGCTATGATCCGAAGGCCGATGATGTTCTGGAACGGCTTCTGGCGCTCGGGGCGGATATTCCGATGTGTCTGGCGTCAACAACGGCCCGGATCGAGGGCATAGGTGAAATCATCTCCCCCGTGGGGCACCTTCCGACCTTGCACGCGGTGCTGGTCAACCCCCGCGTCGCCGTCCCAACCCCGGCCGTTTTCAAAGCGATGAAGCAGCGGACCAACCCGCCAATGCCTGATATCCCGCCCGTATTTTCCGGGCAGAACGACTGTATCGAATGGCTGCGCGCGCAACGCAATGACATGCAAGAAGCCGCGACCGCGCTGGAGCCTGCCATCGCAGCCGTTCAATCAGCGCTTGAGGGGCACAGGGCGTGTCAATTGGCGCGCATGTCAGGCTCAGGTGCGACCTGCTTTGGACTGTTTGAAACCGCGCAGGCGGCACAACTGGCGGCCCGTGAGCTGTCCCGTACCTATCCGCAGTGGTGGATCAGGGCGGCGCAGCTGGGGTCGCAAAGCGACCGCGCGGCACCGTGTTTCAGTTGATGCGCTCAACCACATAGTCGGCCAGATCGACCAGCATGTCCTTGACCGGATGAGCGGGTAAGGGGGCAAGGGCTGCTTTTGCGCGCGCGGCCTCTGCACGGGCCACGACACTTGTGTCAATAAGCGCTGCGTGCTTGTGCAACAGGTCAATTGCGTGTTGCAGATCGCTCTCTTCCTGTTTGCCCTTTTCAATCGTGCGCACCCAAAAGGCGCGCTCCTCTGCATCCGCTTTGGCGACCGCCTTGATCAGTGGCATGGTCAGTTTACGCTCGCGGAAATCATCGCCGATGTTTTTGCCGATTGCCCCGGCATCCCCTTGAAAATCAAGCAGATCGTCAACGATTTGAAAGGCAACCCCAAGTGCGTCGCCATATTCAAAAAGGGCTGCCACCTGATCGTCAGGCACACCAGCAATGACCCCGCCCACTTCGGTTGCCGCCGAAAACAGCGCGGCCGTCTTGCCACGCACAACCTGCAAATAGATCTCTTCGGTGGTGGCCAGATTCTGGCTGGCGGTGAGTTGCAAAACCTCGCCTTCTGCAATCGTCGCAGAGGCATTGGCGAGGATGTCGAGCACGCGCAGCGACCCGGTTTCGACCATCAGCTGAAAACTGCGGGAAAACAGATAATCCCCCACCAGCACAGAGGATTTATTGTCCCACAGCAGGTTCGCCGTGGGCCGACCCCGTCGCTGGCCACTTTCATCGACCACATCATCATGCAAAAGCGTTGCCGTATGGATAAACTCGACAGTCGCAGCAAGGTTGATATGAAACGGGCCGTCATAGCCACACAGATGCGCAGTCGCCAGCGTGAGCATGGGCCGAAGGCGTTTGCCACCGGCATCAACCAGATGCGCTGTGACCTCGGGAATCCGTGGGGCGTGTTTTGACGCCATGCGCTCACGAATAAGTGTGTTCACCGCTGCCATATCGCTTTCCAGATAGGCCGCCATGCGGTCATGTGGCTTCTGCGCGTTTTCGGTTCTTGACATTAAATTCCTGTTTGCAAGTCTCGACATTCCTGCCGGCTTGCCCTTACATCCTTGGCATGAAAGAGCTTTTGCGCAGCACAGACCCGACCATCATCGCGTTCGCGACCGCCCTCTTACAAGGGGAGGATATAGACTGCTTTGAAATGGACGTAAACATGAGCATTCTTGAAGGTGGCATCGGAATTTTCCCACGCAGATTAATGGTGCGCACAAACGATCACTTCGCTGCGACACGGGTTTTGACGGATAACGATATCCCATTGGGATTGTGAGCGGAATCCATACCAGAGACGCGTTTTTGGGCGGGAAATTGCACCTCTTGCAGCCCAAAAAGGGATACCGCGCGGGTGTGGATCCCGTTTTGCTGGCGGCCACGGTTGCGGCAACGGCCGGTGACCGGGTTCTGGATCTGGGTTGTGGCGTCGGGGCTGCGGCACTTTGTCTTGGGGCGCGGGTTCCGGGGCTTGTCCTGACCGGTGTTGAGCGTCAGCCACTCTATGCAGATCTGGCGCAGCGCAATGGTGGGTCCACGTTCGAAGTTGTCACAGCGGATATCGTTGATCTGCCGCTGCATATCCGGGAACGCCAGTTCGACCATGTTCTTGCCAATCCGCCCTATTACAAACGCAGCGACAGTCGCGCAGCACATGATGCCGATCGCGAAACCGCGCTGGGGGAAGAAACACCTTTGGCAGACTGGATTAAAATTGCAGCCAAGAGGCTCGCGCCAAAAGGGTATGCGCATTTCATTCACCGGGTTGAGCGGCTGCCTGAAATACTGACCGAGATGGGGAAGCGCCTTGGCTCTATCGAAGTACTGCCTCTGTCGCCGCGCACGGGCCGGATGCCGGAACTTGTGATCGTGCGGGGGCGCAAGAATGGACGGGGCGCATTCAGACTGCACACGCCTTTGATTCTTCACGAAGGGTCACGTCATGAGAAAGACGCTGACACTTACGTGCCTCGGGTTAAAGCAGTCTTGCGCGACGGTGCCGCACTTACATTCTAGGCGAAATTAACCTGTCCTTAACACTTTGCAGTGGCATAATGCGCTTGCGGCGTGACTTGAAGCGACCGATGTGCTCAAGTCGAATTGTACTCGAACCAACAGGAGGACTGAATGAGCGTAACTGCACATGTTGAACAGCTGAGAAAGAAACATGAGTCTCTGAGTGATGCTGTCGAAGCAGCCCAGCGTGCACCAGGTAGCGATAATCTTGATGTCGCCGACCTCAAAAAACAAAAACTTCGTCTCAAAGAAGAAATCACCCGACTGTCAAGCTAGGCGGGTACGTGCGATGGGCAGGCGGTTGAATGACCGTGCTGCCCTGAACTGCCGTCAGGAGATGGGTACAATCTCCAACCCTTGCGTTATATATGCGGTTTTTGCGATCTCCGCGACAATCCATTCGCGAAATGCGCGTACTTGCGGCCTGTCTTCGGAGCCGCGCGTACACAGGAAATGAAACCGTGCACCCGTGCTGACGGCGCGCGGAAAGGGCAATACCAGCCGACCTTCGTCAATATCCTTTACCACCAACGCGCGACGCCCCAGGACCACTCCAACACCCGCCAGAGCGGCATCAATTGCGTGATCCGCCTGACTGAAGCGCGGACCGTGATCTGGCTTGTAATCGATGCCCATTGTGCGGAACCATGCCGCCCAATCCGGGGCGGGCTGCAAGAAATTGATCGAGTCGTCGAAAATCAGAGGTGCCTTTGTCAGGCTTTCGGGGGTTGGGTATTTCTGCGCCAAAGCCGGTGTCATGACGGGTGCAACCCATTCTTCGGCAAGTGGAAGGGCCCAAAGCTCGGGATCAACCCGCCGACCAAAACGCACAGCAACATCTACAGCGTCCCGAGCAAAGTCCACGATTTTGAGGGAGGCAGAGAAGCGCAGTTCGACCTCGGGATGCGTGTGCGCAAATTCATACAGGCGCGGCGCAAGCCATTTGGCGGTGAAGGCGGGGCCTGCAGTGACCGTTAGGGTCTGTTCGTCCTGCAGGCGTTGCGCCGCACGCCACGCCACAGTCAGCGTGGCAAACCCATCAGCCGCACCAGGCGCAAGCACCTGCCCGGCCTCGGTTAATTCAACAGCCCGGTTGAGGCGTCGAAACAATGGCGCGCCCAGATGTGCCTCAAGTGACTTGATCTGAAAACTCAGGGCGGCGGGCGTCACCGATAGCTCATCGGCGGCCTTGGCAAAAGACATATGTCTTGCCGCTGCATCAAAGGCCCGAAGTGCCGTGAGGGGAGGTAGGCGATCACTCATTTCACATAAGTAATACTTAAGTGAAGGTGGCGAAAGTCTCGTTTGTAGCTTTTTACTATGAGTGTCATCTTAGTATCAGTTCAGAAACACTGATGCTGCAAAGCAAGATGGAGCAAGGCGATGATCGAGACACCTACAAATGAAAAAACCCGCGCAGCGATTGAGCGTGCGCATTACGAACGCAGCCAGGTTCTGGTTGAAGCATGGCACTGGCTGTTCCCGTCAACGGTTTCCCGCTGAACGACTGCAGCGTTCTTACGGGATCAAAAAGGGCCGGTTCGCATGAACCGGCCCTTTGATTTGCAATGCTGTGATGGCTCAGACGAAGAACTGAGCACCATTTGCCGAAATGGTTGAGCCGTTGATGAAGCCTGCATCATCTGATGCGAGGAACGCCACGCAGCGCGCAATTTCTTCGGGTTCGCCCAAACGTCCAGCCGGAATGCCTGCAATAATGCTGTCACGCACTTTTTCGGGGATTGCCATGACCATTTCGGTCGCAATGTAGCCCGGGCAGATTGCATTGGCGGTGATGCCTGCGCGTGCGCCTTCCTGTGCCAGTGATTTAACAATGCCCAGATCACCGGCTTTTGTTGCGGCGTAGTTGACCTGTGCAAACTGACCCTTCTGGCCATTGATCGAGCTGATCACGATCACACGGCCAAACTTGCGCTCGCGCATGCCGGGCCAGACCGGGTGCACGGTATTGAAAACACCGGTGAGGTTCGTGTCGATGACTTCCTGCCATTGCTCAGGGGTCATTTTGTGGAAGGGCGCGTCGCGGGTGATACCTGCATTCGCGACCACCACGTCAATCGGGCCTAGGTCAGCTTCGACTTGTGCGATACCATTCTTGCTCGCCCCGTAGTCGGCAACATTCCATTTGTATGTCTTGATGCCTGTTTCGGCAGTGAATTTCGCGGCGGCTTCGTCATTGCCGGCATAGGTTGCTGCGACGGCGTATCCTGCATCTTTCAACGCGTTTGAAATTGCGGATCCGATTCCTCGGCTTCCTCCGGTGACAAGTGCAACACGGGACATATTCAGTCTCCTCCAGTGATTTGGTAATCTAATCTAAATTGGACGTGCCGGATCGAAGACGCAGCACGATAGGTTTTGTGTTTCAAAGCGGCACCCGCAGGTGCCACTTTGATCCGGGTCAGTCGCGCTCAAGGCACATGGCAACGCCCATACCGCCGCCGATGCACAGTGTCGCGAGACCTTTCTTGGCGTCGCGGCGTTTCATTTCGAACAGCAGCGTGTTGAGAATGCGCGCACCGGATGCACCGATGGGGTGCCCGATGGCGATGGCGCCACCGTTGACGTTTACCACGGCAGGGTCCCAGCCCATGTCTTTGTTGACCGCACAGGCTTGCGCTGCAAAGGCTTCGTTGGCCTCGACAAGGTCTAGGTCTTCTGCTTTCCAGCCGGCCTTTTCCAACGCTTTGCGGCTGGCAAAGATGGGTCCTGCGCCCATGATCGACGGGTCGAGGCCCACAGTCGCATAGCTTGCAACGCGCGCGAGAGGTTCGATGCCGCGCTTTGCGGCCTCATCGACAGACATAAGCAACGCACCGGCTGCGCCATCGTTCAGGCCCGAAGCGTTCGCCGCGGTAACTGAGCCGTCTTTTGTAAAGGCAGGGCGCAGCTTTTGCATGGCTTCCATCGTGGCGCCATGGCGGATGTATTCGTCTTTGTCGACGACGATGTCGCCTTTGCGCGTGCTGATGGTATAGGCGAAAACTTCGTCGTCAAATTTACCGGCCTTTTGAGCTGCCTCTGCCTTGTTTTGGGAGGCAACCGCAAATTCATCCTGCTGCTCACGGCTGATCTGCCATTTCTCAGCGACGTTTTCGGCGGTTTGACCCATGTGGTAGCCGTTGAACGCATCCCACAGCCCGTCACGAATCATCGTGTCGATATATTTCATGTCGCCCATCTTGTGGCCTGCGCGCAGCGAGGCGGCATGGGGGGACAGTGTCATGTTTTCCTGACCGCCCGCGGCAACAATCGAGGCATCGCCCAATTGGATGTGCTGAGCGGCAAGGGCAACGGTGCGCAAACCGGACCCACAAACCTGATTGATCGTCCAGGCCGAGCTTTCTTGTGGCAGACCCGCGTTGATATGCGCCTGCCGCGCCGGGTTCTGCCCCTGAGCAGCCGTCAGCACCTGACCGAGGATCGTTTCGGATACTTCCGAAGGATCGACGCCCGCGCGCGCCACGACTTCTTTGAGCATTGCTGCTCCGAGATCATGAGCCGGAGTGGTAGCGAATGACCCGCCAAAGCTGCCGACGGCAGTTCTTGCGGCGGAGGCGATTACGACGTTCGTCATGGTTTTTTGATCCTTTGCCAGTTCTCGAAAAGACCAAGCGCGGAAAACCGTTATCACTTAGCCCCTTCTGCGATACGGGCAACTGTTAACGTAACATAAAGAACCGGGCAACATCTGAAAGCTGTGACACAGCACCGCAAACACAAAGAAGTTGAATCGTTAAACGGCTTGACTGAGGTGCTTGTCGCGCAGCCAAGCGGGGCGGGTCGTGGCGGCCGCAAAGTGATACCCCTGCAAGCAGTCGACCCCGAGGCTCACGAGTTTTTGCGCATCCGCTTCACATTCCACAAATTCTGCCACCGTCAGCATGTCGAAGTGTTTCGCGATGGAGATCATAGCGGAGGTCATTGCCTGATTGTCGGGGTCGTCCGCGATGCCTTTGATGAACTGCCCGTCAATCTTGATCACATCAAAGCAGAATTCCTTGAAGTACCTCAACGCGGTGTATCCTGCGCCAAAGTCATCCATGGCAAAGCAAATACCCCTCAGCTGAAGCCGGTCCATGAAGTCCACAACCAGTTCAGGTACACCCATTGCGCTGCTTTCGGTGATCTCAAGAATCAATCGCTCGCCGATGAGTTCATTCTGCTTGAGCCATTTGTCGAGCACGCGGTTCCATGGCTCATACCCGATGGAACGTGCCGACATATTGATCGATAACCGCAATTCCGGATTTTCGTGCAAGGCGCGCAGACCCTCATCCAGCGCCAGCGTGTCCAATTGGCGCCCGAGTTCCAGGTTTTCGATCGCCTCCATAAACGCTCCCGCCGGAATAACCCGCCCGGTCTCATCCAGAACGCGGATCAGACCCTCGTAAAAGGCAACCTTGCTTTGATCCCGCGCCTGCATGATCGGCTGATACGCTAACAAGACTTGCTTTTGTCTGACAGCTGCCGCAACCATATCAATGGTCCTTTGATCCCGCTTTGTGAGCGCAAAATTCAATGGGTTGTCGCTTCCCGGAGCGACGTCAGCCACGACGCGATTGATTGAAGCAGGCATGTTGTTCCTAACGTTCTCGGTTTGTGCCATATTGCCACCACATATGCTAAAAGCTGGTTAATATTCTCATTTTGTTCCAATTTTAGATGTGGTTTACAGAAGCTAAGAATACTGAAAAGAAAAGAAAAAATGACATCACGCTGCGACTGGGCCGGACCCGAACAGATATATCTGGAGTATCACGATACCGATTGGGGGGTCCCGGAGTACGACAGTCGCGCCCTTTGGGAGAAACTGATTCTCGACGGTTTCCAGGCCGGGTTGAGCTGGATCACCATCCTCAAGAAGCGGGAGAACTTCAGGGCTGCATTCGTGGGTTTCGACCCTGATGTGATCGCAGAATGGGGGGAGGCGGACGTCGAACGCCTGCTGACGGATACCGGCATCATTCGACACCGTGGCAAGATTGAAGCCACGATTTCCAACGCCCGCGCCTGGCAGGAAATTCAAGCCCGCGAAGGGTTCGATACCTTTTTGTGGAAATATGTTGATGGCAAACCGCTGCAGAACGCGTGGCAGACGCAGTCAGAGGTGCCGACCCAAACGCCATTGTCGGTGCAGATTTCAAAGGACCTCAAAGCGGAAGGGTTTAAATTTTGCGGTCCCACGATCGTCTATGCCTTTATGGAAGCGGTGGGAATGGTGAACGATCATCTCGTCACTTGTCATCGGTATGAAGATGTATCGGCAATGGGCCGTTGACACGGGTCATTAGGCAAGTATAAGCGCGACTTCATTGGTGTTGGTGGCCTCCGCGAGGGGTGACCTGTCGGGCGCAAGCCAGAGGACAACGCCCTTCATCGCCCGAACGGGCCCTTAAGAAGGAGATCAGCCGTGACCAAACGCACGTCTGCCAAACATAAAATTGACCGTCGCATGGGCGAAAACATCTGGGGTCGTCCGAAATCCCCCGTGAACCGCCGTGAATATGGCCCCGGCCAGCACGGTCAGCGCCGCAAGGGTAAAATTTCCGATTTCGGCATCCAGCTGCGCGCCAAGCAAAAGCTCAAGGGCTATTACGGCGACCTGACGGAAAAGCAATTCCGCCGCATCTATGCGGAAGCAGAGCGTGTAAAAGGTGACACGGGTGAAAACCTGATCGGTCTGCTGGAACGTCGTCTTGACGCCGTTGTGTACCGTGCAAAATTCGTCTCAACCGTTTTCGCTGCCCGTCAGTTCGTGAACCACAAGCACGTCCGTGTGAACGGCCAGATCGTGAACATCCCATCGTACCGCGTAAAAGAAGGCGACGTGATCGAAGTGCGTGACCGCTCCAAACAGATGGCCGCGCTGATCGAAGCCACACAACTCGCCGAGCGCGACGTGCCAGATTATATCGAGGCGGATCATTCCAAAATGCACGCGAAATTCGTGCGCACCCCGGCATTGGGCGATGTGCCTTATCCGGTGATGATGGAACCGAACCTCGTGGTCGAATTCTACGCCAAGAACTAAAGTTCTTCGAAGAGATCAAAAAATGGCCGCGCTGGCAAATCCGGCGCGGCCATTTTTTTGCGCTCACATCTTTTGCTGGTTTAGCAATTCGCCAAGGATGTTGTGCTTTTTGCGCATTGCACGCAGGACCTCGTCACCGCCTGTCGTTGTCCAATGGCCGTAGTCTACGATCAGTGGCCCTCCATCCTCGCTCAGGAAAGTGCATGTGGGCGCGCAAATCACATCGTAGCTGGAGATGTAGGTCACGGGCGAGTCTTTGAACTCAGCCTTGAGCGCGGTATCAAGCTCCAAAAATGCACTCATATCGAGCAAGGCGTATCGGGCTTTTAGATGCTCAATCGATTGAACCGTGCCAAGTGCAATCCCCAGAGCGGGATGAAATTCGGGTCGCGGACCCCAATAGATCACAGATGTGCCCGTATTTTGGATGGCTTCCAGGCTTTTTCGTACGTTTTCAAGCGCGCCAGACGCCACCGTTAAGGTCGTCAGATTTTCTTCTGGGGCACCGTTAAGCAAGCTTTTGGCACGTTGAGAATACACGACTACTTCAATATTATCTGCATGATCTATGATCCACTTTGATGCGATCTCTGCAAAATCCGTACACTTTTTTGAGGTCTTCTTGAGGCCCCCATAAGAACATCCTGCCGCTGTAATCTGCATGACATTCCGGTCGGGCAAGCCGCGGGACAGGGCCGACCATATGCCCGCTGCATGGCTGTCTCCGTAAACCACGATCAGATTATCAAGCGCTTCGGGTGCGCAGGCGTCCAGCGCATCCACGTATTCCTGACGGCTCATGTCTGTAAAATGACAGGTCCCCTGTCGAATGGCTTTTCGACGTGCTTTTTTTTGAGGCGAAGGGTTTCTTCAAAAGCGATCATTTCTGCAGGTAACCAGTCCTGTAGCCCGTCCTTTTGATCCACAAAAACTGCCGTGCTCACAAGAGTGGCACTCGCAGCCATGAGACTAAAGACCACTGCGCGGTTTCCAACCCGGAAAGTTGCTTTCGCGGCGACTTGGCGTTTTTTCCGAAAGGGCTGCTCGACCGCGAAATACATCACGCTGGCCAGCGCCAGGACGAAGACAATCAAGCCGATGACTTCGGTGGGGTTTTCAGGCATCTGGTACAAATACGCATAGTTAACAACCACAGGCCAGTGGACCAGATAAAGCGAATAACTGATCCGGCCAATGTAAACCAAAGGTGCGAGCGTCAACCGCTTGTTCATCCAACCCGCCGGACCGGCCCAGATGATAAGTGCTGCGCCAACGCAAGGCACAAGGGCTGCAATTCCGGGAAAGCGCGTCTCTTTCGTATAAAGAAATGCAGATGCAAGGATTGCAATAAGGCCTGTGACGGACGCTGAGGATCGCAGGAAAGATGTGCCTGTGTTACGCACCGGGAAAAGGGCGAGGCCTGCACCAAAGGCAAATTCAAATATGCGAAACGGGGCGAGAAAGAATACGGTTTCCGGCGCGGTGTTGAGCATCATTTCTGAGGCGATCAAGCTGGCGACAGATAACGCCAGCAAAAGCGCCCCCAGCGCTTTGCGCCCAAAGTGCGAAACGAGCAAAAGCAGCACAGGCCAAACCACATAGAACTGCTCTTCCACCCCAAGTGACCAGGTGTGCAACAGAGGCTTATAGATGGCGTCGGCGTCAAAATAACCAGCTTCCGACCAGAATAGAATGTTCGATACCGATAGCAGCGCCGCAAGGGACGATTCTGCCAATGCCTCTAATAGAGAAGGCGATAGAATAAAAATGCCGACCAGCAGCGTCGCAAGCAAAGTCACAAGCAGCGCGGGCCCCAGCCTTCGAATGCGTTTCATATAAAACGCTTTGAACGAAAACCTGCCTGCGTCGATATCATTCAGCACCAGCGACGTGATCAGATACCCGCTGATCACAAAGAATACATCAACACCCACGAACCCCCCAGAGAGCGAGGTAACGCCCAGGTGGAACAGAACGATGGGCAAAACGGCGATGGCGCGAAGACCATCAATATCGGCGCGATACTGCATAACGTGCAACTCTCACTTAATCGGGTGGGATTTCAACTGCCGGTGCCACGAGCTACTCCGATAAAGTTGAAAAGCGTGATGAAAAAACAATCAAGCTGGGATGCACCGCAGCGATGGTCGATCCCAGGTGGTCTGGACGTGCGGTTTTCAACGGATCATCACCCGTTGGGGGAAAATTGTCTGATGTTGTGAATTCAGGATATTGCATCCCCTGTCTGCATTTGCGAAGCCCTTTTGCAGTTGCTATCTGCCCCGCAAACGCGCCATCTGTCAGCGCGACAGGAGATAACCCAATGACGATGAGGATTACCGCTCAGCCAGGTATTATGGATATTGCACTGTATCAGGGCGGGGCATCCAAAATTGACGGGCAGGCAGAGCCTCTCAAGCTCAGCTCGAATGAAAACCCATCCGGGTGCAGTCCGGCAGCCAGTGCGAAAGTCGCTGAAACAGCGCTTAATCTGCACCGCTACCCCTCAACGGATCACAGCGCACTGCGGATGGCCATCGGGCAGTCGCACGGGCTTGATGCGCAGCGCATTATTTGCGGCGTCGGCTCTGACGAGTTGCTGAGCTTGCTCGCGATGGCCTATTCCGGGCCGGGCGATGAAGTGCTTTATACCGAGCATGGGTTCTCGATGTACCGCATTTTTGCCTTGTCCGCAGGGGCGACGCCTGTTGTGGCGCCCGAAGCAGACAGAACCGTGGATATCGACGCGATCATCGACCGGCTGACCCCGGCCACACGTCTGGTCTATATTGCCAACCCGGCCAATCCGACGGGGACGGCGATTGGACTGGATTTGTTAAGACGCCTTGCGCAATCGGTGCCGCCCACATGTCTTTTGGTGCTGGATGGTGCATATGCCGAGTTTTTCGAGGGCTATAATGGGGGCGCATCTTTGGTCGATGAATTCGACAATGTGGTGATGACCCGCACGTTTTCAAAGCTTTATGGCCTTGGTGGTCTGCGTGTCGGTTGGGCCTATGCCACGCAAGAGGTGATCGACGTGCTCAACCGTGTGCGCGGTCCGTTCAACCTGTCTTCGGTCGCGCTGGCAGGGGCCGAGGCTGCGGTGAACGACCGTGCCTTTGTTGAGACATGCCTGCAGGAAAACGCGGCGCAGCGGGTGCGGCTCATGGGCGGGTTGAACCAGCTTGGCATCGCCTGCGATCCAAGCCATGCCAACTTTGTGCTTGCACGGTTTGCTGACGAGGCCGAAGCATTGGCGGCAGATGCGCATCTCAAGCACGAGGGCATTCTGGTGCGCATCGTGAAAGGGTACGGTTTTCCCGAAGCGTTGCGTATCACCGTGGGCCGCTCCGATGATGTGACGCGTGTGCTCGATGCCTTGGCGCGCTTTAAGGGGGTTTCATGAGCGTGATTTACGACCGGGTGGCCTTGATCGGGCTGGGCCTGATTGCGTCGTCCATGTTTTGGGCCATCAAGCGCAAGGGGCTCGCTGGTGAAGTGACGGGCTATGCGCGATCTGATGCGACGCGTCAGACCGCCCGGCGTATTGGCCTGTGTGATCATGTCTACGACAGCGCGGCTGACGCCGTCGCGGGCGCCGATCTCGTGGTGCTCTGCGTGCCGGTCGGGGTGATGGGGCAGGTTGCCGCTGAAATCGCTCCCCATTTGAAACCGGGGGCGACCGTGACGGATGTGGGATCGGTCAAACGCGACGTGATCGACAGTGTTGGACCGCATTTGCCTGAAAACGTCCACTTCATCCCCGGACATCCGCTGGCGGGAACCGAACACTCCGGCCCTGAATCCGGATTTGCGGAACTGTTTGACCAACGCTGGTGTTTGCTGGTCCCGGTTGAGGGCTCAGACCGAGCGGCCGTCGATAGATTGCGCAGTTTTTGGGAAGGCATTGGCAGTAACGTGCAGGAGATGGAGGCAGACCATCATGACCTTGTCCTCGCCGTCACCAGCCATGCGCCACACCTGATCGCCTATACGATGGTGGGCGTGGCCGATGACCTCAGCCGGGTGACCGACCGGGAGGTGATCAAATACTCCGCTGCCGGTTTTCGGGACTTTACCCGCATCGCGGCGAGCGATCCGACCATGTGGCGCGATGTTTTCTTGTCCAACAAAGACGCGACGCTGGAAATACTCGGACGTTTCACCGAAGAGCTGTTCGCGCTGCAACGCGCGATCCGCACCGGGGATGGCGATCATCTGCATGAGTATTTTACGCGAACGCGGGCCATTCGCCGCGGCATTATCGAAGCGGGGCAGGACACGGATGCGCCGGACTTTGGCCGCAAGAAATCCGGCCCATGAAATCGCTGGTCTTTGCCTTTGCGATGTTAGCCGGGGGCGCGATTGCGGCGCCGGATACGTCTTTGCGCCCTGTTCAACGAGACAGCGCGGGACCGCAACTGGAGGCGTCCGGTGCCATCACCCCCCGCCCAAGAGATGCCGCCGCACGAGAGGCCGTTGGGAGTGGACGCGGGCTTGCTCAGTCACGCCGACCAGAAGTGCGACCGCGAAAGTTTCGCCGCATTGCCCGCGCACAAGAACGGCTGCGCAAGAAAGGCGCGGTCTGCGGCGATGTTGATATTCAGGGCGTGGTTGTGGGCCGTGTGCCCGGTTCAAAGACGGGATGCGGCGTCGCAGATGCCGTGCGCATCCGCGCCGTGTCCGGCATCGCGTTGAGCCAACATTCCGTGATGGATTGCGGCACGGCCAAGGCGTTGAAAACATGGATTGATGATACGGCCAAACCTGCTTTTTCGCGCAAAGGGGGCGGGTTGAAGAACATCCGCGTGGCGGCGCATTACGCGTGCCGAACACGCAACAACCGACCGGGTGGGCGCATTTCTGAACATGGTAAAGGGCGCGCCATCGATATTTCAGGTTTGCAGATGCGCGACGGCACATTGGTCACGGTGCGCAGCGGATGGAATGATCCGGCCACATCGAAAGCAATGCGTCAGTTGCACAGGGGCGCATGTGGGCCATTCGGTACAGTGCTTGGGCCGGAATCAGATCGGTTTCACCGGGATCACTTTCACTTTGACACAGCCCGGTATCGCAGTGGCCCCTACTGCCGTTAACGCAGAATGAGCAGGGGGGCTTGCCCCAACGGTATAAAGCCCAGAAAGATCGTCCCGTCGCGCAGTGACAGGGTAACATCTATTGAATTCGGATTTCCGCTGCCACGTGCGAGTGCCTGCAGAATGTTCTCTGCCTGCGGCTTGAGGGCTGGGGGCAAAATACCCGCAGTTTCGGCCAAGACCAGCATTTCCTGCCAGTTTTTTGCCTGCAAAGAAATCTCACCGGTCATGGCGCCTGTGGCGCTGACATCCAGATCTGCGGCCCCGCGCAACAACAACGTGCCCCATGCGGCCTGTGCCAGTGACAGATCAATTCTGCGCGGCTGCGGTCGTTGTGTTTCAAGTGTGCTGCGGTCAAACGGGCGATCAAAGGTGACGGTCATGTCCATCGTCAGGCTGTCAAAGGCGATCGGCCAATCCGTGGGGATACGCAAGGCGGCGCGCGGCACGCTGCCCGGTTGAAAAGAGGGCGCATCCAATGTCACGGCATACCGGTTTGCGTTTTCGACGTCCTGCAGCATGCCGACAGACAGCCCTTGTGCTGACATCAGGCTGCCGCCAGGCGTGTCGAGACGCCACGGCCCGGACGTCAGCGCCAGTTCTTCCACTTCCAATGTAGCACCCGGATGCAGGCGCAGATTGGCGACCGCCGTATCGGCCGTTAAGGTACTGCGACCAGATGGGCTGGCAAACAGCATCTCGTCTTGCGGGAAAAACAACGACACATAGCCCGGCCAATAGGTCGGCGCGCTGATCATGACTGTGGAGGCCTCAAAGGCGACGCCGGTTTCGGGATCTGCCAGCATGGGCCGCTCCAGCGTTACATCCAGTTTCAAAGGGAACCCGGAAAGCGCTGTGTCCGCTATTTCGGCCTGCCAGCCATCGCTGCGTCGATCTTCGAACCAGCGCGTCAATCCCGACTGCAAGCCTGAGGCGGCAAAAAACCACCATCCGCTCCATAACACGGCAAAGACAACACCCAACCAAACCAGACGCCGCATCGTATACCTCTTTTATCTCCTGCCATTTTGGGGTTTACGCAAAGCAGGCAAGGAGAACCAGTGCAATGACGATGTGGGTATTTGGCTATGGCAGTCTGCTGTGGAACCCGGGTTTTGAGGTAGCGGAACAGGTTGTGGCGACCTTGCCCGGCTATGCGCGCTCTTTTTGTATGCGCTCCATTCACCATCGTGGCTCGGAAACGCACCCCGGTCTTGTCTTGGCGCTGGACGAAGAGCCTGCGCATGCCTGCGAGGGCGTGGCACTTGCGGTCAAAGGGGGTACTGAAGCTGAGACGCTGGCCTATCTGCGCGAGCGTGAGCTGATTTCCTCGGCCTACCTCGAACGCGAGCTTGATGTCGATCTGATCGATGGCCGCCGGGTGACAGCGGTAGCCTATGTGATCAATCCGGGCCATGTGCAATACTGCGGTGGATTGCCCCTTGAGGAACAGGCGCAGATCATTTCGTCAGCGGTCGGTGGGATGGGGCCAAACACGGAATACCTTTATAACACCGCACAACATTTGACCGAGATCGGGCTGCATGACCCTGACCTTGAGTGGCTCAGTCAGCGGGTTCGTGCGCTGACATCATAAATCCTTGGCACTTCCTTTACGTTTCTGTGTAAACTACGCGTAGAGCAGAACAATAACGGTCAGGAGCGGGGACGCATGGCGTTACCAGACCTAGAAACCAGACCTGTCTTTTCCCAGCCGGTAAGACAAATCTCTTTGATGCTGATTGTGCTGGGACTGTCCGGCTTTGGTGTTTTTCTGGCACTGCCCAGCGTGTTGCCCGTGTTTCAGGCCAATCTCTACCTGAACGGCTTCATCATTTTTGTTTTCGCCATTGGCGTTGTGGCCTGTTTTTATCAGGTATTGCAATTGATCGGTTCCGTGCGCTGGATCGAAGGGTTTGCGACGGGCACATTGGATTCCAGCACGAAGGCACCGCAACTTCTGGCGCCGCTCGCGTCGCTGTTGCGTCAGCGTGGCGCACGGATGCAGGTCAATGCCTCGTCGTCCCGCTCCATCCTTGAATCGGTAGCGACGCGGATCGAAGAAGTGCGTGAAATCACGCGTTACATCGTCAGCATGCTGATTTTCCTTGGTCTTTTGGGTACTTTCTACGGGCTGGCTACAACTGTGCCCGCCCTTGTGGAGACCATAGGCAGCCTTGCCCCGCAGGACGGGGAGGGTGGTGTACAGGTCTTCAACCGGCTGATGAGCGGGCTGCAAGACCAGCTGGACGGTATGGGCGTTGCCTTTGCATCGTCCCTGTTGGGGCTGGCCGGGTCGCTGATTGTCGGACTGCTCGAACTTTTTGCAGGCCATGGGCAAAACCGTTTTTACCGCGAGCTCGAAGAGTGGCTCAGTTCAATCACACGGGTTGGATTTACTTCCGGGGATGAGGCGTCCGGCGATCAGCATGGCTTTGCGGGTGTTGTCGATCACATGACCGAGCAGATGGATGCCCTGCAGCAAATGTTCCTGCACGCAGATCAGGGCCGAAACGAAGTAAACCAAACCCTTGGTGGTTTGGCCGCTTCGCTTGATAAGCTGACACAGAGGATGGAAGGGTCTGATCCTGCAAGTGCAGCGCTCGAACGGGTTGCTGCGGGTCAGGAAAGGCTAATTGCTCTGATTGAAATGCAAGGGCAGGGCGATGGGATCGATGCGGAAAGCAGAATGCGGCTGCGGTCCATTGACGTGCAGATGCTGCGCATTCTCGAAGAGATTTCTGCCGGACGCCAAGAGAGCCTTGCCGAGTTGCGCGCAGACATCAATCGCCTCGCCGAAGCGATCAAGCCGCGCGCACCAAGGTCTTTGGGTAAAACCACACCCGGAGACGGCTGATGGCGCTGTCGCGGCGAACAGGTGCTCGGTTTCAGGCGTCGATCTGGCCCGGATTTGTCGACGCTATGACGGGTCTTTTGCTGGTGCTGATGTTCGTTCTGACCATTTTCATGGTAGTGCAATTCGTCCTGACCGAGCGCATTACCGGTCAGGAAACCGAATTGGACCAACTGGCCGGTGAAGTTGCAGCACTCGCGCAGGCCCTCGGTTTGGAAGAGCAGACGAGTGCACAACTAAGGGGTCGTGTCGGTGAGTTGGATGCGACATTAGGTGATGCACAAGCGCGCATCGCGGCCTTAACCACGACGCGCGACGCGCAGGCCCAAGCCCTGTCGCAAGCACAGACACGGATCACGGATTTTGAGGCGCAGGTCGCGGCATTGATAACGCAGCGGGACGCAGCCTTGGGAACTGTTTCCTCATTGGAGGACGCCCGTGCGGCACTGGAGGCGGCGCAAGCCGAGCTGACCAGTGAACGGGACGCTTTGAATTCGGCTCTGGCGGCTTCGCGCTCAGAGGTTGACTTGCAAGCGGAAGAGGCCCGGTTGGCCGCGGCCCGTCGTGAAGCGCTTGAAGCGCTCGTGGCGGACCTCGAAGGGCAGAATACACAAGCACAGGGTCAGATTCTGGAATTGACCGCGCAGGTGGATGACGCGGCTCAGGCGTTGTCACAAGAGGAAGCAGGGCGGCTGGCCGAGGCTGCTGCCGCAGAACTGCTGCGCGCGCGCCTTCAGGATGCGGACGCTGAACTCACCACAATGACCTTGGCGTTAGAACGCCAGCGACAAGAGGCAGAAGAGACGCTGACCCTATTGGCCGCGGCACGGGCGGCAGAAGCGGACTTGGATGAGGAACTTGCCGCAGCGTTGCTCGCGATCGACGGGTTTGAGGCGCAAGAGGCTGAGGCTCAAGCGGTGCAAGAGGCTTTGAGGGCGTCGCAAACAGAGCAAGACCTGATCGCGGCGCGGCTCGCGCAGGTTTTGGCCGACTTGGATGCCGCGCAGAGGACGGCTGCGTTGGAAGCAGCTGCGCGGGCGGCAGTAGAGGCTTTGGCCTTAGAGACGCAACAGGACGCCGAATCTGGTGCCGCTGCACTGCGCGCTCAACTTGCGGCGGCGCTGGCGGCAAAGCAGGCTGCGGAAACACTGGCGGCTGACACCTCATCTGAAGCGGAGCGTCGCGCATCTCTTTTGGCGCAGGCGCGTAACGAATTAGCGCAACAGGAACAGATCAGCGAGCGGGCGCAGCGGCAGACAGAGCTGCTAAACCAACAGGTTGCCGCATTGCGGACTCAGTTGGGTGATTTGCAGGCGGTGCTGGACGATGCAAAAGAACGTGATACTGCGCAACAGGTGCAACTGCAGTCGCTCGGTTCGGAATTGAACACGGCCTTGGCACGTGTGGCCGCCGAAGAACGCCGCAGGGCGGAGTTGGAAGAGGCCGAACGCTTAAGATTGCAGGAAGAAAAGGCGCGCCTTGAGGCTGAGGCCGCGCGTCTGACCGCCGAGACAAAGAACCTGGAGCAATACCGCTCAGAGTTTTTTGGACGGTTGAGGGATGTGCTGGGGCGGCAAGAAGGCGTTCGAATTGAAGGCGACCGTTTCGTTTTCTCTTCTGAGGTGCTGTTCGAGCCCGCGCGCGCGGATTTGTCTGCCGAAGGTCAGCAGGAAATCGCGAAGGTTGCACGGATTCTTTCAAGCATCGCAGATGAAATTCCACCGGAAATTGACTGGATCATTCGCGTGGACGGTCATACTGATAACTTGCCCCTTTCCGGTGTCGGACAGTTTGCCGACAATTGGGAGTTAAGTCAGGGGCGCGCATTGTCCGTTGTGAAATACATGGTGGAAAGCCTTGGTATTCCGCCGAACCGTCTTGCGGCGAACGGGTTTGGTGAGTTTCAGCCTGTGGCAGTGGAAAACACCCCGCAAGCACGGGCGCAAAACCGTCGGATCGAGTTGAAGTTTACAGAGCGCTAGAACGCCAGCGGTTCGGTTTTGGCGTGTAGTCTTTCAGGTAGGATGTGACAGTCGTTGGTTGGCTGTCACGTTGAAGTATGTTTGCGCGCTTACCAGCTCCCGTGGCTGGGTTTTGGTTTCAAAGTAATCAAAAATGGGGTGCCCCGTGCCGGCCCATTGGCGTCATACACCAAACGCAAACGGTGCCTCAGTATTGGTTGAATAGAGAGTAAATGCGAAGCAACCGGAAATATCATTGGACATATGTCCCAAGCGGGAAATTGAGAGGCGGAACTGACTCTGCGACTTGGTTCGGCTGATTAGCCTCATGTTTGAGGAATTTAACACAGGTGTTCAGGATTTTGCTTACGTCTTTCTAAGGTTAGTGCAGGTCGCCATGAAACGGACGTGCATGATCGCTTTCAGCACTTGCCTAATCCATTTCCAGCTTTTTGAGAGCCGTTTCAGATCGGACCGCTCGTTATTTATGCCATGCAGACCAGCGCTACTCCATTTTCCCGGGTTAGTTGATCCGATGCTGTAAAAGCAAAAAACCTCTCCGTTCACAGCGGAGAGGTTTAATTTAGCGTTTCGAACGAAGACGCCTTACTCGGCGGTCAGAAGAGGAGGTTTATCCCCAGCCAGCCGCGGTTTGTCAGGCCCTTCGATCTGCAGATCGATTTCGCCATTTTTGACGCCCACTTTGACGACGCCGCCTTTTGCAAGTTTGCCGAAGAGCAAATCCTCTGCCAGCGGCTTCTTGATGTACTCCTGTATGACGCGACCGAGCGGGCGCGCACCCATTTTGGAATCGTAGCCTTTGTCAGCGAGCCATTCTGCTGCGGGTTTCGTCAATTCGATTGTAACGTTTCTGTCCATCAACTGGGCTTCGAGTTGCAGCACGAATTTCTCGACTACACGCAAGATTACCTCTTTCGGCAATGGAGCGAAGCTGATCACCGCATCCAGTCTGTTGCGGAATTCAGGCGTGAATGTGCGTTCAATTGCGGCTGTGTCTTCGCCTTCACGTCGATCACGACCGAACCCGATTGCTTCTTTCGCCTGTTCAGCGGCACCCGCGTTGGAGGTCATGATCAATACAACGTTGCGGAAATCAACGGTTCTGCCATTGTGATCCGTCAATTTGCCGTGATCCATGACCTGCAAGAGAATGTTGTACACATCCGGGTGGGCTTTCTCCATCTCGTCCAGCAGCAAGACGCAGTGGGGATGTTGGTCAACGCCATCTGTCAGCATGCCGCCTTGGTCGAAACCCACGTATCCGGGAGGGGCACCGATCAGTCGTGAAACGGCGTGTTTCTCCATATATTCGGACATATCAAAGCGTAAAAGCTCCACGCCCAGCGTGTCTGCCAGTTGTTTGGCAACTTCAGTCTTGCCAACCCCGGTTGGTCCGGCAAAGAGATAGTTACCGATGGGCTTTTCTGGCTCACGCAAACCCGCCCGGGCAAGCTTGATGGCGGATGACAGGGCTTCAATGGCTGCGTTTTGACCGAACACGACGCGTTTCAGCGACCCCTCGAGGTCTTTGAGCACCTCTGCATCATCTTTCGACACATTTTTAGGTGGAATACGCGCGATTTTCGCCACGACGTTTTCAATTTCTCTCGTGCCAATCGTTTTGCGACGTTTCGCGGCGACGACCAGGTGCTGTGCAGCGCCGGCTTCGTCGATCACGTCAATGGCGCTGTCGGGTAGTTTGCGGTCGTTGATATAGCGTGATGCCAGTTCGACGCTCGTCTTGATGGCGTCCGCTGTGTATTTTACGGAGTGGTGATCCTCAAAATAGGGCTTCAATCCCCGCAGAATCTTGACTGCGTCTTCAACAGAAGGCTCATTGACATCGATTTTCTGGAAACGACGGCTCAATGCGCGGTCCTTCTCGAAGTGCTGACGGAATTCTTTGTAGGTGGTCGATCCCATCGTGCGCAGCTTACCACCGGCCAAAGCGGGTTTCAGTAAGTTGGACGCGTCCATCGCGCCGCCTGACGTCGCGCCCGCGCCGATCACAGTGTGAATTTCGTCAATGAAAAGAACGGCGTCTTTGTGATCTTCCAATTCGGACACCACGGACTTCAAGCGCTCTTCGAAATCGCCACGATATCGTGTTCCGGCCAGCAGCGCGCCCATATCGAGCGAGTAAATGGTCGTCTCTGCAAGGACCTCGGGTGTCTCGCCAGCAACGATTTTACGTGCCAACCCTTCGGCAATTGCCGTTTTTCCAACGCCGGGGTCGCCGACCAGAAGCGGGTTGTTCTTGCGTCTGCGGCACAAGACCTGAATGCAACGCTCCACTTCGGAGGCGCGCCCGATAAGGGGATCGATATCGCCCTCGCGGGACTTGGCGTTCAAATCCACGCAGTATTTTTCAAGAGCGCTTTCTTTCTTTTCGCCCTCGGTAACACCCTGCGTCTCTTCTTCAGCTTCTGGCGCGCCGGAAACGGGGCGCGGTTCGCCATATGCGGGGTCCTTTGCAACACCATGCGCGATGAAATTCACCGCATCATAGCGGGTCATATCCTGCTCTTGCAGGAAATACGCTGCATTGCTTTCCCGTTCCGCGAAAATCGCAACGAGCACATTCGCGCCGGTCACTTCTGTGCGGCCAGAGGATTGCACATGGATCGCGGCGCGCTGAATGACGCGCTGAAACGCGGCGGTCGGCACCGCTTCGGATCCGTCTATATCGGTGACCAGATTGCTCAGATCCTCGTCGACAAACTCAACGAGTGTCCTGCGAAGATCGTCCGTATCCACGCTGCAGGCTTTCATAACGCGGGACGCGTCAGGCTCGTCAATCAGTGCCAGCAACAAATGTTCCAGCGTGGCAAATTCGTGGCGACGCGCATTTGCGAGTGCCAATGCCGAATGGATTGCCTGTTCCAGTGTCGTTGAAAATGAAGGCACGTTGTGTGCTCCTTCTGATCGGGGTCGGTATCAGAGCCAAAGGATATCAGCCCATCATCCAACCATAGCCTCATTAAGTTAGAGTTTGGTTGATCGTAGCGCAGCTTCAAGTTTTTTCTTCATTTTTCCATTCACAATTTGCGATTCCGGCTGCGTTCCGGTCACGTTGTGGGCGTTAGAATGCGTCTTTGCGGGCTCGAATTTCAGCAAAAACTTCGCTGTCGCTCGCGTGCTGCATATTCAAGTGCGCGCGGATGGTCGGGTCGGCGGCGCGCAGAAAGGGGTTTGTCGCGGCTTCTGTCGCCAAGCTTGATGGAACTGTGGGCTTTCCCGCCGTGCGCGACGCCGCTATGCCCTGTGATCGCGATATAAGGTCAGAATTATGCGGGTCAATGGTTAACGCAAACCTAGCGTTGGCGGCGGTGTATTCATGACCTGAGTATATCTGCGTATCGGGCGGCAATGCGGCGAGTTTGCTCAGGCTTTTCCACATCTGATCTGCTGTACCCTCAAACAGGCGCCCACAGCCCAACGCCATCAGGCTGTCAGCGGTGAACACAGCCTTGGCGTCCGCACAATAGTACGCAATGTGTCCGATGGTGTGGCCGGATACATCCATCACCCTTACCTCGTGGCCCGCGAAATCAAAACTTTCGCCGTCGCCCAACGCAAAGTCCAATGCTGGCAACCGGTGCGAATCGTCCGCCGCGCCCCGAACTTTGGCGGGATGCGCAGTTAGAACGTCGGCAAGGCCCTGAACATGGTCTGCATGATGGTGCGTGATCCAGACCTCGGACAAGTGCCATTGCCTGTCCGCCAGCACCTTGAGGATCGCATCCGCCTCAGGAACATCAATCAATGCCGTTTGTCCTGTCGCATCATCATGCACAAGATAAGCGTAGTTATCGCTCAGGCAGGGAATGGTCAGGATCTCAAGGGGCATGGTCATTTTCCTCCGGCTTTGCGACACTGGTTACAAGAGTGACCGATCACGAGGCTGCCTGCAATGCATCTGGACGTACAGGACCTGCGAAATTTCTACTACCGCAGTGCTCTGGGGCGGGCGGCGCAGATGTCTTTGCGCAGCAGAATGATGGAAATCTGGCCCGAGGCGAAGGGGCAGACCGTGGTTGGGTTCGGTTTTGCTGCGCCCTTGTTGCGCCCTTATCTCAAAGACGCGCGCCGGGTGATGGCCTTGATGCCGGGCCCCCAAGGGGTCATGCCATGGCCGTCGGGCTTGCCCAATGTCTCTGTGCTGACCGAAGAAGTCGCCTGGCCCATCGAAACCGGTCATGTCGACAAGCTGGTTTTGCTGCACGGTCTTGAGACGTCGGAACGGGCCTCCGATCTGCTAGAGGAATGCTGGAGGGTGCTGGGTCCCGGCGGGCGCGCCTTATTTATTGTGCCGAACCGAGCGGGGTTGTGGGCGCGGCGCGACCGCACGCCTTTTGGCTATGGAAGACCCTATTCGACCAGCCAGCTTGAAACACAGCTGCGCAAACATCAGTTTTTACCTGAACGTCACCTCGGCGCGCTTTATCAGGTGCCATCATCGCAACGGTTGTGGATGAAATCAGGCGCGGCACTTGAGAAAATCGGACGCCGCATGCCGACATTTATTGCCAGCGGTGCTTTCATGGTCGAGGCGACCAAACTGGTCTACCCACCGAAGGGCAAAGTTGAACCAAAACGTCGCGTCGCCCCGGTTAGTGTTTTGAAACCGTCCGTCAAACCAGTCTGATTTACATCAACTGATGAAAGTTTCGGCACTGCAGAATCGCAATCTGACCTGCTTTACCTCGCAAAAACGAAACTTTTTGCCGGGCCAAACCGTCGCACTTTAGCCAAGCACCTGAAAACATGGGAAAACCGCTGAAATGAACAAATGCTAAGACATGTTGCGGGGTGGAACCTCCTCTGCTACATCACCGCTGATTTCGTCGGTTAGAGGCAACTTTGACCGCACCAACTTCTTAGACCTCGCGGTTGTTGCGCGTACGTCGGGACCAGAACATCGGAAGGGTGGACGTGTCAGAACCAGCTTCGATTTCCACTAGCATTGCTGCGCGTTATGCAACGGCTGTCTATGATATTGCAAAAGACTCAAAATCAGTAAAATCGCTGGAAGATGATATAAACGTCTTGCAAAGCGCACTTTCAGAAAGCGCTGATTTCGGTGCTTTGTTGAGTTCTCCAATCTACACCAGAGAAGAGCAGGAAGCCGCTATTACGGCGCTTGCATCAAAAATGGGGCTGAGCACGACAATGGCGAGCACATTGTCCCTGATGGCTCAGAAGCGGAGACTGTTCGTTGTCCCTCAACTGCTGTCCACGCTGCGTGCGATCATCGCAGAGGATAAAGGCGAAGTAACCGCCGATGTGGTCTCGGCCAAAGCGCTGACGAAAACACAGGCCGATAAGCTGGCCAAAACGCTCAAAGCCTCCACAGGCAAAACTGTCACATTGAATGCGTCCGTTGATGAAAGCCTCATCGGCGGTCTCGTCGTTAAAGTCGGTTCGCGCATGATTGATACGTCAATCCGCTCGAAACTGAATTCCCTCCAGAATGCAATGAAAGAGGTCGGATAAATGGGTATCCAAGCAGCAGAAATTTCTGCGATCCTGAAGGACCAGATCAAGAATTTCGGTCAAGAAGCTGAAGTGGCCGAGGTTGGTCGTGTGCTTTCCGTCGGTGACGGGATCGCGCGGGTCTACGGGCTGGACAATGTTCAGGCTGGTGAAATGGTCGAATTCCCCGGTGGTATTCAGGGCATGGCGCTGAACCTTGAGTCCGACAACGTCGGTGTGGTTATTTTCGGCTCCGACCGGGACATCAAAGAAGGTGACACCGTCAAGCGCACGAACTCGATCGTGTCCGTGCCGACCGGTGACGAGCTTTTGGGCCGTGTGGTCGATGGCCTCGGCAATCCGATTGACGGCAAAGGTCCGATCAACGCCAAGACATCCTCTGTTGCGGACGTCAAAGCGCCGGGCATCATCCCGCGTAAATCGGTGCATGAGCCGATGGCGACTGGTCTCAAGGCCGTCGATTCGATGATCCCGATTGGCCGTGGTCAGCGTGAGTTGATCATTGGTGACCGTCAGACCGGCAAAACCGCCGTTGCTCTGGACGCGATCCTGAACCAGAAGTCCTATAATGACGCTGCGGGCGACGACGAGAGCAAGAAACTCTACTGCGTATACGTTGCGATTGGTCAGAAGCGCTCGACTGTTGCGCAGTTGGTCAAGAAACTCGAAGAAACCGGCGCCATCAACTATTCCATCGTTGTGGCCGCGACAGCTTCCGAGCCTGCACCGATGCAGTTCCTTGCGCCTTATTCCGCAACATCGATGGCTGAGCATTTCCGCGATAATGGCCGCCACGCGCTGATCGTGTATGATGACCTCAGCAAACAGGCGGTTTCCTATCGCCAGATGTCCCTGTTGCTGCGCCGTCCACCGGGCCGTGAAGCTTATCCCGGTGATGTTTTCTATCTTCACTCCCGTTTGCTTGAACGGTCCGCTAAACTTGGTGATGCGGCGGGCAATGGCTCGCTGACAGCTCTGCCGATCATCGAAACCCAAGGTGGTGACGTTTCGGCCTTTATTCCGACAAACGTGATTTCGATCACGGATGGTCAGATCTTCCTCGAAACTGAACTGTTTTATCAGGGTATCCGCCCAGCGGTGAACACCGGTCTTTCGGTATCGCGGGTTGGATCCTCGGCGCAAACATCGGCGATGTCTTCTGTTGCTGGACCGGTCAAGTTGTCCTTGGCTCAGTACCGTGAAATGGCGGCCTTCGCGCAGTTCGGGTCCGACCTCGACGCGTCTACTCAGCAGCTGCTTGCCCGTGGCGCGCGCCTGACCGAGTTGATGAAGCAGTCGCAGTATTCGCCTTTGACAAACGCCGAGATCGTATGCGTCATTTTCGCAGGAACCAATGGCTTCCTCGACAAAGTCGACGTCAAAGACGTGGGCCGTTTTGAAACCGGGTTGCTGAACTTCATGCGCGCCAAGAAGAGCGATGTGCTTGATTGGATTACCAACGATGATCCCAAGATCAAGGGTGATGCGGCAGACAAGCTTAAAGCTGCGATAAGTGAATTCGCCTCTGACTTCGCGTAAGGGGACCCAAGGCAATGCCTAATCTCAAGGATCTCAAAAACAGGATCGCGTCGGTCAAATCGACCCGCAAGATCACCAAAGCCATGCAAATGGTGGCCGCGGCGAAACTGCGCCGCGCGCAGGAAGCGGCGGAGCAATCGCGTCCCTACACCGAGCGCTTCAACGCGGTCATGGCAGGGTTGGCGTCTTCGGTTGGCGGGTCTGATTCCGCTCCGAAGTTGCTGTCCGGTACGGGCAGCGACAAGGTTCAGCTGTTGATCGTCATGACCTCCGAGCGCGGACTGTGTGGTGGTTTCAACACCAACATCGCCAAGCTGGCCCGTGCGCATGCCCAAAAGCTGCAGGGTGAAGGTAAGGAAGTCAAAATCCTTACGGTCGGCAAAAAAGGGCGTGATCAACTTAAACGCGAACTCGGCTCACTTTTCATTGGGCACGTTGATCTCACCGAGATCAAGCGTGTCAGCTATGTTGACGCGCAAGGCATCGCAAAAGATGTGTTGAACCGCTTTGATGTGGGCGAATTTGACGTGGCGACGATCTTCTATGCGAAGTTCGTGAATGTTGTCAGCCAGATCCCGACAGCGCAGCAAATCATCCCGGCCAAATTCGAAGAGCAAGAGGGCGATGAGGCCTCGACACTGTTCGATTACGAGCCGGATGAAGAGGCCGTTCTGGCTGATCTGCTGCCACGCGGTGTCGCGACGCAGATATTCTCGGCACTGCTCGAAAACGGCGCATCCGAGCAAGGCGCAAGGATGTCTGCAATGGACAACGCGACGCGCAACGCGGGCGAGATGATCGACAACCTGACCATCGAGTACAACCGTTCACGTCAGGCCGTCATCACAAACGAGTTGATCGAAATCATTTCCGGCGCGGAAGCGCTGTAGAACAAATCGGAGAAACGACATGGCAAATGCAGTCGGCAAAATCACACAAGTCATCGGCGCGGTCGTTGACGTTCAGTTCGGGGATCACCTGCCGGAGATTCTGAACGCTCTGGAAACAGACAACAATGGCAACCGTCTGGTGCTCGAAGTGGCACAGCACCTTGGTGAAAACACCGTACGTGCCATCGCGATGGACGCGACAGAAGGGTTGGTCCGCGGTCAGACTGTGACCGACACCGATGGCCCGATTTCGATCCCGGTAGGGAACGCAACCTTGGGTCGCATCATGAACGTCGTGGGCGAGCCCATTGACGAAAAGGGCCCGGTTGAATCGGACGAGAAACGTTCAATCCACCAGGAAGCACCGGCTTTCGCCGAACAATCCACATCCTCCGAAGTGCTGGAAACCGGCATCAAGGTGATTGACCTTCTGGCCCCTTACGCAAAGGGCGGTAAGATTGGTCTGTTCGGGGGTGCCGGCGTTGGTAAAACCGTTCTCATCATGGAACTCATCAACAACATCGCCAAAGTGCACTCGGGCTTTTCCGTATTCGCCGGCGTGGGGGAGCGGACCCGTGAAGGCAACGACCTTTACCACGAGATGATCGAATCCGCTGTTATTGTTCCTGACAACCTGACCGAGTCCAAAGTGGCGCTGGTCTACGGCCAGATGAACGAACCTCCCGGTGCGCGTATGCGTGTGGCTTTGACGGGCCTGACCTTGGCAGAACAGTTCCGCGACCAGTCCGGTACCGACGTTCTGTTCTTCGTGGATAACATCTTCCGCTTTACGCAAGCGGGTTCCGAGGTTTCCGCTCTCTTGGGTCGTATCCCCTCCGCTGTGGGCTATCAGCCGACACTGGCCACCGACATGGGCCAGATGCAGGAACGCATCACATCCACCAAGGCGGGATCGATTACCTCCGTGCAAGCGGTTTACGTGCCTGCGGATGACTTGACCGACCCCGCGCCTGCAACGTCCTTTGCGCACCTTGATGCGACAACGGTTCTGTCGCGTGCGATCTCCGAACTCGGCATCTATCCGGCGGTTGACCCGCTCGATTCCACATCACGTTTGATGGACCCGCAGGTTTTGGGGGAGGAGCATTACAATGTGGCGCGTGACGTGCAGGGTATTCTGCAACGCTACAAATCGCTTCAGGACATTATCGCGATCCTTGGCATGGACGAATTGAGCGAAGAAGACAAACTGACCGTGGCCCGTGCCCGGAAAATCCAGCGCTTCCTGTCCCAGCCGTTCGACGTTGCGAAGGTCTTTACCGGTTCTGACGGTAAGCAGGTTCCTTTGACCGAGACAATCGAGAGCTTCAAAGCGGTTGTGGCTGGCGAGTATGACCACTTGCCCGAAGGTGCGTTCTACATGGTCGGTGGCATCGAAGAAGTGAAAGCGAAAGCTGAACAAATGGCGGCAGACGCCGCTTAAGGAGCCTGATCAATGGCAGATACAGTCCAATTCGACCTCGTCTCGCCTGAACGTTTGCTTGCCTCCGTGCAGGTGACGGCAGTGCAGATTCCGGGTGCCGATGGCGACATGACAGCGATGCCTGACCATGCGCCGACCATCACCACCCTGCGCCCCGGCCTGCTGGTGACCGAAGGCCCTGATGGTACGTCGGAATACGTCGTCACAGGCGGTTTCGCTGAAATCACCGCAAGCAGTATTTCTGTTCTGGCCGAGCGTGCAATCCCTAAGACGGAAGTCACCAAGGCGGATCATGACGCGATGGTGAAAGAAGCCGAAGAAGCGCTTGCCAAGGCCAAAGAGGCCTTCTCGAACGAACCTGGCCCAGTCGATGATGCGGCCAAATTGTTGGCGGATATGGTCGCAGTCGGTGACCACATCACACTCTGATCGCTTCGGGTAGAATACTGTAAAGGCCTCGCTGATCTGCGGGGCCTTTTTTTTGTCGCGACGGTCAGCTTCTAGCCCACTTTGACCGATGCTGGGCAGGGAACAAAGGGCAGTTTGTTTAAGCTCGACACAGCTCAATCAGTTGATAATGTGCTGATTAACCAATCAGTGATGAGTGGACTTGACCTATGGACCCGATACTTTTCTTGGCTTTTCTGACGACGACTCTTGTCTTTTTGGCGGTGCCCGGACCTTCAGTGGCATTTGCCACCGCGCAGGCCCTCCGACATGGACCAAGGGCCGCCTATGTGGCGGTTGCAGGCGACGCACTTGGCACGATGGTTCATGTCACTGTGGCGGTTGTGGGCCTTACCGCGCTGGTTGCATTGTCCGAACTGATCCTGCCGTTCCTTCAAATTCTTGGCGGAATTTTCATCCTTTGGATGGCACGGACTGCGTTTAAGAATATTGGGAAACCAGCGGATTATGCGCCGACCCCGTCAGACAAAGCTACCTTTTGGGCGGGTTTCTTTGCATGTGTGACCAATCCCAAAGCCATCGTATTCTTCGTTGCACTCTTTCCAGCTTTCATTTCACCGGAACACAACGTCTCTCTTCAAGGTGCAGTTTATGGCGGGATCTTCATCGTTTTGGATGCTTTGTCCATCCTAACCTATGCGCTATTAACGACCGCCGCCGTTAAAAAAACCACATCACGCTGGCTCAGCGGAGATTTTCTTAGTGGCTTGGGTTTAACGGGCGTCGGCGTCGCTATGGTGATCAAAGGCTATCGCTCGATCCCATCGAGTTAGCCGATAATCAGCTGTTGGCGCACCCGCAGCGAAAGGGGGCTTTGTCCCGCAACATGGCCATTAACTAAGGCAATAAAGAACACGCGACCGATAGGTCAATTCTACGTGCTCATATTCACTTTGCGGCTGCGCTCTGGCGGTGAATACCGTAGCCTGTCGTTGTGTTCAGACCAATGAGGCAAGACATGACGCGGGTTTTTTCTTTCGTAACTGTGATAGGGGTGGCTGTTCTTCTGGCCGCTTGCTCACCCGCTCCCAGAGACGTGACGCAAGACGATATAAACATGCTCGCCCGTGAGATTCGCAACCTCAGCCCCGAAGTTGACCCCGCTGAGGCAGACCGCGCTGCTTTTATTGCCTATACCTATTCATTGCAGCTGGCCGAAGAGTATAACGTCACCGACAACCCGATCATCCACAACGCAAAGGTCAATAATGGTTGGCGCGCGCGTGGGTTGTGCGTGCATTGGGCTGAGGATATCCAAAAGCGCTTGAATGCTGAAGGTTTTCAGACACTTGAAATGCACCGCGCGATTGCAGAAGGTAGTGAGCTTCGGATCGACCACAGCACGGCAATCATCAGCGCGCGGGGCGACACGATGAACGACGGCGTCGTATTGGACCCATGGCGCAGGGGTGGTTTGCTTTATTGGTCGCCAACGCTGGACGATCAACGCTATTTCTGGGAGCCGCAGCAGCTTGTTCTTGAACGCAAGTACCAGGCCAAGCTGGAGCGCAAGGGCGGCCCGGCCCCGGATTAAACCGACGCCGGTCCCGAAGCTTTATTCAGCCGCATACATCCCATCATAAATCGGGCCAAGCGTTTCAGCTTCGAACAGAGATGACACAGATGTCCCATTCCAGATATTCAGAATGGCCTGCGCAAAGACAGGCGCCGTTGGTACAATCCTGATGTTGGGGGCGGCCTTGACCGCATCTGTGGGGGCGATGGTGTCTGTGATCACCAGCGATTTCATCACCGAGTTTGTCACACGTTCGACGGCTGGGCCGGACATGATGCCATGCGTGATATAGGAATGCACTTCGTTCGCGCCATGCTCGATCAGAACCTGCGCTGCCTTGCAAAGCGTACCGGCCGTATCGCACATATCATCCACAATGATGCAGGTTTTCCCCGTAACGTCGCCGATTACTTTCATTTCTGCAATCTCGCCCGGCTTTTCACGCCGCTTGTCCACGATCGCGAGGGGGGAATTGATCCGTTTGGCCAATTCACGGGCGCGGGCCACGCCCCCGACGTCAGGCGATACGATCATGAGCTCATCCATCCGGCCTTTGAACTCGCTTTTGATATCAAGGGCGAAAATCGGTGAGGCATAAAGGTTATCGACCGGAATATCGAAAAACCCCTGAATTTGCGCGGCATGCAGATCCATGGTCAAGACCCGTTCGATACCTGTCCCGACCAGCATGTTGGCAACGAGTTTGGCGGTGATGGGTGTGCGTGCTTTTGTGCGGCGGTCTTGCCGTGCATAGCCGAAATAGGGCAGTACCGCTGTGACCCGCGCCGCTGAAGAGCGTCGCAGGGCATCTGCCATGATCAACAATTCCATCAGGTTGTCATTGGCTGGGTTGGACGTTGACTGCAGGATGAACATATCCTCGCCACGCACGTTCTCGAACACTTCGACAAAAATTTCACCGTCGTTGAACCGCTCAACCCGAGCGTCCACCAGTCCGACAGGAACGCCGCGGTGCATGCTCATGCGTCGCGCGATACCTTGTGCAAGGGGCATATTTGCATTTCCAGAGATCAGCTTGGGTTCTTGGACATGTGGCATGGGAGGTGTTTCCGAGATTAGGAAGAGGGAATTGTGACAGATTCGTGATGTTGACTTCACCTAACACGGCCTTACCAATCGGCAAAGAACCCAAGGCCACAAGGAAACGTAAAAATGGCACATATCGATTTGTTTTTCTCAACACTGTCGCCCTATGCCTACTTGGCCGGGAATCGCGCCGAAGAGGTTGCGGCAAAACACAACGCGACGATTACCTACAAACCGCTCGACATTATGGCGCTTTTCGCGCGCACAGGCGGGACAGCGCCAAAAGACCGGCACGCCAGCCGTGTGGAATACCGCGCGCAGGAGCTGGTGCGCCAAGCCACCAAGCTGGATCTTGCCTTCAACCTCAAGCCTGCGCATTGGCCCACCAATGGTGCGCCGTCGTCCTACGCGTTCATCGCGGCACAAAACGCAGGGGGCGGCGATCTCGGCAAGCTTATGTTCGCGATTACGCGTGCCGTCTGGGCCGAGAACAAGGACATTGCCGAGGACGGCGTGGTGCGCAGCTGTCTCTCCGAGGCCGGGTTTGACCCAGCTCTTGCGGACAGCGGCTTGCTTGAGGGGGCCGAAACATACGCGGCCAATCTCGAAGAGGCGGTGGAACGGGGCGTGTTTGGCTCCCCCTTTTACATCACGGATCGTGATCAGCGTTTCTGGGGGCAGGACCGGATTGACGATCTGGATGCGGTGCTTGCGGGAAAAATGTGAGCGCAGGTACAAGACGTTTTGGTGACGGGGCGCGCAAAGCGCTGGCCATCCATTGCAGCCTCGCGCATTCTGGCGCGTGGCGGGGTTTGGGGCAGGGCATCGGGGAAAAACTGTCCCTGACCGCGATTGATCTTCCGGGGCACGGAACCAGCCTCGCGTGGGACAAGCAACGTGATTTAACCGCCCTGTCGCTCAGTGATGCCGCGCCATATCTCACTGAACCGGTCGATGTGATTGGCCATTCCTACGGGGCTGTCGTTGCACTGTTGCTGGCTGTGTCGCGGCCGGAAATGGTCAGATCGCTGACCCTCATCGAACCCGTCTTCTTTGCGGTCACCAAAGTGGATGCGCCGGACGCGCTGGCACGGTTCATGCATGTTTCAAAACCCTATGAAGCGGCGCTGCACAAGGGCGATTGGGAGGATGCGGCCCGTGCGTTCAACCGGCTTTGGGGCAGTGGCGTTGCGTGGGCGGATATTCCAGCTGCGACCCGGCGCTATATGACCGACCGTATGCATCTTATCCCTGCACAGCATGCTGCCATTCTTGACGATAGCCATGCGCTTCTTGCGCCCGGGCGCTTGGCGCGGGCGCGGATGCCGGTGTTGCTGATCAAGGGGGCACAAAGTCCGGAAATCGCGGGTTCGATCGTCGATGCGCTGGCGCACCGTTTGCCCGATGCGCGCAGCGTGACGATTGCAGGGGCCGGGCATATGTCGCCGATCACACACCCTGAAGCCGTCGGGCAAGCGCTCCTGTCGTTTCTAAAAGTGGCTTAGGAACTCAGTGATGTGTGCTTCGCTCAGGGACCAATCACAGACGAGGCGGGCGGCGAGCAACGCGTCCGGGTCGTCCCCCTCCAGATTTCCGGACCAGATGTAATACTTCGCGCCCGCGTCATGCAGGCGTTGGTGTATCTGGCGTGGAAAGCTTGCGAAAATCATATTGGCGTCAGGTGCATGGAGGAAATGCGCGCCTTTTTCCACCAACCCCGCGCTGAGCTGTGCGGCGCGCGCATTGGATTGGCGCGCCATATCCAGCCAGATATCGTTTTTCAGATACCCCTGCATCTGGGCAGATAAAAAGCGGTGTTTTGAGAAAAGATGCGCACCCCGTTTTCGGCGCAATTCGAATTCCCAGGCTTTGTCAGGGTCAAAGAAAACAACGGCCTCCACCCCCATACAGCCGTTTTTCGTACCCCCAAAGCTGACAACATCGACGCCGCGTTTCCACGTCATTTCAGCAGCCGAACATTCCAGCGCCACCATGGCATTTGCAAACCGTGCGCCGTCCAGATGCACGGGTAGACCATAGTGTTCTGCAACATCCGTGAGGGCGCTAATCTCATCAAGGGTGTAGACACCGCCGCGTTCCGTGACCTGTGTGATCGAGACGGGACCGCGCTGCGGCCCGTGCACGCCGCGGCTTTCCTCTGTTTCGATTGATGCGCGCAGCGCATCCGGTGTCATCTTGTCCGAACCGGGCACGAGCGTGAGTTTGCTGCCCGCGCTGTAAAATTCAGGCGCGTTGCATTCATCCTCGTGGATATGCGCCACCGGTGAGCAGAAAACCGTCTGCCACGGCTGACCATAGCACGCCAGCGCCAGCGCATTGGCTGCTGTTCCGGTGGCGACCAGATAGACCGCCGCATCCGGGGCTTCAAAGACATCGCGCACCCTGTCGCGCACGCGTTCCATGATCGGGTCCGCGCCGTAGGGCATGGCGTAGCCTTCATTGGCGGCCAGGACATGTTCCATCACCTGCGGGTGTGCGGGGCCGGTGTTGTCAGAGGCGAGATACATCAGGACGGCTCCTCAATGATATGTTCTTCCCATTCGTCCTGCGGGACATCGAATTCGCTCAGCGTGATGCCGCGCACTGAGATGCCCGCGTCATGGACGGATTGCGCTGTGCCTGTGATCAACGGGTGCCAGTCAGGCAGCGCATCGCCTTGCCACAAGAGGCGATAGGCGCAGGTTTCGGGCATCCAATAGGCGTGGGTGTCGAGATTGTCAGGTTTGAGAACAATGCAGTCGGGCACGAATTGGTGCCGGTTTTCATAATGCGCGCAGCGGCAGCTGTCATCATCCAGCAGACGGCAGGCAATGCGCGTGAGGGCCACCTCGCCGGTGTCTTCGTCCTCAAGTTTGTTCAGGCAGCATTTCCCGCATCCATCGCACAGCGCCTCCCACTCGCGCTGGTTCATCGCGGACAGCGGCTTGCGCTCCCAATAGCGATCCTTGAGGCCCTTGCGGTCAATCGGGTCGCTCATAAAGCGCCCAGAATAGTGCGCGCGGCGATGCTGTCCTGATCCATTTGCGCAATCAGCGCATCCAGCCCGTCGAATTTGAGTTCGGGCCGCAGATGTTCCACCAATGCAACCGACAAGGGCGTGCCGTAAAGATCGCCCGAAAAGTCGAAGATGAAGGTTTCCAGATTGGGGCGGTTTTCGCCAAACATGGGGCGCACGCCCATTGAGGCAACGCCGTGATAGCTGCCCGCATGCGCCCCGTCGAGCACGTCAACCAGCACAGCATAAACACCAAAGGCCGGGGGATGCAGCCCGTCAATCGACATATTCGCGGTCGGATAGCCAAGTTCACGGCCGCGTTGTTCTCCGCCGATCACAGGGCCTTCGATCCGGTGCCAGTGGCCAAGCATCTCGGCGGCCTCACGCGGCTTGCCCGCACTCAGCGCGCTGCGGATGGCCGTCGAGGACACGGTGATGTCGGAACGTGCCATCAAAGGTGCAACCGTGACGTCAAAACCCAAGCTTTGGCCGAAACGCTTGAGGTCATCAGCCGTCCCGCTGCGCCCTTTGCCAAAGCAGAAATCCGCGCCGACGATGACATGTTTCAACCCGAACCCCTCATGGATGACGCGCGCGGCGAAGTCTTCCGGGGTCAGGCTGGCGAGGGCGGCGTTGAAGTTCACTTCGTACAGGATATCCACACCGAGCTTGTCCAACCGGCTGGCGCGGGCCTCGCGGCTCATCAGCCTGAACGGCGGTGCGTCGGGGGCAAAAAACGCGCGCGGGTGTGGCTCAAACGTCAAGATGCCCAAAGGCGCATCCGGCGCGACGCTGCGCGCAAGGTCGATAACGGATTGATGCCCAAGGTGCACGCCGTCAAAATTTCCAACGGCAGCGCTTGCGCCACGATGCTCGGGTTCAACAAATTGATAATCGCGCAGTATTTTCATGCGCCCTGCGTAGCCCGCAGCGTGAAAACACGCAAGCGCCGTGCGGGGTGCGCGTGATGCTTAGTCGAACTTGCGTGAAGGCGCCATCACGGTCGCTTCGCCGACCAGCACCTTTTTGCCATCAACCGCGCAGTGACACTCCATTTTGACCCGGCGTTTTGCGGGGTCGATGTCAATGACCTTGACCTCTGCGTAGACCATATCGCCGGGACGCACGGGCGCGAGGAACTTGAGCGATTGCCCCAGATAGACCGTGCCGTGCCCGGGCAATTGTTCCCCGATCACGGCTGAAATCAGACCTGCGGTCAGCATACCGTGCGCGATGCGACCCTCGAAAATCGTGTCGCGGGCGTAATCATCATCAAGATGCACCGGGTTACGGTCGGTTGAGATCTGCGCGAACATCTCGATATCTTCATCGGTCACAACCTTGTTCAGGTGGCGCGACATGCCCATTTCAATGTCTTCAATGCAGATTGTTCCGCGTGGCAGATTGTCCAACATGATGACCCTTCCGGTAATTTTCTAACAGCTAAGCGATAAGTCTTGAAACTTTATTACTTTGCGCGCGCAGAAAATCAAGCAAAAAGACTTCAGCGCAGGAAGCCGATTGTGAAGGTTGGGTTGGATTTTTCGTTATTCAGGTAGGTTTCAAGGGCTTGCGCATCGGGCTGTTGCACGGTTTTGGTTTCCCGCGCTGCCAATCCGCCTGAAATGAACAGAGAATCAATATCTTCGCCCATGGCCCCCGCGATGTCTGTCAGAACGCCATCGCCGATGGCCAGAATGCGACCGTCGGGGATATCGACGTTCAACTCGGCCAGACGGCGGCGCGCCAGATCATAGATCGGCGGATGCGGTTTGCCGAAATACAGGCTCTCTCCGCCCATTTCCTCGTACAGCTTGGCGAGCGCCCCGGCACACCATTCGCGCGTCTCGCCACGATCAACAATGATATCGGGGTTTGCGCAGAGCAGTTTCAGCCCAAGCTGCTTGGCCATCAGAAACTGCGGGCGCATCACCGCAGGGTCGGCCAGACTGTCGAAGGGGCCGGTGCAAACCATACCTTCGGCTTCGTTAAGCGCGACGCGTTCGATATCGACCGGGGTCTCCGACAGGTGCAGTGGTTCGAAAAACTTCAGATCCGTGGGTGGGCCGATGTGCCAGACCTTCTGACCCACGACACCGCGATAAAGAGCGGCGCGCGCGCTGTCACCCGAGGTCGCGATCGTGTCCCAGGAATCGTCCGGCACGCCAAAATGGGTAAGCTGTTTCTGAACACCGGCACGCGGGCGGGGCGAGTTGGTGACAAGCACGACCTTGCCCCCCTGCGCGCGGTATTCCTGCAAGGCCGCGACCGCTTCGGGCAGGGCCTGCACACCGTTATGGACACAGCCCCAGAGGTCGACGAAAAGCGCGTCATACTGCGCCGATATATCCGAAAGGGCCGAAATAATGCGTGTCATGGTCAGATCCTTTGCAGATAAAAAGACTGGCGGCCAGCGCGGGCGAACCGACGCTGGCCGACAAGTGAAAGGCGCGCGGCCCTGTGATCAGACTTTCAGGTTCGGAATGATCTGTTTCTTGCGGCTCATGATGCCGGGCAGGACGACCGTATCCGCATTGACCGTTGCGCCAAAGCTCTTTTCCGCGACGGTTTTCACTGTGTCGTTCGGGACCAGAAGCGTTGCTTCTTCATTGAGGATGTCCACGACGAACAACAGAACCTCGTCTGCGCTGTCCTCTTTGGCGACACCGGGCATTGCGGCCATCAGCGCATCCTTGCGATCAAGGACCTGTGCGGGCGACGTGGTTTCCAGCACGGAGACACGGAATTGCTTACCGCCGACGGCGTATTCCTTGCTGTCCATACGCAGCAGTTCGGCCTCGGAAAAGGCGGAGACGTCGGATTTCGCGGCGAACATCTCGCTTGCGTAGGTCGCGATATCGACGCCCAGCTCTTTGGCCAGATCATGGGCGATGGCCTTGTCTTCCTGCGTCGTGGTGGGGCTGCGGAATTCGAGTGTGTCTGACAGGATACAGGACAGCATCGCGCCTTTGATCGACGTCGGCATCTGGGCCATGTCCTTGCCAATCATCTTCCACATCAGGGTCGCGGTGCAGGCCAGCGGTTCAATTCTGATATCAATCGGACCCTTGGTTTCAAGGCCGCCGACGAGTTTATGGTGATCGATGATCTGCGTGATATCTGCGTCGTTAATGTTGTCAGGCAGCTCAGCGGGGTTGTTGGTGTCAACGATGACAACGGGCGTATCGCTTGCCAATTCCGAAATGATGTCCGGCTTATCGAGCGACCAGTGGTCCAACATAAAGAGCGCTTCGGTGTTTGGTTCCCCCAGCAGAACCGGCTTGGCCTCTGTTCCCTTGATGGTGTTGAGGTACCACGACCAGATGATAGGGGATCCGGTGCTGTCGGTGTCAGGGGATTTGTGGCCAAAAACGAGGGTTGTCATGAGGTGATCCATTCATACGCAATTTGAGTGTTGCGCGCCTTATAACACTGTCCGGCGGCTTGTCACCCCGTTCGTGCTGCGCTGCGGCATTTTGCTGGCGGGTATGTTCGGCACGCATGATCAGCGCCTTAACGGTGACGCGATTGTTTAAATGCAGCGCGCGGGTCAGAAACAGAGGGAAACCACTCAACAGCGGGTCGCGCAAAGTTGAAAGGGGCGGTATTGTGTGCAATCCATCTGTGATGGACGTGGCTGGTATTGGTGCCATCAGCCATGATGGGCGTACGCAGGCGCATGTCATGTGTCGCAAGGAGAAACATGCGAGAGACTGAATTGTATCCGCCGATAAAATCCTTTCTGGAAGGGCAGGGATATGAGGTCAAATCCGAAATCGGTGCCGTTGACGTGGTTGCATTGCGCGGGGGTGAAGCACCAGTTGTCGTGGAAATGAAAACGGGTTTTGCATTGACGCTATTTCATCAATGCATCGCGCGGCAGGCGGTGACGGATGATGTGTACCTTGCGGTTCCAAGGTTGACTGGCAAGCGGTTTGCCAGATCGCTGAAAGAGAATGTTACCTTGGCGCGGCGTTTGTCGCTCGGCGTCATCACGGTGCGCCTGTCTGATGGTCTGGTTGAGGTGCATTGCGACCCCGGACCCTACAAGCCACGCAAATCGAAGAAGCGCCAAAACGCATTGCTGCGCGAATTTGCAAAACGCAAGGGTGATCCGAATGAGGGGGGGCAAACGCGCGCAGGGTTGATTACCGCCTATCGTCAGGATGCCACCAAGATCGCGCTTTATCTGTTCGAGGCCGGCGCGTCCAAAGGGGCGGAAGTTGCGCGGGAAACAGGGGTCGTGAATGCAACGCGTATCATGCGGGACGACCACTATCACTGGTTCGAAAAAGTCGCCACAGGTGTCTATGGCCTGACCTCTGCTGGGGCGGAGGCCGTGGCGTTGACACCCCGGGTTCTGGGCGACTGAGCTATAAGAAAGCTGAAGTGCGTGGTCTGGAGAAAATTTTGCATATGTCGCTGTTGACTCGGCTCGCGCGGGTCCCTAACTACACGTCGTTAGCACTCGAACACAAAGAGTGATAACGGCGGCACCCCGGAGAAATGAGGATGCCGTCTGGGAGAAACTTTGAGCCTTAAGGAGCTGCAAAGATGACATTCAAACCACTTCATGACCGTGTTTTGGTGCGCCGCGTTGAAAGCGAAGAGAAAACTTCCGGCGGATTGATCATCCCCGAAAGCGCAAAAGAAAAGCCGGCAGAGGGCGTAGTTGTTGCCTGCGGCGAAGGCGCGCGCAAAGACAGCGGCGAATTGATCGAGATGGCCGTATCCGAAGGTGACACAATCCTCTTCGGCAAATGGTCCGGAACAGAAGTTACCCTCGATGGGGAAGAACTGTTGATCATGAAAGAGAGCGACATCCTCGGGATCATCGCAGCCGCGGCAGAAGCCAAGGCGGCCTGAAAGCCCCGGATCGTCTGATCCAACGCTGAACAATTTTATAAACGGAGAACAAAAATGGCTGCTAAGGACGTCAAATTCGACACCGATGCCCGTAACCGTATGCTCAGGGGTGTAAACATCCTGGCCGACGCGGTTAAAGTTACACTTGGCCCAAAAGGCCGTAACGTCGTTCTGGACAAATCTTTCGGCGCACCGCGCATCACCAAAGATGGTGTATCCGTGGCGAAAGAAATCGAACTGGAAGACAAGTTCGAAAACATGGGCGCACAGATGGTGAAGGAAGTCGCTTCCCGCACCAACGACGAAGCAGGCGACGGTACAACAACCGCGACTGTTCTGGCTCAGGCGATCGTCAAAGAAGGCCTGAAGTCGGTTGCCGCTGGCATGAACCCGATGGACCTCAAGCGCGGTATTGATCTGGCGACAGTCAAAGTCGTTGCTGCGATCAAAGAAGCCTCGCGTGAAGTCAGCGACAGCGCAGAAGTTGCACAGGTCGGCACGATCTCGGCCAACGGCGAAGCTGAAATCGGTCAGCAGATCGCTGATGCGATGCAAAAAGTTGGCAACGAAGGTGTTATCACCGTCGAGGAAAACAAAGGTCTGGAAACAGAGACAGACGTGGTCGAGGGCATGCAGTTCGACCGTGGCTACCTCTCCCCTTACTTTGTCACCAACGCCGACAAAATGACCACAGAGCTGGAAGACTGCATCGTGCTGTTGCACGAAAAGAAACTGTCGTCTCTCCAGCCAATGGTTCCCCTGCTCGAGCAGGTCATCCAGTCGCAAAAACCGCTCCTCATTATTGCTGAGGACGTGGAAGGCGAAGCGCTGGCAACTCTTGTTGTCAACAAACTGCGCGGCGGTCTGAAAATCGCAGCTGTCAAAGCACCTGGTTTCGGCGATCGCCGCAAAGCCATGTTGCAGGACATCGCGATCCTCACAGGCGGTCAGGTCATCTCCGAAGATCTGGGCATGAAGCTTGAGTCCGTCACAATGGACATGCTGGGTTCTGCCAAGAAGATCCAGATCACCAAAGACGAAACAACAATCGTTGATGGCGCTGGTGAGAAGGCCGAAATTCAGGCGCGTGTTTCCCAGATCCGTACACAGATCGAAGAAACCACATCTGACTACGATCGTGAAAAGCTGCAGGAACGTGTTGCCAAACTGGCAGGCGGTGTTGCTGTGATCCGCGTTGGCGGCATGACCGAAGTAGAAGTGAAAGAGCGTAAAGACCGCGTCGATGACGCCCTGAACGCCACACGCGCTGCTGTACAAGAAGGCATCGTCGTTGGCGGTGGTGTTGCGCTGGTTCAGGCTGGCAAGCACCTTGAGGGTCTGACCGGTGACAACAACGACCAGAACGTTGGCATCAGCATCGTGCGCAAGGCGCTCGAAGCACCTCTGCGTCAGATCGCGGAAAACGCAGGCGTCGACGGTTCCGTCGTTGCAGGCAAAATCCGTGAAAGCGACGACCTGAAGTTCGGCTTCAACGCCCAGACTGAAGAATATGGTGACATGTTCGCGTTTGGTGTGATTGACCCGGCGAAAGTTGTTCGGACTGCTCTGCAGGACGCGGCATCTATCGCAGGTCTGTTGATCACAACCGAAGCCATGGTTGCAGATAAGCCCGCGAAAGAGGGTGCAGCACCAGGCGGCGGCATGCCCGACATGGGCGGCATGGGCGGCATGATGTAATCATGCCATACCTTGCGGTATGAGTTACCGGGGCTCGCCAGTTATGGCGGGCCTCTTTTTTGTTCAACGCATGCGTTCGGTCGATCTATGTCGAAATAGCGTGTGAATGGTGGGTTCTGTGCAAACGCCAGCAGTTGGTCGGCAGGCAACCCTTTCCCACTCTTCCCCTTGATTTGCTTCCAATATATGCAGTTGCCAATGCAAATGCGCATCAACGGACCGCAGGTTCACCAGTAAGGAATAGACATGCGCTTGTTTCTTGTAACCAGTTTTACGATGCTCGCATTCGCTTCAAATTCCATCCTGACGCGTATGGCGATTGAACCGGGGTATATTGATCCGGTCAGCTTTGCTTTGATCCGGGTTCTTGCCGGGGCGGCGTTGCTATGTGCTCTGGTTCTGATGAAAGGGGCGTCGGTACCAATACGCGGCCGTGCGCGCCTGATTGGAGCCGCCAGTCTTTGCATCTATATGATCGGCTTTTCAGTGGCTTATATCACGCTTGATGCGGGTCTTGGCGCGCTCATCCTCTTTGGTGTAGTGCAGATTTCCATGTTCACCTACGGGGCTGTCTATGGCGTCACACCGACCCTGCGCCAGTTGATTGGCGCGGGGATTGCCTTTCTGGGGCTGGTTGTCGCGCTCTGGCCGGAACCGGGTGACAGCGGCGGGATAATGGGGGCTGCCAGTATGATCTGTGCCGGGCTTGGCTGGGCCGCCTATACGATCAGCGGCAAAGCCGAAGCCAACCCGCTGGCAGCGACGGCTGCGAACTTTCTGATTTGCCTGCCGTTTTTATTTATCCTGACCTTCGCGTTTATCGAACAGGCTTCGGGCATTGGCGTTTTACTGGCGGTCCTATGCGGGGCGCTGACCTCCGGTCTGGGCTATGCGCTGTGGTACAGTGTCTTGCCGAACCTGCAGCAAAGCGTGGCTGCGGTCGTTCAACTGAGCGTGCCGATCATTGCGATCCTCGCCGGGGCGCTCGTGCTGAATGAACGCCTCAGCCTCGAAATTGCAGTGGCGGCGGCGCTTGTTGTTGCCGGCATTGGTCTGGCGGTCACAAAACAATCGTCTCCAAGGGATCGTAGCTGAACGCGAACTCGCCCCCGAACGCCACCTGAGGCAGGCTATCCGGCTTGATCCTGTGGTTTTTCATGTCCGCTTGTGAGGCCCAAACCCACTTTGACACGATGTTTTCGGGATCATGCCAGTCGGGGTCAATCGTGTCGCTGCCTGACAAGGTGCACCGAAAGAACACCTCGATCTGGTGAAAGCCCGTATCGGGGTCGTGAAACTCGTTGACCAGACAGGGGGCGCCGACCTCAATGCGCAAGCCTGTTTCCTCGTAAACCTCGCGCGCAAGGTTCTGCGGCAGAGAGGTTCCCACATGCACACCACCACCGGGGGCACAAAGCAGCGTGCTTTTGCCATCAGGCCAGGCGTTTACCAGCAGAATACGATTGTCCTTCGTAATGATCGCGCGTGCAGCAATTCTTGGTGATTTTGGTCGCATTCGTGCAATTTCCTGTCAAATAGCGTTACGTCGTCCTTTTTAATGGGGCACAATAGCTCTATCTGACAGCCTATGAAACGCGTGTTCTTTTCTGTTTTGGTGATGGCAACCTTTTGGGCGACGCTCGGCGTGGCGCAGGTGCAAAACCGATGTGTCGTCTTGCTGCATGGGTTGGCCCGAACCGAGCTTTCCTTTGCGCTGATGGAGGCGGCCCTCGCCTCAGAAAACTACCGCGTGGTGCGCCCCGGATACCCCTCAACCGAAGCACCTGTCGAAGAACTGGTTGCGAGAACCCTGCCGGATGCGGTTGCCGCCTGCGGTGATGTGCCCCGTGTCGATTTTGTGACCCATTCGATGGGTGGCATTTTGCTGCGCCAATGGGCCGCCGAGGTCGGCTCGGACAGGATTGGCCGCGTCGTGATGCTTGGCCCGCCCAATCAAGGCAGCGAGGTGGTCGATGCCTTTGACGATATCGAGGCCTTTGGCTGGATCAACGGCCCAGCCGGAGAGCAGCTCGGCACCGGTCCGAATGATCTGCCACGCAGCTTGCCATCTGTGACGTTTGAATTGGGCGTCATCGCCGGGGATCAGACGATCAACCCGTATTTTTCGACGCTCTTGCCCGGCGCGGATGACGGCAAGGTCGCCGTCTATTCAACGCGTGTGACGGGCATGAAGGATCACATCATTCTGCCTGTCACACATACCTTCATGATGAACAGCCCGACGGTCATTGGACAGGTCATGGCGTTTCTGAACACAGGCGCTTTTGATCAGAGCATTACGTGGTTTGACACGATACTGGATCAACTGGGCTGTCCGGATGGCAGCTGCGTGCCGGGTGTGGGGGATCAGATTGGAAGACCTTAGATTTGTCGGCGGCGACGTGCTGGGTCCGGCGGGCATGCATACTGATCCGCTTTGCGTGAGTGATGGCATGATCTGCGCGCAAGGGGCGGGCCGTGACGTGGACCTCAGCGGCTATATGGTGCTGCCGGGTATCATCGACGTGCATGGCGACGGTTTTGAACGTCACCTCGCGCCGCGTCGTGGCGCGATGAAGGAAATGGCCGAAGGGTTGATTGCCACGGAAACCGAACTGGCCGCCAATGGGATCACGACGGGGGTACTGGCGCAATTTGTGAGTTGGGAGGGCGGTTTGCGCGGTCTCACCTTCGCAGATCAGGTGTTTCTTGCGATAAAGGAGACGGCGCCCAAGCTGGTCACGGACCTGCGGGCGCAATTGCGGCTGGAGACCCATTTGCTCGATCTTTATCCGGATATTCCGGAAAAGATGATGCAGTGGGGCGTTGAATACATCGTTTTCAACGATCACTTGCCGCATGCGCGTTTGGCGCAGGGTCGTCAACCGCCACGCATGGTCGGGCAGGCGCTCAAGGCCGGGCGTAACCCGGATGTGCATTTTCAGATGATGATGGATTTGCATGCGCACTCAGACGATGTGCCAGTGGCGCTGGATGGACTTTGTGCGCAACTGAGCGCGCAGGGTATCCGCATGGGCAGCCATGACGATGCGCAAAAACCAACACGCGATGACTGGCATAATCGCGGTGCGCATATCGCCGAATTCCCCGAAACGCTTGAGGCGGCGGAGGCCGCGAAAGCCAAGGGTGACCTTGTGGTTCTGGGCGCACCGAATGTGGTGCGCGGGGGCTCACACAAGGGCAACGCCAGCGCCGTTGATCTGATCGCGCTTGGCCTGTGTGATGCCATCGCGTCAGATTACCATTATCCCAGTCCGCGGCGCGCGGCGCTGATGCTTGCGAAAACCGGGCTTGCCTCTTTTGCCGATGCGTGGGGGCTTGTGTCATCCGGTCCCGCAAAGGTTCTGGGGCTTGAGGATCGCGGCGTGCTGTCGCCCGGAAAACGCGCTGATCTGGTGATCCTTGACAGCGAAACCCGGCGCGTGGCGGCGACACTGGTCAAAGGGCGGATCAGCCATATGGCAGGCGATGTCGCGACCCGCTTTTTCGCGGCCTGAGTGATCAGGACGCGATACGGTTCACATGGCCCATTTTGCGCCCCGGTTTGACGTCAGCCTTGCCATAAAGATGTAAGGCTGCGCCGCTTTCCCGTGCAATTTCTGCGACGCGGTCCATATCATCGCCGATCAGGTTTTCCATGACCACATCCGAATGGCGCGTCCCGTCGCCCAAAGGCCAGCCTGCGATGGCGCGGATATGCTGCTCAAACTGGTCGATGGCGCAGCCGTTTTGCGTCCAATGCCCTGAATTATGCACCCGTGGCGCGATTTCATTCACGATCAGACCTTGGGGCGTCACAAAAAGCTCAACCCCCAGCACGCCAACATAATCGAGGGCGTTCAATATCTTGGCCGCCATCAACACCGCGTCTGTGCGCTGTGCTGCGCTAAGGGATGCAGGGACGGTTGTCGTGTGCAGAATGCCGTCTTTGTGGATGTTTTCGCCGGGGTCGAAACAGGCCACATCACCATTGACGCTGCGCGCGGCGATGACTGAGACTTCGCGACTGAAGGTTACAAACCCTTCGAGCACGGCAGGTTGATCCGCCATCGCCGCCAGTGCTGCGGATTGATCCTCGGGCGTGTTCAGCTTGGCCTGTCCTTTACCATCATAGCCGAAGCGGCATGTTTTGAGGATTGAGGGGGTGCCGATCTGATGGACCGCCTTTTGCAGGCTTTCGGCATCATGCACGGGTGCAAAGGGTGCTACCTGCAGGCCCAGACCCTCAAGATATGCCTTTTCGATCAGGCGGTCCTGACTGACGCGCAAGGCTTCGCGCCCCGGTCTTATCGGGGTGATGGCCTCGATCGTATCCAGCGCTTCGGTCGGGATGTTCTCGAACTCATATGTGACCACATCGACCGAGCGGGCAAATGCGATCAACGCCTCAGTGTCACTGTAAGCTGCCGTTGTGAGCCGGTGGGCAGTGTGGCTGGCGGGGGGCTCAGAACCGGGCTCAAAGATATGCGTCTTGAGGCCAAGACGGGACGCCGCCACGGCCAGCATCCGGCCCAGCTGCCCACCACCAAGGATTCCGATGGTGGATCCGGTCTTCAAGGGTTCATTCATCAACAGGTTCCTCAGGGATGGAGGCAGAAAGTGCAGCGCGCCATGCGTCCAGACGCGCCGCGAGCTCAGCATCATGCAATGCAAGGATTCCAGCGGCCATCAGCCCTGCGTTCTTGGCACCGGCGGCGCCGATGGCCATGGTCGCGACCGGATAGCCGCGCGGCATTTGCAGGATCGAATAGAGCGAATCAACACCGGAAAGGGCCTGTGTCTGCACGGGGACACCGATGACCGGCACGCGTGTTTTTGACGCCATCATGCCCGGCAAATGGGCCGCACCACCGGCACCGGCGATGATCACCTGCAACCCCCGGTCCACAGCGTTCACGCCATAGTCCCACAGTCGATCCGGTGTGCGATGGGCCGAAACGATACGTTTTTCATACGCAACGCCGAGATCATCCAGCACCAGTGCGGCCTCACGCAGGGTCGGCCAATCCGACTGGCTGCCCATAATTATTCCGACAGAGGGAAGTGTCATGTGAAAGGGCCCCTTGCGCCTGATATTGCTAGATCCGGACTATAATCAAACGGATGGGGTGCGCAATGCACCGGGCGCGCCTCAGGCGATGATATCCGGGGTCAGACGGTCTTCGATCCGCGCGATGATATCTTTCAACAGCAGCTTGCGCTTTTTCAGACGTTGCAGGGTCAGCTGATCCGCAGTTGCCTGCTCAGCAAGCGCATGAATTGCATCGTCTAGATCGCGGTGCTCACGGCGAAAAACGGCAAGCTCCACCCGCAGGACTTCATCCGTTTTCATCGACAGATCGGTGGGCGCGTTCATAGGGCTGTGATTCCGTTAATTGTCTGATTTCACATTAAGCGATAACCCTTTGAGCGCATAGCCCTTGCTTTGCGCGGCAAGCCTTCCCATATTCATTATTGTCGGTCGCCTTAAAGGGGCCGGCGCTGACTGTCGCTTAATCCTAAAAGGACGTGTCGCATGACAAAAATGACGCTGGCTTCATACCCACATATGTTGGGATTTGAACAACTGGAACGTTTGCTGGAACGCACTGCGAAATCAGGCAACGAAGGGTATCCGCCGTTTAACATCGAACAGACGTCGGAGTTTTCATACCGCATCACATTGGCCGTTGCCGGTTTTTCCGAGAACGATCTGTCGATCACCGTTGAGGACCGCCAGTTGGTCATCCGGGGGCGGCAGACAGATGACAGCGAAGGGCGTGTGTTCTTGCACAGAGGCATTGCCGCACGGCAATTTCAACGCAGCTTTGTGCTGGCGGAAGGTGTGGATGTAGGGGAGGCCGTGATGGAAAACGGTCTGCTTCATCTGGACCTCAGCCGCGAAAAAACACCAACCGTCGTTCAGACCATCAACATCAAAAAGGGGTAAGACCATGCAGGAGCCGTTTGAAACATCAACACGGGACAACCGTATCGTTTACGTCAAAGCAGTTGATGTCAGCGATCTGCCGACCGAAGTGCAGGGCAAGATCGAAGGACTTGAACAGCTTTATGCGGTTCATGACAGTGACGGGCAGCAATTGGCGCTTGTCGCGGACAGAAAACTGGCCTTTGTGCTCGCGCGCCAGAATGATTATGCGCCGGTGCCTGTGCACTAACGCACGGCGATGGACCTTGTTTAAAAGCCGCGGACATTTCCGCGGCTTTTTCTTTTTCCACCTTACCGCGCAGGCAGCAGAATTGGTAACCCGCCCTTTGGCTTCGGAATAGGCATTCTGTGCCATTCGGGCGGACCGCCGGGCAGTTCTATTTTGCGTTGACGCAAAAGTGTGGCGATGAACAGCTTGACCTGCATTGTAGCAAAATGCATGCCGATGCACTTGTGTGCGCCCCCACCAAAGGGCGTCCAGGCAAAGCGATGGATGCGGTCCTCCGCCCGGTCTGGTGCAAAGCGGTCGGGGTCAAACTGGGTCGGGTTTGTAAACAGCTCTGGTGAGAGCATTGTGACGCCGGGGTTCAGCGCAAGAGAGGTCCCGGCCGGGATATCATAGCCTTGCCAGTGAAAATCCTGTGTGGCCATGCGGGGAATAAACGGGACCGGCGGCACCAGACGCAGGGCTTCGCGGAATACCTTGTCCGTCTCTTTCATCTGACCCAGCGCATCCTCGTTCAGCTCTGCATCCCCCAGGGCGTTCACCTCATCGATCAGGCGCTGTTGCCACTCGCCATGCGTCCCGAGGGCGGCCATGATCACCGTCAGAGACGTTGCCGTGGTATCATGTGCGGCCATGATCAACAGATTGAAATGATTCAGAATTTCGTCTTCGCTCCAGCCTTTACCGTCTTCGTCCGTGGCCATGCACATTTGCGAAAAGAAATCATCGCCCCCGTTTTTGCGCCTCTCTGGGATCAGTTTGCGAAAGGTTTCGCGCAGAAAATCACGCCCGCGCACACCATGCCACATCGGCGTAAACGGGATCGGAGCCCGGATCGGTGTGACCGAGGCGCGGATTTCGTCGGTGATCGCACGGTTGATCTGTTTGGCCAGATCACCGTCCAGCGGCAGACCCATGAATACCGCCCCCCCCATGCGCAGCGTCAGGTCTTTGATGGCCTCGTAAAAGTCGAAAGGGGCGTCCTTGGGCCAGTGCTGCAGCAGATCAAGCATGATCGCCCCCATCCGAACGCGGTAATCGCGAATGGCCGAGGCGCGAAAGGCAGCGGTCAGAATCCGGCGGTCCTGTCGGTGCTTGTCAAAGTCCTGAAGGATAAGCCCACCGGGATAGATGCGCCGTAACGCGTCCCACCCGCCCGCAGAGGAAAAGATCTTTTCCTTGTCGAGCAGCACATGTTCCAATGCGTCTGGTCCGCATAGGTTTACCCGCCACACGCCCAGCATTTTGGTTTTGTAAACAGAGCCATAACGCTTGATGTATTCTTGCTGCGTGCCATAGCTGTCCTTGGCGATTTTCAGCGTGTGGCCGATCAGGGGGGGCGTTGGGGGGCCGGGAATATGGGACAGGGCGGCTCGGGTTGGCATGATGGACCTCGCTTGAAACGGTGTAAGTGACCGGGCCACAAAAGCGGCATATCAAGCGTTATCCATAAGGCAGGTGAGTGTGCCCTTAATCCACCGTACGCACGCAACACCCCAGAGGGCTGCTGCATGTGCACTTTGGTGGCGCCAAAGCCTATTCGGCAGCGGCGACTTTTTCGTCGGTGCGCGCGACAGTTTCGTTTTCAGCGAGGAACTTTTCCGCTTCAAGCGCCGCCATACACCCCATCCCGGCTGAGGTGACAGCCTGGCGGTAAATATGGTCCGTCAAATCGCCCGCTGCAAAGACGCCGGGAATTGACGTCTCGGTGCTGTCCGGTTTGGTCACGACATAGCCGCCCATATGCGTTTCAAGCACGTCCTTTACCAGTTCGTTGGCAGGGGCATGTCCGATGGCCACAAAAACACCCTTTGCAGGGATTTCCGTGATTTCCGACGTTTTGGTGTTCCGAACGCGCACCGCTTCGACGCCGAGCGGGTTTTCCGTGCCGACGACTTCATCCAGTTCATGGAACCACAGGGGTTCGATCTTGGGGTTTTTCATCAACCGGTCAATCAGTATCTTTTCAGCCCGCAATTCATCCCGGCGGTGGACCAGCGTCACCTTGGAGGCGAAGTTTGTCAAAAACAGCGCTTCTTCCACGGCGGTATTGCCCCCGCCGATGACGACAATCTCTTGGCCACGGTAGAAAAAACCATCGCAGGTCGCACAAGCGGAAACGCCAAATCCTTTGAATTTTTCCTCTGACGGCAACCCGAGCCATTTCGCCCGTGCACCGGTCGCCAGAATGACAGCGTCAGCGATATAGGTCGTCCCGCTGTCGCCCTTTGCGACAAACGGGCGCTGCTCAAGGTTCAGGTCGGTAATGATGTCGCCGATGATCTCGGTGCCCACGGCCTTTGCGTGATCCTGCATGCGGATCATCAGGTCCGGCCCCTGAACTTCGCTGTCGCCGGGCCAGTTTTCGACTTCGGTGGTTGTGGTCAACTGTCCGCCCGGTTCAATGCCCTGCACCAGAATGGGTTCCAGCATCGCGCGGCTGGCATAAACGCCAGCGGTATATCCGGCAGGTCCGGACCCGATGATTAGAACGCGTGTGTGGCGTGTTTCGCCCATAAGAATCCCCGATCTCACTCATTGCAGCGGTTTTGGATATATAGATGCATCAGGGTGTCTTAAACCCCTCATCTGCCCGCATCCTGTGCAAAACACGCGCGGTTACTCAGATGTGAAGGAAAGAATCTTGCGCAACTGTGAAATATTATTGCGCATGCTGCATCGGTGATATAACAAACGCAAAAAAGAGGGAGCATGAATGCCAATGCGTTTGGATCAGATAGATCGTAAAATTCTTGCAGAATTGCAAGCTGACGGACGCATGACGAATGTGGAACTGGCAAAGCGTGTCGGCATTTCGGCACCCCCTTGTCTGCGTCGCGTCCGCACATTGGAAGAAGCCGGTTACATCAAGGGCTATCATGCCGATGTTGATGCGCGCGAACTGGGCTTCGAGGTGCAGGTTTTTGCGATGGTCGGTCTGGCCAGTCAGGCAGAATCGGACCTGACGGCTTTCGAGGACCGCTGCCGCGCCTGGCCGCTTGTGCGCGAGTGCCACATGCTCAACGGTGAGGTGGATTTCATCCTGAAATGCGCAGCCCCGGATTTATCCAGTTTTCAGCGTTTTTTGACCGGTGACCTCTTGACGACGCATAATGTGGCGAGCGTCAAAACTTCGCTTGTGATCCGGGTGGCCAAAGATGACCCGGGTGTATCTTTTGACGTCCTTGAGGAACGTCTGGCCGAAACAGCCTGATAGGCGCGCCGTTCAGTTCGACACGCGTGGGTATCGGCGTGATCCAAAAGCACTCAGATGTTCGACATGCGGAAACAGCGACAGATAGGCATCACGCAGCGTTTGTGAAAAATGCGCAACCGGGTCGGTGCCCGGGTGAAAGCTCTCGATTTGCAGGCCACTTGCGATCACGGCCCCATGATTTCGCAGTCCGATATGAAACAGGCGGATAGTTGAGGGGGGCATTGTCTCGATCACATTCACGCCGTCGAGAAACCTGTTTACGGGCGACATGAGTTGTTGAGGTGATGCTGTGTTGCGCAGGTCCGGCGGTGTTTGCAACACGCGCGCCGCCGGCCCAAGGCAGACAGAGTTTTCCGGGCGGTTCATACCGAAACTATCCGCCATGATACGGGTGAGACGCAGTCGTGCACCACTGTCTCGGGGCGCAAAGAGGGTGGAGCCGATCCAGGTGACCTGCTCAAATGTGCCTTCTGCCGTTTTCAGCACATCGCCGGGGCGCAGATCTTCGATCGCGATATATTGCTGTTTTGACTGCAAGAGTGTGCCCTGTGCGAAAGCTGCAAACACCCGATCAAATTCTGGCAACGTCGGGACGCGGCGCTGCCTTGCAACAACACGACCGTCGTCAGCCAGTGCCGCAACGTCAGCGATGCGAACGCCGAAATCGGGCCTGATTTTAGCTGATGGCGCGGGGTGATGCGCACAATCCCGGCTGACGGCTACCGCAGGCGGCACGAAAGGCGACAGTTTCATAGGGTAACCCTTGCGTTTGGTCACACCCCGTGTCGGCCCCCACCGACGAGCACGGAAAGGACAGTTACAGTTCTTTCCCGTTCAGGAGCTTTCAGCATCGCACATGCCAGCGGTCCGGTCAAAAAATCGCTGGGATTGTTCACCGACGTAGTATTAACAGGTCTGCTTCTGCGGTTTGTTTCACCAACCTCGAACCTGCGGCCGCAATTTTGCATTGAATGGGGACGCGCTTTCTTCGGAGCGCACTGATCAAAGACTGTGACGCGCTAGAGGCGAATCGCAGCGATCAGGCGCCCGTAGTCAGCCTCTTTGGCATGCGTGGACCGGCGGTAGGAATAGAAACGCTCAGGGTCGGCGTAGGTGCAATGTCTGGTCCACTCTGCATGGCCGACGCCTGCTTCTCGCAGGCGGTGCAGTCCAAAGCCGGGCAGGTCAAATTGCATCCGGTCCTCGGCGCCACCGGCAAAAAACCGGGCGTACTGCTGATCCTCGCACATGAATGCATCAAAGAATTCCGGCCCAACTTCGTAGGCGGGTTGGGAAATGCTTGGGCCGATAATGGCAACGATATTGTCGCGCCGTGCCCCTTGTTCAATCATCGCATCAATGGTTGCTTCCAAAATGCCTTCCAAAGCGCCGCGCCAGCCCGCATGCGCTGCTGCAATCACGCCTGCGTCCTTGTCGGCGAAAAGGACGGGCTGACAATCCGCTGTCAGAACTGAAATCGCGATGCCGGGTGTTGAAGTCACCAGCGCGTCGGCGCGGGTCGTGCCCTGATGAGGCTGGTCAATGGTTGCCGCCTCAGCTGAATGGACCTGGTGGACACCGATCAGGCAATCGGGCGGAACCGATAGTGCATCTGACACCCTCTTGCGGTTGATCGCTACGATTTCCGACTGGTCGGAACTGCCATACCCACAATTCAGCCCGGCAAAGACACCCGAAGACGCCCCCCCACGACGCGTAAAGAAGCCGTGTTGTATTGGGAAGAGGCTATCGGCTGTCAGTATTTCAAGGGTCATATTTCCAATCCCGCGGGGGGTGCCTTTCCATGCGGAAAGAGACCGAGCACTTTGAACAGGTTTCCCATTTCCGCCGGGTGCGTCAAGCGGCGATGTGCCTGAATGTGGATTTCGAGCTGCTCTTTGGACAGGTTTTGCGCAAGGTGCTGCGCGCGTTGTGCAATGCCCAGACGTTCCAGAAACACACCTTGCGGTGTCAGCCGCGAATAGGCGCAAGGGGCCGCCTGCGCGAGGGCTTCAAAATCTACATGCGCGGTCAGATCGCCTTCGCCCGGGTGATCCAGAATGCCTGTGAACTGATGGCGACGCACGGCTTGCAGCGTATCGCCGAGGCTGTGCCAATCGCCGTAGTCTATGATCAGACCCACGCCCCCGTCGGCTTCGATGCGGCCACCCAACTGCGAAAGAATGGGTGCGGCGGCGGGAGTGTATTCGACAACGTCGTTGTCTTTTGTGTCTGACAGGCGGTCATTCAATGCGGGTTGAGGTGTTTCTGCGCCCAGCCCAAATATGAGTTCGTCGCCATCGCTCCCGATCTGACGCTCGCGCCAATGCGCGCCTGACCTTACAAACTGGCGGACGGGCAGGGCGTCAAAGAACTCATTGGCAATCACGAACAAGGGCTGTTGCGGTAGCGTGGATACTTCAGTCACAAATGCAATGTCATGGTCTTTGAGGGTATCGCACTGGATAGACTGCAGCCTTGGTGATGCTTCGACAAGGATGATTTCCGCGGCGTGCAAAAAGGCCGGAACCTGAGAGGCTGCGCGTAAAACATCAGCCATCAGTGTTCCGCGTCCGGGCCCAAGTTCCACGAGGGAAAAAGGCGTCGGCTGACCCTGATCTATCCATGTCTGCACAAGACAAAGGCCGATCAACTCACCAAACATCTGGCTGATTTCAGGGGCAGTGGTGAAATCACCTGCGCTGCCAAAGGGCATCTGGCTCGTGTAGTATCCAAGCGTGGGGTGGAGCAGGCACTCGCCCATGTACTCTGCAACCGACATCGGCCCATGCGCGGTGATCCGCGCGATAAGTTGGTCCTTAAGGGTCACGGGCGTCGCTTGGCTTGAGCCACAAGCCAAAGCCCGAGAATGATCATCGGAACGGACAGACATTGCCCCATGGTGAGCCCCCAGCCGTCGATTTGCCACGCAAGACCGAGCGGATTACCGGCGGATATGAATTGGGCATCGGGTTGTCGGAAGAATTCCACGAGAAAGCGCGAAACCCCGTATCCGGCAAAGAAGACACCTGCAACGCGGCCCGGTGTTTTCAACGCGTCCTGTCGCCAGACGATCCAGATCAGCAAAGCGCTCAGTATCAGACCTTCAAGCCCGGCCTCGTAAAGCTGTGACGGGTGGCGTGCGCATATTCCCTCAATGCCGGGGCAATCCTGTGCTGCCGCGCCGGGAAAAGCAACGCCCCAAGGCATATCTGTTGGTCGGCCCCAAAGCTCGGCGTTTATGAAATTGGCCAATCGTCCCAGCAGCAGTCCCGGCGGCACACCAAGCGCCATGATATCTGCAGCACTGAGCCGTGCGATCCTGTGCCGCCATGTGTAGATGAAGCCCGCGACAACGACACCCAGCAGCCCCCCATGGAAAGCCATGCCCCCCTGCCAGACGGCCAGAATTTCGGACGGGTTCTGCAAGTAGTAGCCGGGCTGATAGAAGAATACATATCCCAGCCGGCCCCCAAGGATCACGCCCAGAATGACCCATGTGAGCAGGTCTTCTATTTGGGCGGCTGTCATTGCGGGTTGCTCATTGCGCCATAGATCGGGTTGTTTGACGGCGCGCACCACCAGCCGCCAGCCTAAAACGATGCCGACGATGTAGGCCAATGCATACCAGCGCAGTGCGAGTTCGAACCCGAAGACTGAGATCGAAAATATCTCTGGTGAAATATCTGGAAAAGGAATGGTGGCGCGCATGTCGCATGCATGCCCTTGCGACTTGTAGGAAGTCAACCTTGCAGAGCAGGGTCGGCGGGTCCATATAAAGGGTAAGCAAAGCGGAGAAAACAGATGCAGACGCGCAATAAGATTTTTGATGATATCTCGCAGTTGATGACAAATGCGATGGGGGTGGCCCAAGGCGCGCGCGATGAGGCGGAAACCGCGGTGAAGGGCATGATGGATCGCTGGCTTGCGGATCGCGATTTTGTGACCCGTGAGGAGTTCGATGCAGTGCGCGCGATGGCGCAAAAGGCGCGTGAAGAGAACGAAGCGCTCAAAGCGCGCCTCGATTCGCTTGAAGCCAAAAGCTGATCCAAAGGCGGCGCTGACGCGCCATTCCATCTTTTATTTGGCGCGATGTGCCAAGGAACGGGCCTGAAACCGGCGCAGTGTGTTAACAGTCGGTTGACGCACCCGGTCGTCCGTCGGCATTTGTTAACAGACGCCAAGAAATTGGGCCCAAATTCAAAGTATCCACAAGTTATTGTAGGTTACCCCAAGAATAGGGGTTGCCAGAGCCGCATTCGCACCGCACCATATCTGGTATGGACGCGGGGGCTCGCCCCGCTCTGTAGAGCAGGCACCTAGCCTTGGGGGCTATTTGAGACCTCCTTCGCTAGAGCGATAAAAAGAGGTAACACCATGGCCTTGTCCGAGCAGTATCTTGAAGACGACATTCACCCCATCGACATAGTTGAACATCTGGCTGCCCATCACGATTGGGATTTCGACCGGATTTCTGATGAGCAAATCGCCATGGCCGTCGAGGGCCAGTGGCGCACGTATTCGCTGACCCTTGCGTGGTCGGCCTATGACGAAACGCTGCGGATGGTGTGTACCTTTGATATGGAGCCACCGGAAGAAAAGCACGCAGCACTTTATGAATTGCTGAACAATGTAAATGATCAGTGCTGGGCGGGGGCGTTCACCTATTGGGATGAGCAGAAGCTGATGGTGTATCGCTACGGTCTGGTGCTTGCAGGCGGTAACGTCGCCAGTACAGAACAGATAGATACGATGATCAGCGCTGCCGTCATGAGTGCGGAGCGTTACTATCCTGCGATGCAATTGCTGGTTTGGGGAAACCAAAGCCCGAAGCAGGCGCTTGAGGTCGCCATTGCAGAGGCTTACGGACGCGCGTAAAACACACCTCGGGACAAGATACTTCCGGGGGAGATCACATCATGCATGACAGTCGGGTTGCCACCGAGGGCCTTGTGCTCTTGGGCTGTGGTAAGATGGGGTCGGCGATGCTGGCCGGGTGGCTGGAGGCCGGATTGCCCGCAAATTCCGTCTGGGTGGTGGATCCTAACCCCTCTGACTGGTTGTCGGGAACTGGCGTAGACCTCAGCGGGACACTGCCGGAGGCGCCCGCCTTCGTTCTGGTTGCCGTCAAGCCGCAGATGATGGCGCAGGCGTTGCCGCTTTTAAAGCGCATGGGAAATGGCGATACGCTTTTTATCAGCGTTGCTGCGGGCATAACACTGACTGCTTTTGAAAAGATTTTGGGTGAGCAGACGCCGATCGTGCGCGCCATGCCGAACACACCGGCGGCCATATCGCGGGGCATTACCGCAATCGTGGGCAACGATGCTGCGAGCGCGCAGCATCTGGGTGAGGCTGAGGCCCTGTTGCAGGCTGTGGGCGAGGTCGTGCATTTGCCGGATGAGGGCCAGATTGACGCCGTAACAGGTGTCAGCGGCTCGGGCCCGGCATATGTATTTCACATGATCGAAACATTGGCGCAGGCCGGGCAGGCGCAGGGGCTGGACGCTGAAACGGCCATGCGGCTGGCCAAGGCGACGGTCGCCGGGGCAGGTGCGCTGGCGATGGCCTCCGAAGAGACACCGGAACAGCTGCGGATCAATGTGACGTCACCGAACGGGACCACACAGGCCGCGTTGGAAGTCTTGATGGATGAAAGCACCGGTTTCCCATCCCTCATGGCGCGCGCAGTCAAAGCAGCGGCAGACAGATCGCGAGAGCTTGCCAATGAGTGAGATTGCTTTCGACGATTTCATGAAGGTGGATATCCGTACTGGTGTCGTTGTGCGCGCAGAACCGTTTCCCGAGGCCCGCAAGCCCGCCATCAAGATGTGGATCGATTTCGGGCCTGACATTGGTGAGAAAAAAACATCTGCACAGATCACCGTTCATTACACACCCGAAAGCCTTGTCGGGAAAAGGGTTATGGCAGTGGTGAACTTTCCGCCGCGCCAGATCGGGCCATTTATATCCGAAGTACTTGTTTTGGGTGTGCCGGATGAACAGGGTGCGGTTGTTCTGATCAGCCCCGACCAAGACGTACCAACTGGAGGACGGATGCATTGACCAGAATTTATATGGCGAGACCACTGCCGAAACGTGTTCAGGAGGCCGCGCGCGCTCAATTTGATGTGACCGTCCGCGAGATCACCACCCCGCTGACGGGTGAGGAAATGCGCATGGCGCTTTCTGAGTTCGATGGCGTTGTGCCAACGCTTGGCGACATGTTCACCGCTGAGGTCTTTGCGGATGTGCCCAAGCCAAGGTGTCAGGTGCTGGCGAATTTTGGCGTCGGGTACAATCACATCGACGTCGCGGCGGCAAAGGCGGCCGGGATCGCCGTGAGCAACACGCCCGGTGCGGTCACGGATGCCACTGCAGACACGGCCATGTGCCTGATGCTGATGAGTGCGCGCCGTGCCGGTGAAGGTGAGCGGCTGTTGCGCGCGGGACAGTGGGAAGGTTGGCATCCGACGCAGCTGTTGGGGATGCATCTTGGTGGCAGAACGGTCGGGATCGTCGGCATGGGACGGATCGGACAGGCAATTGCACGCCGCTGCAGCCATGGCTTCGGGATGCGGGTTGCCTATCACAGCCGGTCGCCAAAAGAGCTTGATTTCGAGGCTGAGTGCAAGGGCAGTCTGCTGGAGCTTGCCGCGCGCGTCGACGTGTTGGTGATTGCCGTGCCCGGCGGGGCAGAGACCCATCACCTGATCAACGCCGAGGTGCTGTCCGCGATGCAACCTCATGCGCATCTCGTGAACATCGCGCGTGGCAATGTCGTCGAGGAATCAGCGTTGATTGCAGCGCTGCAGGCGGGGCAGATCGCGGGTGCGGGCCTTGATGTCTATGAATTCGAGCCCGAAGTGCCCAAGGCCCTGATCGCCATGGAAAACGTCGCCCTCTTGCCGCATCTCGGTACCGCAGCGTTGGAGGTGCGGGAAGACATGGGGATGATGAGTGTTGATAACCTCAAGGCGTTTTTTGCAGGCACCCCGTTGCCGAACGCGGTTTAGCGGTCGCCGACAGCTTCGCGCCAATGGCGGCGGCACAGTGATACATATGTCTCGTTGCCGCCGACCTGTATTTGTGCGCCATCGCGCAGAACGGTCCCGTTTTCGTCCTTGCGGATGACCATGCTGGCTTTCTTGCCGCAATGACAAATGGTGCGCACCTCGCGCATTTCATCTGCCAGCGCCAGCAGTGTTGCGGACCCTGGAAACAGTTTGCCGCGAAAATCCACCCGCAGCCCAAAGCACATGACGGGCACGCCCAGATCATCCACCGCGCGCGCCAGTTGCCACACCTGTTCTGCGCTGAGAAATTGCGCCTCATCCACAAACACGCACGCAACCGGGCCTTCTTTCAGCCGGTTTGCGATTTTGGAGAAAAGGTTCTCTCCTGTCGTGAACGTGTCCGCTGGCTCACCGATTCCAATGCGCGAGGCAATACGACCGTCGCCTGCCCGGTCATCCACTTGTGCGGTGATCAGGAATGGCACCATGCCGCGCTCTTTGTAGTTATGCGCGGCCTGTAACAGAACGGTCGATTTTCCGGCGTTCATTGTGGAGTAGTTGAAGTAAAGCTTGGCCATGCGGTTTGATAGGCTTTGCAGGTTTGCGCTGCAATAGACCAAAGCAGCCCTAAAAGGGCCAATGTGCTGCTGTCAGCAGATGCTGACCCACCGTTTCCCTGACGGTGGTACACATTCGGCCTCACCAAAACCGGCGTTGGGGGCGCCGGCTACTCATCATCCCCCGAACAGTTGGGAGTGCTTTTATAAATGACATTTCCCAAACATCTGATTAATGGGTAAAAACCGTTTGGTGTTCCCCGTTGGGGCAGGAAGATACCGAAACCGATAAGGAGCCTTAAATGACAGCTGTCGGCAGATACCTAAAGAAACATACTGAAGCGCTGGTCAAAGATGTCGGCGTCGAACAGGCCTGCATCGTCACGGGTAAATCAAAGGCGACCCTTGGGCGGTATTATTCCGACCACGACGAACACGCAGATCGGTTCATGCCGATCGAGGCTGTCGCGCTTTTGGAAAAGGCTGCAAGCTATCCGCATGTAACAGGGGCCTTGGCCGAATTGTCAGGATCGTCGCTGCAATATGACGAGCGGCGCCCCAATCAGGAACGTCCGGGCGGTGTGAATGCGGATGTGATTGCCCTCAGCCAACGGTTTGCAATGTTGATGGGCGAATACCAGCAATCCATGGAAGATGGGAAAATCACGGTCAATGAAGCGAAACGCCTTCTGAAAGAAACCACGATGCTGCAACAGGTTCTGATAGACATGAAGCTGCATCTGGAAAACGATCACGGCGGGGCGTGAACGCAGACGAAAACCGCGTTAAATGTGACGCTTGAGCAGGACAGACCCGACCGAGTATCCGGCCCCGAAAGAACAGATCAGCCCCAGGTCACCCGCCTGTAAGTCATCCGAGTATTTTGAGAATGCGATGATGGAGCCTGCCGATGAGGTATTGGCATAGTCTTGCAGGATATTCGGCTGCTCTGCCGGTTGTGGGGTGCGTCCGAGCACCTTGCGCCCGATGAAGTCATTCATGGTCTTGTTGGCCTGATGTAGCCAAAGGCGTTTCAGATCTGCTGCGACCACGTTCTCGGATGTCAGATGCGCACTGATGTGTTCAGACACCATCGGCAGCACTTCCTTGAATACTTTGCGCCCGTTTTGCATGAATTGCATGTCGCGCCGGTCTGCCATTCCCGCAGGGCGGGACCGGCGCAGATAACCGTTGTTATTGCGAATGTTGTTTGAGAATTCCGTCGCGCAGCGTGTTGACTTTACTTCGAAATATCCAGCTGTCGCGTCATCTGCCCGTTCGATCAGTGTGGCGGTGGCCACATCGCCAAAGATGAAGTGGCAGTCGCGGTCCCGCCATTCCAGATGCGCTGAGCAGATTTCAGGATTGATCACCAGCGCGCGACGCACGCTGCCCGACCGGATCATATCGGCCGCTGTCTGGATGCCGAAGGTTGCCGACGAACAGGCCACATTCATGTCAAAGGCAAAACCGCCCGCGCCCAGAAGGCTTTGAATTTCGACGGCAATTGCGGGGTATGCGCGTTCCATATTGGAAGCCGCGCAAATAACGAGATCAACCCCGCCAGCGTCCTTGCCCGCCTGCAAGAGCGCTTTGTGCGCCGCATCAACGCCCATTTCCGCCATCAGCGAGGGTTCGTCATCACGGCGTTGCCGCAGCAGCGGGTGCATGATCGAAGGGTCAAGAATACCTTCTTTGTCAATGACATAGCGCTGTTTGATGCCGGATGCCTTGACGATAAAGTCTTCGGATGAATGCTCCTTGGCGGGCACCTCGCCCGCAGCAATCGCAGCCGCATTTTCCGCGTTATAGAGGTCCGCATGGGCATTAAAGGCCACGACCAGTTCCGCGTTGGTTATGACATTTTCAGGCGTAAAAACACCGGTTCCGGTTATGGCTGGTCTGTGCATTTGGTCCTCCGACGCGTCCCCAAGTGAGACCGGATATATTCACCTGGGTCAAGCATACCGACATGAGAAGACGCAGCGTTGGTGCGATACGGTGGGGGCTTTCGCGCCTATTGGCCGGTCGGGACGGAGTAGACCACAAAGCCGTCTTGCCGGAAAACCTCAGTTGCGCCCGTATTCAGGGCGAATTCATCCAATGTGCTCAGGTTTACGGGACATCCGACCAGAACGGCGGTATGATCAAGGTAATCAATCGTTTCAGCGGATTCACCCAACCGGCGGCAAGGATCACCGTCAGATGGATATCCTGAGCCAAAAAAGGGCAGGGTTGTTTCGGATGGCGCCGAAGGCTGTATCAAGGGCGCGCACGCGCAGACCAACGCTGTGGCGATCAGGCAAATATAAATGCGCATTCAAAACCTCGAAATTTGTGACGACCTGTTTGCGCTCAGATCATCATCTAACGCACGATGGCGCAAGTATTTAAAACACGAGATCGTGCAAAGCCATGTCAGATCTTCGCACCGGCTGTGCGGACAAACCCAAGAATTTCTTTCGTCAGCATCCCCGTGCCGGTCGCAATCTGCATCAGGTCAAAGGCGCAGCCCGTGTTTGTTTCGATTACCAAAGCGCCATCTGGCGTCAGGGAAAGTTCTGTGGACCCATAGCGGTTGGCACTGTGCCGCACGCAATGAAAAGTCACATAATCAAAGGTTTAGGTGGCGATTTTGGTCACCATAGAAGTGCGATTTATCACCCTTGCAGTGCTTTGACGCCCACATCCCCATCGGCCTGCGCGCGGATGGCGAGGGCTGCTGCATAGCTGCCAGCCGCCGTCGTGAAATACGGTATCTTGTCATAGAGCGCGATTGACCGGATCGACTTGCTGTCGTCCACGGCTTGTGCGCCTTCGGTCGAGTTCATGACCAGATGGATCGCCTCATCCTTCATCATATCGGTTACGTCGGGGCGACCCTCATAGACCTTGTTGACGATGCCGCAGGCCATATCGTGTTCGTTCAGCCATTTTGCGGTCCCACGGGTGGCGACCAGCGTGAAGCCCTGCTCGAGCAAAATCCGTGCAGCGCTCAGCATGTCGTCTGTCTTGTCCGCATCCTTGATCGAGATAAACGCACAGCCATCCGAGGGCAGCGGATTGCCAGCGCCCATCTGCGCCTTGAGGAAGGCCCGGGGGAAATCACGATCCCAACCCATCACCTCACCGGTGGAACGCATCTCCGGTCCCAGAATGGTGTCCACGCCGGGGAAACGCGCAAAGGGCAACACAGCCTCCTTGACCGAGAACCACGGCATGTTCGGGTCGGCCAGCGTCATGGGATCACCCAGCGGCAAGACGTCTTCGTAGGCCGCATCTGCGTCATAGGCGGGGCGCAGCGGGAAATTGCTGAGCGGCTCGCCAGCCATGATGCGCGCGGCGATCGAGGCGATGGCCGAATCCGTGGCTTTGGCGACAAAGGGCACCGTGCGCGAGGCACGGGGGTTGACCTCAATCAGGTAAATCTCGCCGTCTTTGACCGCGAATTGGATATTCATCAGTCCGACCACATTGAGCGCTTTGGCCAGGGCGTACGTCTGCTCTTTGACCTGCTCAATGATTTCGGATTTTAGCGAATAGGGCGGCAGCGAACAGGCACTGTCGCCGGAATGCACGCCCGCCTCTTCGATGTGCTGCATCACGCCGGCCACGTGCACGTCCGTGCCATCACTCAGCGCATCAACGTCAAGCTCAACCGCGCCTGTGAGGTAACTGTCGAGCAGCACGGGGCTGTCGCCCGAGACCACGACCGCCTCGGAAATGTAGCGCTCAAGACTGGCCTGATCACGCACGATTTCCATCGCGCGACCGCCCAGCACATAGGACGGGCGGATGACCAGTGGAAAGCCGATTTCCTGCGCAATCTCCAAGGCTTCAGCATCAGAGTGGGCGATGCCGTTTTTCGGCTGTTTGAGACCCAGACCCTGCACCAGCTGCTGGAAACGTTCGCGGTCTTCGGCCAGATCGATGGCGTCCGGGGTCGTTCCGAGAATCGGAATACCGGCTTCTTCCAACGCATTGGCGAGCTTGAGCGGGGTTTGGCCGCCAAACTGCACAATCACACCGTGCAACGTGCCGTTTTCTTGCTCAACCCGCATGATTTCCATCACATGCTCAAAGGTCAGCGGCTCAAAATACAGCCGGTCAGAAGTGTCATAATCTGTCGAGACCGTCTCGGGATTGCAGTTGATCATGATCGTCTCATAGCCCGCTTCGGTGAGGGCATAGCAGGCATGACAACAGCAATAGTCGAATTCGATCCCTTGGCCGATCCGGTTCGGGCCGCCGCCAAGGATGACAACTTTTTTGCGATTGGTCGGGCGGGCCTCGCATTCGGCTTCGCCAAAGACGGGTGCCTCATAGGTCGAGTACATGTAAGGTGTTTGCGCTTCGAATTCAGCGGCGCAGGTATCAATGCGCTTGAAGACTGCAACCACACCGTGGTCCAGGCGGGTGCGTCGGATGTCCGTTTCGTCGCGGTCTGTCAACTCGCCAAGGCGCGCATCGGTAAAGCCCAGCATCTTGAGATGGCGCAGCGCTTTTTCGCTCGCAGGAAGCCCTTGTGCGCGCAGGTCTTTTTCTGTCTCGATGATCTCGCGAATGCGCGCAAGGAACCACGGGTCGAACATGGTCACATCATGGATGTCCTCATCAGACAGCCCGTGGCGCATAGCCTGTGCGATTGTGCGCAACCGTTGTGGGGTCTGCTGGCTTATGGCCTTGACGATTGCGGCACGATTGGCCCCTTCGTCGACCCAATGACTGACACCAACACCGGGAATGTCTATCTCGTTGAAGCCTGTCAGGTCCTCTTCCATCGAGGCCAGCGCTTTTTGCATGCTCTCGTGAATGGTGCGCCCGATGGACATCGCCTCGCCGACGCTTTTCATGGCCGTGGTCAGGTTCGGGGTGCTGCCGGGGAATTTCTCAAAAGCGAATTTGGGGATTTTGGTGACGACGTAATCAATTGACGGCTCAAAACTGGCAGGCGTCACCTTGGTGATGTCGTTGTCCAACTCATCCAGCGTGTAGCCGACCGCGAGCTTGGCGGCAATTTTGGCAATCGGAAAACCTGTCGCCTTTGACGCCAAAGCAGACGAACGGGACACGCGGGGGTTCATTTCGATCACGACCATCCGGCCATCCGCAGGGTTGACCGCCCACTGCACGTTCGACCCACCCGTCTCGACCCCGATCTCGCGCAGGACCGCAATCGAGTGGTTGCGCATGATCTGGTATTCTTTGTCCGTCAACGTGAGGGCAGGGGCAACGGTGATACTGTCGCCGGTGTGCACACCCATCGGGTCCACATTCTCGATGGAACAGACGATGATGGCGTTGTCGGCAGTGTCGCGCACCACCTCCATCTCGAACTCTTTCCAGCCCAAAAGGCTTTCGTCCACAAGGATTTGGCCGACGGGTGATGCATCCATGCCCGAACGGCAGATTGCTTCATAGTCGTCGCGGTTATACGCCACGCCGCCGCCTGTGCCGCCCATCGTAAAGGCGGGGCGGATGATCGCGGGCAGGCCGACCTCTTCAAGGATTTCAAGTGCCAGACGCACGCCTTCCGCCAGATCTTTCTTGCCTTTGGCATCCTTTGGGGCGGTCACGATCGCGGCTTTGGGGTTTTCGATACCCAGCCGGTCCATCGCCTCGCGGAACAGCTTGCGGTCTTCTGCCATTTCGATGGCTTCGCGTTTCGCCCCGATCATCTCGACGTTGAACTTGTCCAAAACGCCCATTTCTTCGAGCGCCAGTGACGTGTTCAATCCCGTTTGCCCGCCCATGGTGGGCAGCAGCGCATCGGGACGCTCTTTTTCGATGATTTTGGCGACCATTTCGGGGGTGATCGGTTCGATGTAGGTGGCGTCCGCCAGTTCGGGGTCGGTCATGATCGTCGCGGGGTTGGAATTCACGAGGATGACGCGGTAGCCTTCTTCTTTCAGCGCCTTGCAGGCTTGCGCACCTGAATAGTCGAATTCACAGGCTTGACCGATCACGATAGGGCCGGCACCGATTATCATGATGGAGTTGATGTCGGTTCTTTTCGGCATGATCGGGCCCCCAGTTTCAAGAACGCCGTGTGCGTTCAAATTGTTCTGCGTTATAGGCAAGCCGGGCTGCGGTGCAAGGGGGAAAGGCGTTTGCGGATCAGCCGACGAAAAAGCTGCGCACGGCCGCTTCGAATTCACGCGGTTTGTCGGCATGCAACCAGTGGCCCGCACCCCGCAGTTTTGCAAACTTTGCACGCGGAAAAAGTGTTTTGATTAAAGTACGGTGCTGTGGCTGCACATACTCCGACGTTGCCCCGCTCAGGAAAAGGGTCGGGCTCTCGAAAGGACCATCAAGCTGCGGGAAAGACATGATCTTATCCATATCGATTTCCAGCGTCTCCAGATTGAGCCGCCATCTTTTTTCGGCCAGATCAAGCGACTGCGTGAAAAAACTGCATAGCGCCGGTTCAACCCCAAGCTCTGCCAATTGCGCCTCTGCATCCGATCGGCGCGCCACCTTTGTCAGATCGACCGCTTTCATGGCGTGAATAAACGGCAGTTGACTGTGCGTGTAAGCGACTGGCGCGATGTCGGCGATGATCATGCGGCTCACAATGTCCGGACGCGTCAGCGCCAGCGTCATTACCGCTTTACCACCCATTGAGTGACCGACCAGCTGCATGGGACCGCCCAGATTATCGATTGTTTCGGCAAGATCCGCGGCCATTTCGGGATAGCTGTGCGTATCCGTGTGCGGGCTGAAGCCGTGGTTGCGCAGATCAACCGTATAAACACGAAAACTGTCCGAAAGCCGTTTGGCGATCACACCCCAGTTGCGCGCAGAGCCGTAAAGGCCATGGACAATCATCACGGCGGGGGCGGTTGCTGCGCCAAATTCGTTCACGTTCAACATGGCCAAGGGCTAGCGGATTTTGTTGCGCTCTGCCAGAACCATTCCCTGTAAGATACCCCGACAGAGAGGCGAGTGATGCAGGAAGCCGAGCAAATTGCAGAAAAGGTCAAAGCGCTGCGTGATCTTTTTCGGGTACACATGGGTATCAGAGCGCCGACCTTGGCAAGAGCTGCGCATCGGGCCCGGCGACAATTACCGCAAAGCCTGCGCGCCAAGGCCAAAATGCTGGCCGAAGCCGAGACCATGGCACTTAACCCGAAACTGGCACGGCGGCTCGACATGGGGGCGTTGGACAGCGCTTATGTGGAACTTGCCGACCATTTGGAGGCCATTGATCTTGCGGACAAACGGTGGGGTCGTCTGTTGAATATGCTTGCGGGTATCGTGCTGAACCTGCTGATCTTTGGTGGATTGGCTTTGTTGTTCCTGTGGTGGCAAGGTCTTGTGTGACGACACGGCGCATCGCACGGGTTGGCTGTCAGGCGGTGGCACAACTTGCTTTTTGAATTCGGTATCACTGAAAAGACCGTGCAAAATCTTGCGCCCGCCCCACAGGGATCAATGCAATACGCCCATGTATCTAAAAGTCACTGGGCGCGCGCGCAGCAAGGACACCGCGTCGTCGCGCAAAGGGCTGCTTTCATCACCTTGTGAATCTTAAAGCATACCAAGACAGAGAAACCAATTTACAAAACTAGTTTTATAGTTATGATGTGTGCATGGATATAAACGAATCTGTCGCCACCGCTCTTGCGGCCTTGGGCCATGCCACACGTCTTTCGGTGTTTCGACTGCTCGTGCGCGCCGGTGATGAGGGTCTGAACGTCGGCGAAATCGGCCATCATCTGAACATGGCGCCGTCAACTCTGGCGCATCATCTGAAGGCCTTGGTGGATGCGGGACTGGTCAGGCAAGAACGACAGGGACGCCAGATTGTGAACAGCGTAAAATACGATGCCATGCACCAGATCGTGTCTTTCCTGACATCGGAATGCTGCATCGGTGTCAAACTCACCCGGGAGGATGCTGCATGAAAATAGGCAGCATTTTTCAAACCCAAAAGAAACGATAAATCTAAGGATATCGCTATGACTGAACTTGCGCTGAGTGTTCGATCCTGGGCAGCTGATTTGGTTCACAGATTGTGGGGTGAAGAAAGAGTTTGGTTGGTTTCTGCCAGCCTTCTCGCTGTTTTGTTTCTGATTGCGCCGGAACAGGGCGCGACCAGCGCCGCCTTTGCGGCTCAAAACCTCATCAATGTGGCGCCGTTCCTTGTTTTGTCTATTGGGATTGCCGCTTATGCAGGCGCGACCGGGGCGGACGGTCTGATTGCCCGTGCGTTCACCGGGTCACCGCTTGTCATGATCGTCATTGCCGCACTTGCCGGTGGCCTATCCCCTTTTTGTTCCTGCGGTGTCATCCCGCTGATCGCGGCGCTCTTGGCGATGGGCGTGCCACTTGCGGCGGTAATGGCATTCTGGCTGGCGTCTCCGGTAATGGACCCTTCGATGTTTGTGCTGACAACGGGCGTTATTGGGCTTGAGTTCGCGATTGCCAAAACGATGGCTGCCGTGGGCTTGGGTATCGCGGGCGGGGCTGTAGTTATCATCATGAGCAAGGCAGGCGGGCTGACAAATCCCCTGCGCGAGGGGGTCGGGAATGGCGGATGCTGCGGCTCTTCGGTGCGCGCACCAAAAGACGTGGTCTGGAAATTCTGGCATGACGACGAACGGACGTCGAAGTTCTGGCGGGAGGGGATAAAGACCACCCTGTTCCTTGCCAAATGGCTGACACTTGCGTTTTTACTGGAGAGCCTGATGCTGGCGTGGCTTCCTGCGGATCTTGTTGCGCAGACGCTCGGCGGCTCCGGACTTGCGCCCATCGCGGTTGCGACAGTGGTTGGTGTACCGGCCTATCTCAACGGTTATGCAGCGCTCCCCCTCGTGGGCGGTCTGATTGAGCAGGGTATGGCGCCGGGGGCAGGGCTTGCCTTTCTGGTGGCGGGTGGGGTGACATCGTTACCGGCGGCCATTGCCGTCTGGGCATTGGTCAAGCGGCGTGTCTTCTTCCTTTATGTCGGGATCGCGCTGACCGGGTCCTTTGTCGCGGGATTGCTCTTTCATATATGGACATCGTTTTAAGGGTCCGGGCGCATCGGCGGCGCAAGGGCATGCTGCGCTGAACGCCAAAGGCAGCACGAAACAACTCAGAGCAGCCTGTTCCTGCTCTGAATTGAATCAATGGCCGCCGCTGAACACAAGGGTCTGCACCGGCATCAGCAACAGCCTGAGCCGCAGCCCCGCCGCATGGACGACACCAATGGTATCGATTACATGCAGCGCTATTTTATGCGGGGTGCTCAAGCTCTCATCCTCGAGCCGTTCATGATTGTCCGTGTAGACATTTGCGATACAGTTACTGCCCGGCGGCAGCGCCTCGGCGGTCCCGTCATAGAGAGGTTCCAGATACACCATGATGCTGCCCGGCTGCTGGTTGTTTTGTGGATCCAGAAGCCGGTCGCTGGGTCGGACCTGCCCGGACGGGATCACATCCTGAACCGCCACGACCACCATCGGAATGACGGTGAAGGGCTTGGTCATGCAACCGATTTCACCAATCATACCCGGCTTGATGACCTGCGCGGCCATTTGGTTGAAACCTGCCTGAAAGCGGCTTCGCCCAGACGTCACGGGCACCAGCACGCCTGCCGGTCGCAGGACCGGGCTGATATAGTCGCCAACCTGCAGGCTGAGTTGCTCAACCCGACCGGTCACACCCGCATAGACCACGGTTTTTTCCAGTTCGGCGTTGGCCGCATCAAACTGTGCCAGCGCGTTGTCTTTCTGCGCCGGTATCAGGGAATCGATCCGTTCCTGCGTCTCGGCCTGTTGCGCGATGGCGGCATCACGCTGCGCTGAGCGTTGCGCGACAAGGTTTTCAAAGCGGTCGATTTCAGCAAGGCGCACGGCGGTCGAACCCTGATCGCGCAGGGTCACATTGCGCTCTAATTCCTCTTCCGCCTGCCTCAGGGCCGCGGTGGCCCCGGCGATGGATGCAATCGCTTCGGTCAAATCGGTTTGCGCCACTTTCAAGGACGCATCAGCCTCAGCAATCATTGCCTTTGCGGCTTCGACCTGTGCGCGTTGCGAGTGGTCTTCCAACCGGAATATCGGCTGGCCGAGGTTCACCAATTCGTTGTTCTTGACGTAGATTTCCAATACCCGGCCCCCGGCCTGCGGCAATATCGTGACGGTGCGAAAATAGGACACAACGGAATTTGTGGCCGGGTGAAAATAAAACAGCGTCGTAATCACGGTGAGTGCCATGATCGCGCATCCGGTTATGCCCCACCTGAGTTCATACCAGACACTGAAGAGGTTGATTTCGATGCCTATTCTCTTGCCCTGCCGGAACCGGCGGTAAAGATAATCAGGCAAGATCGTGAACAGCGCGCAGATCAGTGTCTCAAGCATCAGAGGTTTCTTTCGGGGTCGGCGTCACCGGCGTTTCGCTGTTTTGGGATGTTTGCGCGTTGGGCGCCGCATCGCGCGACCCGTTTCGATCAATCGCATCGGCAATGGCGCGCAGCGGGCTGCTGAAATCGGGAAACTGGAAACCGGCCACAAGGATCGCGGCCACCCAGAACAGCCCGTTATGCGTAAACAGGGCAAGCAAGGACAAGATGCCAACCAGTTGGAACTGCGGGTGGTTCGATTTATGCGCCAGCTTTTCCGGTATCGCATGCAGCGTGAAATAGGCCACACCGATCAGGATTACGACACCGACCGTAAAAATGACCATGAAAGTAAAAAGGTAATCACTGCCGTCAGCCGCCGCTACATATTTGGGAATATGCCCGGTCGCCATGGGGTGAAGCGTTGCAGGTTCCATGCGTTCTCCAAAGTGGTACCACAGACGCAGACCACTTCGGGCCCAAGATACCAGAACCTACATAGCGAGAAATCTGCTGGCATTGCAATGCCGCGTCTCGGGTTGCCCGCACGACACGGTAACCCGCACAGAGTTTAGCTTGACGCGGGTCGGAATCTCGGGGAAGGGTTGGGAGATGGTGTTCGGCAAGTCAAAAGCAAACCGGACTGAAAAGGGAATACGGTGCGGCGTTCTTAGCAGACGCCAAATCCGTGACTGCCCCCGCAACTGTAAGCGGCGAGCGACCCCGATGATCACCACTGGATGCATCTGCATCCGGGAAGGATCGGGCAAGCTGCGACCCGCGAGTCAGGAGACCTGCCATCATTGATGTAACTTCAACCCGGGCGGGGTGTCCGGACAGGAGGTCATGATGGATTTACGGGCCAACCCGTTGAAAAGTACATGTCCCAAAGTGCACCCTGCGCAATCGCGGAGGGCGACATGGGAACACCGACACATAGAATAACAATCTGCACATCCTGCCGACATAAAGCCACCGACTGTAAACCGGGCTATGAGCTGATTGCCAGACTGCGCGCGGCGATTGCTGCTGCGGGTGACAGCGTCACCGAAGAGTTCGAGATTTCCGGCGTTGCCTGTATGGCAGGCTGTGATCGCCCCTGCACGGTTGCCTATCATGGGACGCGCAAGGCGACCTATCTTTTTGGCGACATAGAGCCGGAGACGGATATCGCTGATCTGGTCCGTTTTGCACGTGATTACGCACTGCTGGAGGACGGGTGGTGTTCGTCGGTTGATCGTCCTGGCAAATTACGTAAATCCACGCTTGCGCGTGTGCCTGCGGCCATCATTGCGCTGGAAGACAGCGATGTGCGTGTCTCATGAACGCCACGGACCTCGTCGCAGAGAACATCAGTTGGGCGCCGCGCCGCAAAGAGCCGCTCTTGCTGCAACCGACCAGTTTTCGCGCCGCACCCGGCAGCGTGATGGGCGTTGTCGGCCCAAATGGGGCGGGTAAATCCACGCTGTTGCGTCTGCTCTACCGGTATCAGGCGCCGCTGAGTGGCCAAATCAGGATCGGTGGAGACGACATCTGGTCGATCCCACCGCGCGCCGCTGCGCGAAAGGTTGCGGCGGTTTTGCAGGAACAGCCGTCGTCCTTTGGACTGACAGTGCGCGAAATCGTGACGCTGGGTCGCGCACCGCACCGCCTTGGTTTTGCCACCGCAGGCGCAAAAGATGCGCAGATCGTTGAGGCCGCACTTGATACGCTGAACCTGAGCGATTTGGCAGATCGGGACCTCGCCAACCTGTCGGGCGGTGAACGCCAGCGGGTCATGGTGGCCCGCGCCCTAGCGCAAGAGCCTCAGGTGCTGGTGCTGGATGAGCCGACCAACCATCTGGACATCCGCCATCAGCTTGAGGTGCTCGCCCTCATTCGCGCGCTGGATGTGACGATCATCGTCTCTCTGCACGATTTGAATGTCGCGGCGGATGTCTGTGATACCATTCTGCTGCTCGAAAACGGACATACGCGTGGCGTGGGGCCGCCTGATGCGGTGCTCACTGCGCATAGTGTTTCGAACGTATTTGCGGTTGAGGCGCGCGCAGAACAGCTTAGTCCGAGCAAGACCAAACACTTATCCTTCCACCTTCCGCATTAAGGCAAGCACACGATGAAGCCGACACGTATACTTTCTTCCCTGTTTATGATCCTGATGGGCACCGGCGCGCTGGCGCAGACAACGGTGCAAAGCTGCAATCGAACCGTCACCTTCGACGCGCCGCCGAAGGCTGCGATTTCCAACGACGTCAACCTGACCGAGATGATGCTGGTCCTTGGGCTGGCGGACCGGATGGTGGGTTATACGGGTATCTCCGGCTGGAAAACGCTGGATGCGGAAATGACGGCGGGTGTCGAAGCCCTGCCCGAATTATCCGCCAAATACCCCAGCAAGGAAGTGCTGATCGGGGCGGATGCTGATTTCTTCTTTGCAGGTTGGAACTACGGCATGAAAGTGGGCGGTGAAGTGACGCCCGAAACGTTGGAGCCCTTTGGCATCAAGGTCTACGAGCTTACCGAAAGCTGCATTCACATCGGTGAGAAAGCCGCCGTCAGCATGGAAGATATGTATGCCGATCTGCTGAACCTCGGCGCGATCTTTGATGTATCCGAAAAGGCGGAGGCACTGGTGGCAGGCTACCGCGCGGAACTGGACAGCTTCACCGCGTCATTGTCGCCCCTCAGCACCCCGCCGCGCGTATTTGTCTATGACAGCGGCGAAGACGTGCCCTTTACCGCCGGGCGCTATGCGATGCCGAATGCGCTGATCGAGGCTGCCGGTGGGGTCAATATCATGAACGGTCTGGAGAAAAGCTGGGCGGCGGTTGGATGGGAAACCGTTGTCGAGCGCAACCCCGAAGTGATCGTTATCGTCAACTACGGCGATGTCACGGCGGCGCAAAAACGCGCGTTCATGATGTCCAATCCTGCTTTTGCACAGCTTGATGCGGTCAGGAACGACCGTTTCGTAACGCTGGAATATGTCGAGGCGACACCGGGTCCACGCAACATCGCCGCCGTCAAAACGCTTGCTGCGGCTTTACGGGCGGAGTGAACCCTATGGCAAAGACCGCAGCAGCACGATCCGGGCAATCTGCGGTCTATCCTGTCGCAATGATGTGCGGTTGGATCCTTTTGCTGCTATCGCTGACGATGGCGGTCAGCATTGGCGCTGTTTCGATCCCCTTTTCGACAGTCTGGGGGGTGGTGGTGAATAATACAATTGACACGTCTTTTGTCGGCGACTGGTCAGCAGGACGCGAAGCAATTGTTTGGGACATCCGGTTTCCACGCGCTTTGCTGGCCTGTTTCGTCGGCGCGGGGCTGGCGATGGTGGGCGCAAGTCTGCAGGCCGTCACGCGCAACCCGCTTGCGGATCCGCATCTGTTGGGGATTTCTGCGGGCGGGGCTTTTGGCGCCATTCTTGCCTTGTTGCACACCGGATTGTTCCTTGGACTGCTGACGGTGCCTCTGTTGGCCTTTGCGGGGGCCTTGGGCGCGACGCTACTGGTGCTGGCAGTCTCGCAATTCGCCGCGGCAACCAGTGCGGACAGGCTTGTGCTTGCCGGGGTTGCCGTATCATTCATCGTGATGTCGATGGCGAATGTGCTGATTTTCCTTGGTGACCCGCGCGCGACCCATACGGTTGTGTTCTGGATGCTTGGGGGCCTGGGGTTGGCGCAATGGAACCAGCTTATCTTTCCGCTGATCATTCTGGTTTTCTGTGGCGTCTATCTGCGGATCAATGCGGGTAACCTCAATGCAATGACAGTCGGGGATGAAACCGCGGCAACGCTTGGCCTCAACGTGGCACGCTTTCGCTTGTCGATCTTTTTCATCGGCGCGTTGATCACGGGGGTGATGGTCGCGTTTTCCGGCATCATCGGTTTTGTCGGACTGATGGTGCCCCACATCGTGCGGTTGATCGTTGGCGGGGATTACGCGCGCGTTTTGCCAGCGTCGGCCTTGCTGGGGGCTGTATTTCTGCTTTGGGCGGATATTGTCGCACGCACGGTCATGGCCCCTGAGGACATGCCGATCGGTATCGTCACCGGTCTTGCAGGCGGCACCTTTTTTGTCTGGTTGTTGCGCCGCAGACAGCGCTGAGGGGACGGTCCGAAATATAGCCGGGCCGCTTGGACGCGCTGCAAACCTGGCTGCGTCTCAGACATTCACCGCAATGGATCAAAACCTTTGGCTGAAACGCCCAAGGGCTATTTTTCTCGGCGATGCCGGCCGTAATTGTTGGAAAATGTCAGGTCCTTCAGGGCAAAAATGCTGAAATTCAAGCATAGCGTGTCGACAGATCAAAATTGTATTGCTAGTCTTCTCGCTATTGTAGAAGTGAATTTGGACTAAAAAGACCTTTTCAGCGCCAGCCCCGGCGCCTGTGGACGGCAGGCGCCAGGGGGCCACCGCGCTGATTTCTCGTGCATTTATTGCGGTTTTCTTGGGCCGCAAGGACAAGGCGCATTTTGATGAAGTTTGCAGAACTGGACACATCATGACACTTCGATCGATCTGGCCGGTGATGGCGTTGGCGGTTGTTGCTGGATGTTCATCGCCAGTGTACCGCGGCTCTGTCGCGTCTTTTGGCGAGGCGACGGAAGCGGCCGCGCAGGCGCAGACCAAACGGCTCGGTACATTGTCAGAAAACCAGATTTCCGACATTCGCGGCGACCTCGCACAAGATGGGGTTTTTCTGGCCTATGCACCGGAATGTGCCTTGCTTGCCGTGCCGGGGTCTTCGATTGAGGATTGCAAGGTGGTGCGGCGCGACGGTGCGCCAATAGAAAACCCTGAAAGCTTTGCCTCCATCGCGGCGCTCAACAAGGCCATGGGGGAATATGGCGCGAACCTTGCGGCCCTTGCGGCCGATGCAGCACAAGACGGCGCCGCGTTCAACACGTCGTTGACCAACCTTGCAGTGTCCGTCGAGGGCCTAAGCTCGGCGCTGGGCGGGGCAGGGACGAAAGATCAGTTCGAAGCGGTGGGGGCGGCATTCGGGGGCATTGGCACCGCAACATTTGCAGGCGCGCGCACCTCCAAGCTGCGCGAGATCATCGTGGCGGTCGATCCGCAAATTCAGCAGGCCACCGGGGTGCTCAGTGCTGCCTCGCAAGCGCTGACCCTGAGCGAAGTCACCACATCCCTGCAGCGTGTGGAACGTGCGGAACGCGCGCTTGCGGCGGCCTATGCCAACAATGCATCAACGCGCGATGTGCAGCGTTTGCAGGACAGGCTGTTCGATGAGGTGGCGGCGCTGAAACGCAGCGCGGCGGCCAGAGATGCATATGCCAATATCGGCCAGACACATGCCAAACTGGCCAAGGCATCCCGAGACAGCGCCAGCAAAGAGGATTTGCAAGGCTCGATTGTGGAGTTGTCCAAGCTGGTCAAGCTCCTTTCGGAGTCCGCCGACCCATTTTGATGACAAAGGAATGTTAGATGTCCAAAGCGCGTTTAAGCAACTGGGGTTCCTGGCAACAAACCCGTAACGCCATTGCGGTTAACCTTGGTTACAATATCGAATCCCGAAACCGCCAGACACCGGGTTCAGCAGCGGAAAAAGAGTTCTCCGACAACATCAACGACTTGCTCAAAAGCATGCAGGTTCACGCTTTAAGTGGTTTGCGCCAGATTGATCTGGAGATAGCGAATTCAACGCTTCTTGAGGATATCGCGGCGGCATCTCGCGATATCAAGAAAGAAACCGATCGTATCAAAGATGCGACGGACCGCCTTGACGACCTTACGCGCCTTGTCAAAAAGCTGTCGAAACTGGTCGGGTTGTTCGCCGGTCTGTAATCTGCCTACATAAATTTGCGCGCGTTAAAAAAATTTGTACAATGCGACTCTGACAGACAGAGAGTTGTAGCGCACGAGAGATGAGCAATACCAAGATCAGAAATATGGAAGAGTTCGCGGCGGTCAGTGGGATTTCACGGCCGACGGTGTCAAAGTACTTCCACGACCCGCAAAGCGTGCGCGCCACGACGCGCAAGCGTATCGAAGAAGCGCTGGAGCATCACGATTATCGCCCGAACATCTATGCGATCAACCAGAATCGGCGCCTGACAAAGAACATCGGAATCGTGGTGCCTTATCTGGCCGATCCTTTCTTTTCGGAAATATCGCGCGTGATTGAGCGGCGCTGCATTGAGGCGGGCTATGCGCCGAACCTGTTTAATTCTCATGGTGAGGCATCGCAGGAAAACGATATTCTGGATGGATTGCGGTCGTTGAAACCGGCGGGCGTTTTGCTGGCGCCACTGGGTCGGCTGTCCGACACGTCGATGATTGAGAAGTTCTGCCGTGATGTCCCGACGGTCCTGTTCGATAGTAATCTTGATGGTATAGGCGATGCTTTCGTGGGTTCTGACAATTACAGTTTCGTGTCGCAAACTGTTGAATACCTTAGCAGAACCGGAGAGCCGCCATGTTTTCTGGAGATGCGGACGCCTGCAAACCCGAACGCCAACAAACGTCGGCGCGCCTATTTGCAAATGATGGAGCGTCTGGGTCTGGAAACACAGGTTATCAAGATTGACGGAGAGGGTTGGGCGTTTGAAGAGATCGGTCGCAATGGCGGCTTCAAACTGCTTGATGAAAAGATACTAAAGACGGATACGGTTTTGTGCAGCAACGACCGCCTTGCTATTGGCTTTCTGTCCGCTTGCTATGACCGGGGCGTGCGAGTCGGACGAGATGCGTCTTGTGATCTGCGTGTGGCGTCACATGACGATCATCCACTATCACGTTTTGCCTGCCCGTCACTGACCACCGCTGCACATGACTATGCTTCTGTGTCCGAGCACGCGGTCGAGACTTTGTTCCAATGTATTGAAAATGGCGGAAATTCGGGGGCGAGACCGGAAACGCTTTTTCCCGCGCGTCTGATAATTCGCGACTCAGCGTGAGTTAAAAGTTTACGCGCGTAAACTTTTTTGTTGACCGGACGTATACAATGCGACTAGCTTGATTGGACAACATCCAACCATAGGGAGGACACGGATGTCTTTGAGACACGCACTTTGTGCGGCGACTGCTATGTCGCTCATCACGGCAAGCAGCGCATTCGCTGACGGCCATGCAACCACACTCACCATCGCAACTGTCAACAATGGCGACATGATCCGCATGCAGGGTCTGACAGACGATTTCACCGAGAAAACAGGCCATCAGGTAGAATGGGTCACCTTGGAGGAAAACGTTCTGCGTCAACGCGTAACAACGGACATCACCACCAAGGGTGGTCAGTTCGACATCATGACCATCGGCATGTACGAAACGCCCATCTGGGCCAAGAACGACTGGCTGATCTCTCTTGATGATCTGTCCGCAGAATACGACATTGACGATATTCTGCCCGCAATGCGCGGTGGCCTGTCGCTCGATGGCACGCTCTATGCGGCACCATTTTATGGTGAATCGTCAATGGTCATGTACCGTACCGACCTGATGGAAGCCGCAGGCATGGAAATGCCCGACGCGCCCACTTGGGACTTCATCGGGGAAGCCGCACGCGCCATGACGGACAAGGACAACGAGATATACGGTATTTGTCTGCGCGGAAAAGCTGGTTGGGGCGAAAACGCAGCCTTCCTGACGGCGATGTCCAACTCCTTTGGCGCGCGGATCGTGGATGAAAACTGGGTACCTCAGTACGATTCCGATGCATGGTCCAACACGCTCAACTTCTACATCAATCTGATGAATGACGCGGGCCCTCCCGGTGCTTCGACAAATGGTTTCAATGAAAACCTGTCGCTGTTCCAACAAGGCAAGTGCGGCATGTGGATTGACGCGACAGTTGCTGCGTCTTTCGTGACCAACCCGGACGATTCAACTGTTGCGGACAAGGTCGGCTTTGCGCTGGCACCGGACAATGGTTTGGGCAAACGATCCAACTGGCTTTGGGCCTGGGCGCTGGCAATTCCTGCGGGCACCGAAAAGGCTGACGCTGCGAAAGAGTTCATCGAATGGGCGACCTCGACCAGCTATATAGAGCTTGTTGCGGAAAACGAAGGCTGGGCCAACGTTCCACCGGGCGCACGGACATCGTTGTATGAGAACCCGAACTATCAGGACGTTCCCTTTGCCAAGATGACACTGGAGAGCATCCTGTCGGCAGATCCGAACAGCCCAACAATCGATCCGGTCCCATACATCGGCGTACAGTTCGCCGCGATCCCTGAGTGGGCCGGTATGGGTTCAGAAATCGGTCAGGAGTTCTCAGCAGCTCTTGCCGGTCAGCAAACCGCTGACGAAGCACTGGCAAAAGCACAAGCGATTGCCACTGATGTCATGGAAGCCGCCGGGTACTAACCGCGTCTTTCTGCCGGGGGGCTGGCCGCAGCCATGCCCCCCGGATACACTGAAATCTCTATAATTCACACGCATTGAAACGGCTTGTCCGTTAACGGGAGAGGTACATCCAATGGCTACGCAGCAATCCCGATCAGCAGCCAGAATAATGATGGCCCCGGCTGTAATCCTGCTTTTGGGCTGGATGCTGGTGCCGCTGACCATGACGCTGATGTTCTCATTCAAGAAGTATCTGCCGCTGCGCGGCGGTGATCTGGGATGGGTTGGTTTCGACAATTATGTCCGATTTGTGAGTTCCAGCGCCTTTTGGCCTTCGGTTATGGCAACACTGACCATTGTTGGTGGTGTGCTTGTTATCACGATTGTGCTCGGTGTCGTTCTGGCCCTGTTGCTTGATCAGCCGATGTGGGGGCAGGGGATTGTGCGCATTCTCGTGATCGCGCCCTTCTTCGTAATGCCGACCGTTTCCGCACTTGTTTGGAAAAACATGTTCATGGATCCTGTGAACGGTCTTTTTGCGCATGTTTGGAAGTTCTTTGGCGCCGAACCCATACAATGGCTCAGTCAGGCGCCGCTGGAATCGATTGTGCTTATTGTCAGCTGGCAGTGGTTGCCCTTTGCGACGCTGATCCTGCTCACCGCCGTGCAGTCGCTTGACAGCGAGCAACTGGAAGCTGCCGAAATGGATGGCGCGCCGTTCTATAGCCGGTTCATCCATATCATCCTGCCGCATCTTGCCCGCGCAATCACAATTGTCGTGCTGATCCAGACGATCTTTCTTTTGTCGATCTTTGCGGAAATCTTTGTGACCACGGGTGGGTCCTTCGGCACCAGAACACTGTCCTATCTCATTTTCCAGCGCGTGCTTGAAAGTCAGAACGTCGGCCTTGGGTCTGCGGGTGGTGTCTATGCAATCATACTTGCCAATATCGTTGCCATCTTCCTGATGCGCATCGTCGGCAAAAACCTCGACAACTAAGGAGGACCGGATATGGCTCGTGCTGTTACAAACAACCGCAAAGCGCTCAATACCGCGATCGCCTGGACGATTGGTCTGTTGATCTTCTTTCCGATCCTGTGGACCATTCTGACCAGCTTCAAGACCGAAGCCACGGCAATCGCGGACCCACCTGTGTTCCTCTTTTTCGACTGGACGCTTGAGAACTATACCGTGGTTCAGGAACGCTCCAACTATGGCCGTTTCTTGTGGAACTCCATCATTATCGCAGGGGGTTCAACCCTTCTTGGATTGCTCGTGGCTGTACCTGCTGCCTGGTCCATGGCCTTTGTGCCCAGCAAGCGGACCAAAGACATCCTGCTGTGGATGCTCTCCACCAAGATGTTGCCGGCGGTTGGGGTTCTCTATCCGATCTATCTGATCTTCATCCAATTTGGTCTGCTTGACAGCATTATCGGTCTGACGATTATCCTGATGCTGATCAACCTGCCGATCATCATCTGGATGCTCTATACGTATTTCCGCGAAATTCCGGGCGAAATTCTGGAAGCGGCGCGTATGGATGGTGCCGGGTTGAAATCGGAAATCCTCTATGTGCTGACACCAATGGCGGTGCCGGGGATTGCGTCTACAATGCTGCTGAATTTTATTCTTGCCTGGAACGAAGCCTTCTGGACTCTGAACCTGACAGCAGCAAAAGCAGCCCCGTTGACGGCCTTTATTGCCAGCTATTCCAGTCCGGAAGGATTGTTTTACGCAAAGCTGTCGGCAGCTTCCACCATGGCCATTGCGCCAATTCTCATCCTCGGCTGGTTCAGCCAGAAACAACTCGTACGCGGCCTCACGTTTGGCGCGGTTAAGTAAGGAGCATTGTCATGGGACAGATTACTCTCGAGAAAGTCACCAAGAGTTTCGGTGCAACAGAAGTCATTCCACCCCTCGACCTCACGATCGAAGATGGCGAGTTTACAGTTTTCGTAGGTCCGTCAGGTTGTGGTAAGTCCACACTTTTGCGCCTGATTGCCGGGCTGGAGGATGTGTCATCCGGCGTCATGCGGATTGACGGCAAAGAAGCAACCAACGTGCCGCCTGCCAAGCGCGGTCTGGCGATGGTGTTCCAATCCTACGCGCTTTATCCGCATATGACGGTGCGCAAGAATATCGCATTTCCGATGCGGATGGCTGGGATTGATCAGGCGGAACAGGATAGCCGGATCAAGCAGGCCGCCGCAGCACTGAACCTCACCGATTATCTGGACCGCCGCCCGGGCCAATTGTCGGGTGGTCAGAGACAACGGGTGGCCATTGGCCGTGCCATTGTGCGTGAGCCATCGGCGTTTCTCTTTGATGAACCGCTTTCCAACCTTGATGCTGCGCTGCGTGTGGGCATGCGGATGGAAATCTCGGAACTGCATGAAAAGCTCAAAACCACCATGATTTATGTGACCCATGATCAGGTGGAAGCGATGACGATGGCCGACAAGATCGTCGTTCTGCGCGCGGGCCACGTCGAACAGGTCGGCACACCGCTGGAGCTGTATAAGACACCACGGAACGTCTTTGTTGCGGGCTTCATCGGCTCACCCAAGATGAACCTGATCGAGGGCGAAGAGGCGGCCAAACACAACGCGCATACAATCGGCGTACGCCCTGAGCATATCGAGATTTCGGCTGAAAGCGGGCAGTGGTCGGGTACCGTCGGGGTGTCAGAGCATCTGGGCTCTGATACATTCTTCCACATTCAGGACAGCGGATTGGCTGATACCATCACGGTGCGCGCGGGTGGAGAAGTTGGTTTCCGCCACGGGGACCGGGTTTACATGACGCCGCGCTCGGATGTTATTCACAAGTTTGGCGATACCGGACTGCGCATCGAATAAGGCGACGTGCAGCAAGGGCCGCTCCCCTTTTTGACATGTTGTGCAGCCGGAAGATATGACAGCGATGGCGTTTTTTCCGGTTGCGCAATACGTAGGTCACACTGTGGCGCGGACGTATAGAACAGATGGCGAAAACTGGATGAGCTGATGGATGATTTGGTGCAAGGATCCCTCCCGATGAGCTTGGGCAACAAGACGTTGGCAACACTGCCAACAGGCGTGGAACGACCGCGCTATGATCGGTCAAAACTGACGGCTGGCATTGTTCACATCGGTCTGGGCAATTTTCACCGCGCGCATCAGGCATGGTATTTGCACCGTCTGATGCAGCAAGGCGAGGCGTTGGACTGGGCAATCATCGGGGCAGGCGTGCGGCCCGGCGATGCAGCCATGCGCGACAAACTACTGGGGCAGGATTGTCTGACAACGCTGATCGAACTTGACCCATCGGGGACATCGGCAGAGGTCACCGGCGCCATGATCGACTTTCTGCCGGTCGAAGAAAACAATGCCACACTGATCACGACAATGACGGATCCCGCGATCCGGATCGTGTCATTGACGGTGACGGAAGGGGGGTATTTCCTGGATGGGTCTGGTGCGTTGGACACGAGCCACGGCGACATTATCCATGATGCCACATACCCGGACGCCCCACGAACGGCCTTTGGCGCTATAATTGCCGCGCTCAAGGCACGCCGCGACAGAGGTCTTATGCCGTTTACCTGTCAGTGTTGTGACAATTTGCAGAACAACGGCGAGATTTTACGGCAGGTGATCATCGGTCTTGCAGAACTCAGCGCCCCGGACCTCGCGGATTGGATCAACGAAAACGCGGCGTTTCCAAATGCGATGGTCGATTGCATCGTGCCAGCAACCGGGCAGGCGGAACGCGACCTTGTCCATAAGATCGGCATTGATGATGCCGCGCCCGTAACGCATGAAAACTACCGTCAGTGGGTTATCGAAGATCGCTTTTGCGCAGGCCGCCCCCCGTGGGAGAACGTAGGCGCTACGCTCACGCAGGATGTGCATGCTTATGAAAGCATGAAGATCAGAATGCTGAATGCAGGCCATCAGGTTTTGGCCAATGTAGGTGAAATACTGGGCTTGCCAACGATATCATCTTGTATGCAGGATGCGCAGGTCGCCGCGTTTTTCTCAAAGGTCCAAACCGAGGAAATCGCTCCTTACGTTGATGCTGTACCCGACTTGTCGCCCCAGAAATACCTGGCGTTGATTGAGAAGCGTTTTGCGAATGCCGCAATTCGCGATACGACCCGACGCGTCGCGTTTGACGGTTCATCACGCCATTTCGGATTTGTTATTCCAATCCTGCAGGATGCGATTGAAGCAAAAGGAAGTATCGTCGGTTTGGCCCTTGTTGAGGCCTTTTGGGCGCGTATGTGTGCTGGCCTGCGCGAGGATGGCAGTGTGATTGAGCCAAACGATCCGCATTGGACGGCGCTGACGGAGGCTGCTGTAAAAGCGCGCAGTAACCCTGGTGCATGGCTTGAACAATCCGTTTTCTATGCTGGTGTCGCCGACGATATGGCTTTCAAAGCGGCATTTGATGACTGGCTGACGCTGATCTGGCGCGATGGTGCACGCGCAGCGCTTGATCGATATCTCGCCACTTGAGGTCCGTGCGAAACCTGTTTGTGTTGCACGAGCAACAGGGCCATAGGTGAACCCGCGCATTGTGGGATTGAACCGGAAAACGAATGGCCAAGCTGAAGCAGATAATATTCGACCTTGATGGAACATTGATCGACAGCGCCCCTGATCTGAGGGCCGCGATGAACGTAGTTTTGGTGGAACTTGGGCGCCAGCCGCTCGACCTGAAAACTGTTATCGGGTTCATTGGCAATGGCGTTGAGAAACTTGTGGCCCGCAGTCTTGCGGCCACCGGTGGTGCCGAGGCGCAGCTGCACCCGCGCGCGCTTGAACTGTTCTTGCAGGCTTATGCCAAAGACAAAACAACGTTGACCCGGCCCTTTCCGGGCGTTTTCGAATGCCTGGACCGGCTGAAAGAGGCGGGAATACCAATGGGTCTTTGCACCAACAAACCACACGGGCCCGCAAATGAGATTTGCGAGGTGATGGGCCTTGATGGGTATTTCGGTGTGATCAGCGGGGCGCTGCCCGATGTGCCAAAGAAACCAGACCCGGCACCCCTTTTGGCCGTGATCGACGCCTTGGGTGGTGATCCGGCAAGCACGGTTTATGTAGGCGACAGCGCGGTGGACTATGACACGGCACGCGCGGCACAGGTGCCTTTTCGGCTTTATACGCAAGGGTATCTGAACAGGCCGCTGCCTGATCTGGATCCTGCGCACCGGTTCGATGACTGGGCACAGGTCGACTTTGTACTGGAGCGTTAGTCTGCGTCTTCTACCGCCAGAACAGCCAGACAATCGCCCGGCTGGATCAGACCCGGATGATGGCGCGCGACCAGTAGGCCGGGGCGCTGCGCAAAGACCTGAAAGGGCGCGCGCCCTGTCGAGCCAAGGTGCCAGATCTCGGCAATCAGATCGCCTTTGGTGACATGTTGTCCAAGCCGTATCTTGAAATCGACCAAGCCGCCGGTTTCGGTGACATGAAAGCACTCATCATCCGGTTGTGTCAGGGTTATGCTGGGAGTGCGCGTCGGCGTTCCTTGTAAGATTCCGGTGTGGATGAGCAGGTTGCGTATGCCGTTTTTCGCAATCATGACCGTGTCGGGCGTCGCTGTTCCGCCCCCGGCCAGTTCGGTCGTGACAAAGGTTTTACCCAGACTTTCCGCTGCGTGATCATACATGCCGCGGGACTCTATTTCGCGCATCTCAATGCTATAGGGTGCATTAAAGGCATCGCGGGCTGCCCGGCAACGTGCTTCTTGCGCCTTGTCGTCGAGAATGTGCGACGCGGCAAACGGAAGGAAATCCAGCGTTTTGCCCCCGGAATGAAAATCCAGCACCAGATCTGCCATGGGCAGCAGGTATCGCTGGACATAGTCGGCCATCTTTTGTGTCGGGGTCCCATCGGCCCGGCCGGGGAAAGACCGGTTCATATTGCCGCCATCAATAGGTGAGGTGCGTGTGCCTGCCATAACGGCCGGGTGGTTCATTGACGGAATGGCGATAACGCGCCCGGATATTTTCAAAGGGTCCAGCGCGCGTGCCAGATGATGCAGCGCAATCGGTCCTTCGTACTCATCGCCGTGATTGCCACCGGTCAATACTGCGGTCGGACCGGCCCCGTTTTTGATCACGCAGATCGGGGTCAGGATTGAGCCCCACGCGCTGTCATCGCGGCTATAGGGCAGGCGCAGATAGCCGTGCTGCACGCCGTCTGCGTCATAATCGATTGTGGCATGCACCTGCGTGTCCTGCATCCGTTTACTCCTTGATGACCAGCGCGCGCGGCGTGGTGCACAGGCATTCCGCACCGGTTTGTGTGATCACAATCGGTTCGGTTATTTCCAAACCGCCATCTTCGAGCCAAAGGGCCGGCATAAAATGGAAACTCATCCCCGGCTCCAACACGCTCTTGTCGCCGGTGCGAAAGGACATCGTGCGTTCGCCCCAGTCGGGGGGATAGGACAAGCCGATAGCATAGCCGCAGCGGCTGTCCTTTTTGAACCCGTGTTTATCGAGTGTTTGGTTGAACGCATGCGCGATATCCTCGCACATGTTGCCGGGTTTTGCCTGTTCCAGTCCCGCAGAGATGGCATCGAGTACGGCTTTCTCCGCATCGAGATATTTTTGCGGTGGCTTGCCCAGAAACAGCGTGCGCGATTGCGGACATTGATATCTTTTATACGCTCCGGCAATCTCAAAAAACGTGCTTTCCCCGGCGCGCAGCGGGCTGTCGTCCCATGTCAGATGGGGGGCCGTGGCGTCCATGCCGGATGGGGCCATGGGCACAATCGCCGGGTAGTCGCCCCAATGACCCTCAGCGCCCGAGATGGCGGCGTGATAGATATCTGCAATCAGGTCGTTTTTGCGCATTCCGGGTTCGGCACGCGCGCGGATCACGCCGTGCATGTGCTCAACAATGCGCGCGGCCCGGCGCATGTATTCGATTTCAGTATCTGATTTGACGGCGCGCTGCCAATTCACCAAACCCGTGGCGTCTTTGAATGTTGCGCGGCCCAAAGACTGCTGCAAAGTCAGGTAAGCCGCTGCGGTAAAATAGTAATTGTCCAACTCAAGCCCGATGGAAAAGGTCTCAGCGCCTTGTTCGCGGATCAAATGCGCAAGGTCCTCCATCGGGTGTTTGTCCGGGTTCTGGACGTATGTGTCATCGTATCCGCGAATATTCTCAGCGGTCATATAGGTGGTCAGGCCAGCCCCGACGGCGTCCATGGCCCGGCCCCACCAGATCGGCTCTCCCTCCAGCGTCAACAGAACACCTTGATGCACGTAGAAAGACCAACCATCGTATCCCGTCAGCCAACCCATATTCGACGGATCAGTGACAAAGAGCGCGTCGAGACCCCGGCGCGCCATCTCGTTGCGTGTTTTGGTCAGGCGCGCGTCATATTCCGCGCGACTAAAGGGGAGCTTGGGCATAGGCCCTCCAAAGGGTCGGTTGCGATGAGGTTAGCATGACTTGGCACACTCACCAGCGATTTTGCGTGATCGTTTGTTTTTGAGAGCATTGACGTCGATTGGGATTGCCGTAGCAATGGACCGCATGAAAATTGTTCAAAACCCGTACCGCGGCTCAGGTCTTTTGCACCCCGATCTGGATGACATGCCTTGGACTGCTGCGGATGCGGCACGGCCTGTTAATCTGGTCGCGCGCTGTCCCAAAGCCGCCGAAACACCGCTGCGCGACGCTGCAGCATTGGCCAAGGCCATTGGTGTTGCATCTGTTCACATCAAGGACGAACGGCGGCGTATGGGGTTGGGCAGCTTCAAAGCACTTGGGGCCGCTTATGTGATTGCCTCTGATGCGCAATCTGGTGACGCACAGGGCAAAACCTATGTCACCGCCAGTGCGGGCAATCATGGGCTGTCGGTTGCGGCGGGGGCTGCGGCCTTTGGGGCCAAGGCCTGTGTCTATATCGCAGAGACAGTTCCCGAGGCCTTTGCCGAAAGGCTGCGCAGCCATGGCGCGCAGGTGGTCCGCGAGGGGGCAGTATACGAAGACAGCATGGCGGCTGCTGCAAAAGCCGCTTCCGACAATGGCTATATTCTATTGTCGGACAGTTCATGGCCCGGCTACAGCACTCGGCCGCATCGCCTGATGGAGGGGTATCTCATTTTGATGGCGGAGGCTGTCACGCAGATCCCCCATGTGCCCACGCATATCTTTTTGCAAGCCGGTGTCGGCGGATTGGCGGGGGCAGCTGCAGCACATGCACGAGAGGTTTGGGGGGATGCTCCGCACATTGTGGTGGTTGAACCTGACCGCGCGCCCGCGCTCAGCGCTTCCATCCAAGCGGGCGGCCCGATTGTTGCCAAGGGTGGTGTGTCAGCGATGGGGCGTCTGGATTGCAAGGAGCCTTCGCTGATAGCGCTCAAAAGCCTTTCGCGGGATGCGGATTGTTTCATGACGATTTCCGAAGCCGAAGGGCTGGCGAGCGCTGCGCGCGCCGCACAAGAGGGCTTTGCCTCGACGCCTTCGGGGGCAGCTGGGTTGGCTGGGCTTTTGTCCGGCGCGGGCGCGTTAAAGCTGGACGAGACGTCTCGCGTACTGCTGATCCTGAGTGAAGAGCCTGAACCCGCGTGAGCGCGGCGTTCGAAACCAGTGAATACCGGCTGCGCACAGAGCAGGTGCAAAACCGCATGGCGTCGCTGGATATTGCCGCCCTGCTCCTCACCACTGAGGCTGATGTGCGGTATATCACGGGTTTCATGACGCGATTTTGGGAAAGTCCGACGCGCCCGTGGTTCGTGATTGTCCCGGCGACAGGTGTTCCGATTGCTGTCATCCCGTCCATCGGCAAAGCACTCATGAAAACCACTTGGATCAGTGAAATTCGCAGTTGGCGCGCCCCGAATTACGAGGATGACGGCGTTACGTTGCTGGCGCAAACGCTTTGCGAAACGGTTCCCAAGGGCGCGCGCATTGCAGTGCCGGGTGGCGGCGGAACGCAGTTGCGGATGCCGCTGCAAGACTGGCAGCGCTTGCAAGCAGCCGCCGCCGGGCGGGTGTTCGTGGGTGACGGCGATCTGATGGCAGCGCAGCGGATGGTCAAATCAGAAGCGGAGATCTCGCGTATCGCAAAGGCCTGTGGCGTGGCGGATCGCGCCTTTGCCCGTGTGCCGGAAATTGCATCGGCAGGCACGTCTTTGCGTGATGTTTTCCGGCGGTTTCAGATGCTGTGCCTCGACGAGGGGGCCGATTGGGTGCCCTATCTGGCAGGGGGTGCGGGGCCGGGCGGGGTGCGCGATGTGATCTCGCCCGCGACTGACAACCCTCTGCAAACAGGCGATGTTCTGATGCTGGACACAGGATTGGTGCGGGATGGGTACTTTTGCGATTTTGACCGTAATTTCTCGATCGGGCCGCCGTCGCCTGCCACTATGTCGGCCCATGCACGCTTGATTGCGGCGACACAGGCGGCTTTTGATGTGGCCAAAGCTGGCTGCACCGCCGCTGATCTTTTCAGGGTGATGGATGATATCGTAACGGACGGGCAGGGCGGATCGGATGCGGGGCGGCTTGGTCACGGGCTAGGTCTGCAACTGACAGAACCGCCTTCGCTGATCGCGCAGGATCACACGGTGCTGCAGGCCGGAATGGTCCTGACGCTGGAACCCGGCATTGATCTGGGTGACGGGCGGATCCTTGTGCATGAGGAAAACATCGTGATCCGGGAGGACTGCGCTGAATGGCTGTCAACGCCTGCAGGTCCCGAGATGATGGTACTGCCCGCATGACCCCGCAGGTTTTCCCCTACGACCTCAGCGAGCCGAGCGGCGCGCGTCTTGGTTTGATTGTGTTGCAATCTGATGAGACCATTGAACGCGATATGCGCCGGTTGCTGCCGCAAGATGCACAACTCATGGTCAGCCGTGTCCCGTCAGATCCGGAAGTGACGCGCGATACGCTCGCGTCCATGGAAGCGCACCTGAGCACAGCGGCAGGGTTCTTGCCCGCTGGTTTGAGCTTCGATGCTGTGGGTTACGGATGTACGTCGGGCACAGCACAGATTGGCGTGGACAACGTGGCGTCCCGTATCTGCGACAGCATCGACACGCGGGCCGTAACGCAGCCTCTCTCAAGCCTGCTTGCAGCCTGCGAATACCTCGGGCTCAAGCGTTTGGCTCTATTGTCGCCCTATGTGCTGGTGGTGTCAGAGACGCTGCGCGCGGCCCTGTCGAATGGCGGTATCACGACAGATGTGGTCGGTAGTTTCGAGGTCAGCACTGAGTCAGCGGTCGTCCGGATTGACCCTGCGTCCGTGGAAAGTGCCGCAATGACCTTGATGGAACAGGCCGACGTGGATGGTTTGTTTTTGTCCTGCACAAACCTGCGCACGCTGGATGTGATTGAAAGGCTTGAAACCGGCCTTGATCTGCCAGTTCTGAGCAGCAATCAGGTTCTGGCGTGGCATATGATGAAGCTTGCAGGTGTGCAGGCATCGACACAGGCCCCGGGCAGGCTATTTGACCAGACGCGCGCCTAGATACCTTGCAACAGCATCAACCAGACCCATACCGTGAAAATTGAGCCGAGTGTTGCCAGCAAGACCGAAGAGGCCGCAATCCGCCGGGCGCGACCGTACATGTTGGCAAAGATATAGGCGTTGAACCCCGGTGCCATGGCTGCTGTCAGCACTCCCGAGCGGAAAGCATCCGGCGGCACCGACAGTGTTGTGCCAAACCCCCACATCAGGGCAGGGTGCAGGATCAGAGCGATCACGCAAACCATGGCAATGGCGCGCAGATCGCCTTCGGGTTTGTATTGTATCAAAACGCCGCCCAAGGCGAAAAGGGCCGCAGGCAACGCCGCCTGAATGATCAGCGATAGCGCGTCATTGACCACACCGGGTATCGGCGTGCCCGTGACATTGACCAAAAACCCCAGCGCAATCCCGATGACCAGTCCGTTGCGAAACATCGCACGACCCACCGAACGGGCCATCAGCAGCGGGGATTTGCCCCGGTTGCGGGTAATCTCCATCACGGTGATGCCAAGGCCGTAACAAAAGGGCGAATGCAGCGCGACGATTGCAAAGTTCCCGGTGAGCGCATCCGCCCCATAGGCGCGTTCCGTGATCGGCAAGCCCAACAGCACCGAGTTCGAAAACAAACAGCAAAAGCCGATGGCAACGCAGTCTTCCCAGTCGCGCTTGAACAACAGGCGTGCACCAGCCATGCCTGCAATAAAACACAATGTGGCCCCGGCGTAGAAACTTACCAAAAGGCCGGGGTCAAAGGAATTGCTCAGGTCTATTTCTGCGATGGCCTTGAACAGCAGGCAGGGGATAGCGAACCCTTGGGTAAACCGCATGACACCGTCTATGCCGGATACCGGAAAGAACCCTCTCCACACGGCGACATATCCGAACCCGATTACGAGAAAGACGGGCAGGATGACATCAAGAAGGGTTTGCATGGTGCCTCTTTATGCCGCTGCGGGTCTGGGCGGCGAGGGTGGTCAAAATAAGGGTGCGCCTAGGTAACGGGGTAGGTCAGCCGCAGGCCATCATAGGCCGGTTGTATGTGATCCGGCGTTTCCGCCATCACCGTTTCGTAGTCAAGGTCGATATGCATATTCGTGAGCACGGCAGACCTCGGTTTGAGCCGTTCAATCCATTCAAGCGTCTGCGCCAGATGGGAATGGGTTGGATGCGGGTCGCGCCGCAGCGCATCTACGATCCAGCAGTCCAGACCGTCCAATTTGGTCCAGACGTCATCCGGAATATGCGCCACATCCGGCAGATAGGCGACATCACCGATCCGAAACCCCAGCGCGTCCATGCCGCCATGTCCAACCAAAAACGGCGATAGCGTCACAGGGCCCCCGGCACCGTCAATCGTCACATCCCCGTCAATAATGTTCATATCGAGGATGGGCGGGTAATTCGACCCTTCCGGTTGCACAAAAACATAGCTGAAGCGCTGCATCAACGCGTCTTTTGTCGGGATATCAGCCCAGACGGGCAGGCGCGCGCGCATGTTGAAAACGATCATGCGTAAATCGTCGATACCGTGTACATGATCGGCGTGACTGTGGGTGTAGACAACGCCGTCAAGTCGCCCGATGTTTTCACCCAGAAGCTGTTCGCGCACGTCAGGGGATGTATCAATCAGCACGGTGGTTTTGCCATCAGCGCCAATGCGTTCGACCAATAATGAACACCGCCGCCGCCGGTTTCTGGCATTGTTCGGATCACAATCACCCCAGAGGCCACCGAGCCGTGGCACACCGCCGGATGATCCGCATCCTAATATGGTGAATTGTATTTCATTCATTATGCGGCGGCCTCAAAGGCTGCGGCCTTGGCGAATAGGCGGTCGAAATTCAACTCAAGTTGCGCTGCAAATTCGGTGTAGTCCATCCCGAAGGTTTCCGCTGCCCGCCGCGCTGTGTGGGCGGTATAGGCAGGCTCGTTTTGCTTGCCCCGATGGGGTGGGGGCGCCAGATAAGGCGCGTCGGTTTCTACCAGAATGCGATCAAGCGGGGCGGCGGCAAAAATGTCGCGCAGGGCCTGAGATTTGGGAAAGGCCGTGATGCCCGACATCGAAAGATAAAACCCCAGATCAAGCGCTGCTGTGGCCAATTCGGCAGAGGATGAAAAGCAATGCATCACACAGGTGAATGCGCCACGATTATATTCCGCGCGCAGGATGCGGGCCATATCGTCATCCGCATCACGCGCGTGGATGATCAGTGGCAAACCGGTTTCCCGCGCCGCATCGATATGGGTATGGAGCGAGGTTTTCTGCACCTCCGCACTCTCGGCGGTGTAGTGGTAATCGAGTCCGGTTTCGCCGATACCCACAAACTTTGGATGCTGCGCAAGCGTGATAAGCTCATCAACGCTCGCCAGCGGTTCACTTGCGGCGCTCATCGGGTGCGTTCCGGCGGCATAAAAGATCGGTGCATGTGCCTCTGCGATGGCGCGCACATCGGGTTCGTTCTTTAGTTTGGTGCAGATCGTCACCATGCGCATGACGCCAGCCTCGGCGGCATTGGCCACAACCTCGTCGATGCGCCCTTCGAAATCGGGAAAATCCAGATGGCAGTGGCTGTCGGTGATATGTGGTTGCGTGCTCATGGTCTGCTCAATACTGCCACCGCGCATCGTGTGCTAGGTCACACGTGTTTGGCTGATCTTGATGAGGGTATCTAGGACGAGAGCCGCAGGGTCAAGGTTCACTGCAAGTCCATGGCGCGCACGTGCGCCGGTCTCCTGCGCGATCTCGGCCCAGGCGCGCGCGGCGGCAGGGTCTGGCGAGAGCCGCATCAAGGTTGCCGCCTCGCCGGGCGTGGCCTCGACCGAAGGGGGCAGGCCAGTTGCCCCGGCGCGCGCCAGACGCGACATAAGCAAATCGAGCAGCACGAACAGCAGATCACGCTTGGTCTCAGCCCCGCGCGCGGCGGCCGCTTCGGCCAGTTTCAATGCGCGCACCCGGTCGAACTGTGGCAGCGCGTTGATGAGTTGAACAAGCTCGGCATATGTCTTTAGGCCATCGAGGTTTGACAGTCGTACAGCCGCCCCAACCGACCCGCCCGACAGTTCGGCCAATGCAGGTGCGTTCCCGCCAGGATCAATCCCCGCCTGCGTAAAGGCTTTTTGCATGTCGTCGGGCGGCAGCGTGCCCAAGCGTAACACGCGGCACCGAGAGCGGATCGTGGGCAAAAGACTGGAGGGTTGATGGCTGATCAGGATCAACGTGGCGCGCGCCGGGGGTTCCTCAAGCATCTTCAACAGGGCGTTTGCGGCCTGTGGGTTCATGTCATCCGCAGCATCCACGATGACCACCCGCCGCCCGCCATCTGTGGCGGAAAGTTGAAAGAACGAAGACAGGCTGCGGATGTCGTCGACAGAAATGACATCACGCATCCGCCCGGTTTTTTCATTTTCGGACCTAATGATGGATTTCAGACCCGGTTCTGCGCCCGCTACAATCCGTCTTGCGACAGGATGCTCGGGGTCAATCGCGAGGGATGTGGGGGCCGGTGGTGCACCGAAAAGGCCATCGTCTTCTTGCAGCGGCGTGGCCAGCAGGAACCGCGCAATGGACCATGCCAGTGTCGCCTTGCCGACCCCGCGTGGCCCAGTCAGCAACCACGCGTGATGAAGCCGCCCCGTGGCAAAGGCATCCAGAAAGGTCTGCTCGGCAGTCGCCTGACCAAAAACCTGCAGCGTGTCGCGCGGGTGCGGTGCCCCTTCGATTTGATCCGGGGCTGTCATGCCAACGCCTGATCGACGACGTTGATCACGTCTTGGGTGACGCTGTCCGCATCACGCCCCCCATCCACAAGGCGAAAACGCGCCTTGAACTCTTGCGCCAGTGCCAGAAAACCGGCGCGCATCTTGGCCTGCAAATCCTCGCCAAAGGCCTCAAAACGCTCATCGGCTGTTTGCCGCGATAGCGCCCGGGACAGTCCAATGGCCGGGTCCATATCAATCAGTACGGTGAGGTCAGGCTCTCGGCCAATCATCAGATCATGCAGCGTATCCACGACCTGTCGCAAATCCCCGCGCGAGAGGCCCTGATACATGCGCGTGCTATCGGCAAACCGGTCACATATGACGATTTTCCCATCCGCAAGGGCCGGGAGGATCAACCTCTCCATGTGGTCGCGCCGTGCGGCTGTAAACAACAGGATCTCCGTTTCAGCGGACCAGCGGTCGGGATCGCCCTGCAAGACAAGCGCGCGGATTTCCTCCGCCCCCGGAGAGCCACCCGGTTCGCGGGTTTCGACGACCTCGTGGCCCCTGACGCGCAAGTGTTCGGCAAGCCTTTTGGACTGGGTGGATTTGCCCGACCCGTCGATGCCCTCAAAGGTGATGAAAAGTCCGGTGTCGCCTGCGCGCGATATCACGACTGCCCCTCTGGCCCCTGTATCAGCGTCGTGACCAGAACCATGGCTGCTGTCATCATGCGGCTGACAAAACCGCCACTCGGCACGTCTTGATCGGCCACAAGCGGCAGGCGCATTTCCGGCAACCCCTCGGGGGTGAAAACGAGCTCTCCCAGCGGATCGCCTTTGGCAATTGGGGCCTCGATCGGTCCGGTAAATACGACCTCGGCCTCAATTTCACGATCCGCAAGGGCGGGCATCAACACGTTCATGTCTTCGGCTGCGACCAGCCCGACCTGTGGGCTGCTGCCCATCCAGACGTCCGCCTTGGCAAATTCCTGACCTGCCTTGCCAATGTCGCGCATGGCGAACTGTCTGAAGGCCCAGTTTACGATGGCCTGACTTTCCTGCGCACGCGCCGCTGTAGTCTCCAACCCGGTGATCACAAAGATAACCCGCCGGTCGCCCTGCTTGGCCGACCCGACAAGACCGTATCCGGCCTCTTGCGTGTGGCCGGTTTTAAGCCCGTCCGCCCCAATGCCCATGGTCAGGACCGGGTTGCGATTGCGGCTGTTGCTGGGCACGCGGTTGTCGAATGGAAACTCGGTTTCTGCAAACATCGGGTAGAACTCAGGGAAATCGGTGATCAGCCGGTCTGCAAGAATGGCGAGATCGCGCATGGACATCACATGCCCGGTTTGCGGCCACCCGCTTGCATTGATGAAGGTGGAATTGTTCATGCCAAGTTGCTGTGCCCGTTGTGTCATCATGCGTGCAAACCCGTATTCCGTTCCATCGGGGGAAAGCGCTTCGGCAATGACCACGCAGGCATCGTTGCCGGAGACCACGATGATACCGCGCAACAAATCCTCAACGCTGACCGTTTCGCCCGAGCGCAAGAACATGCTGGAACCGCCATAGGACTGTGCGTGTTCTGACACGGGTAAGAGCTCATTCAGGTCCAGCCCGCCGTCGGCTTTGCCCCGCCGCACGGCCTCGAATGCCATGTAAAGCGTCATCAATTTCGACATGGAGGCCGGCGGCAAGGGCGCGTCGGCATTCTTATTGAGCAGCACGGTGCCGGTCGTCTGATCCATCACAAAGGCAGCACCGGCTCTGGTTTCAAAGGCGGCTGCGCTCAATGTTGATGCGACCAGAACAAAAGCGGCAAGAACGATACGAAACATATTTTTTCCTCGCTGACGGATCAATTTGTTACGGCATAGGCGTCTGAATAGCCTTCTGCCTTGATTTGTGCGAGCAGTTTTTTGCGCTCTGATGCCGTGCTGGCCGGCCCGACCAACACCCGCCAAAACGCTTTACTGCTGGATTCCTGTGCGCGCACGGATGACACCATTCCAGCGCTGCGCATTTGTTGTGCGACACGCTCTGCGTTTGTCTCGACGCTGAAGATGCCAACCTGAACATAGGGTTTGTCGAGCGACGATACAGGCAAGCTGGATTGTACCGGTTCGGCTGCGTCAATGGCGGCACTGGCGACTGCGATCGGGTCCAGCGTCTCGGTGATCGTCTCTTCGGTTTGTGGTGTTTGCGGTTCGGGTGGGGATACGGCAACTTTTTCTTTGCGCAAGGCCACGACATTCAACTCAACCGGTGCGCCTGCCAGTACGCCGAGCGCTTCGGCTGCGTCAGACGACAACTGCAAGCGCGGGCCCGGTATGTCACGTTCCCTGCGAAATAGCGCGCCCACGACCGATTGCCCATTCACCTGATTGCGGATCAACACGCGTTCAGGCTCCGCGACATCCGGGTGCGCGACCCATACGCCGCCCAACGACGGACGCCCATCCCACAAACCGGCCTCTTGAGCCGAAAAGACTTCGGGGGCTTCAACATCTTTTTCTGTGAAGTCTGTATTCGCAGTGGGTTCAGGGGTGGTGTTCGCCTCATCCTGACCAGCCTTGAAAACACTTTGCACATCGAAGGAACCTGCGTCGTCACAGCCAGACAATAAAACGCTGAGCGCAATCATAGCGGGAAGTCTGAGGCCGCAAATCGCCATAAAAGGAGGGAATTGAGATATGCTCATTTTGCTGTCCTAGCCTGATTGCCGCACGGGCGAGTTACCTCATCGCCCCGATTTGAACAGGGTCTTTGGGCTAACTTAGCTTGGGATCAACGCTCTGGGAAGGTGAAACAGGGCAAACTGGCAATAATCCCCGATCCGTCAGCAATGAAAATTCATGGTTTCAGAATCGGTTATCACCCACTAGGAGGGTGCCACCGGAGGAGTGGCAGAGTGGTCGAATGCACCGGTCTTGAAAACCGGCGTGCGTGAAAGCGTACCGTGGGTTCGAATCCCACCTCCTCCGCCATCTTTCTTGGGTATTCCAGAGATGTAATCCAAGTAGAAGGGATGCGAGGGAATTACGTGCTTTCTTCTCCTTCACAGTATTCCACAATTTACTCCACGATTGCTCGGCGTCTACTGCGCAATCCAACGCTTGGCTCCGCGTTGCTCACCGATTTCTTGCTCGGCGGCCAACGGATTGAGGGAGCCCATAATGATTTACGACGCCATCCACTTAGCGATCATACGGTGCTGCACATTCGCCTGAGCCGTGATCCGGTAGAACCCGATGAGCTCGCGCAGTGGCGATGAGATTTTCTCGAAGCCAGAAATGAAAGCGACAATGACGCCAAGCTGAACGTCGCCTTGCATGGCGAGATACCCGCCGAGCAATAAAACGGTCAACGGTCCTAAAGCGTTGAGCAAATTCAAAGCGGATTTCATTGCGAACTTTAAGACAAAAAACCGCATCCGATTTGTAAAGATGCTGTTCACAACATGGTCAGGGTCCGAGCTTGCGTCTGTCTTCATGCCTGAGATGCCGTCCCCGAGATCGCGCAACAGCACGACACGCTCTTCGATCAACACGTTGAGTTTACGTTGTAAAAAAGGCGTGATCACCACCTGGGGGATCAGGAATGCAAGTGCGAAAACGGCAATCTGCGGCTCCACGTAGAGCATGTAGGCGGCAATACCAATCAACATGGCACCGTTGGCGCAGGCACCCGAAAGCGCTTCGCCTGCAAATCCACCCAGCTTTTCAACCTCTGCACCCACCACCGACACAGCGCGTCCAGTGCCGTCCTCGGCGGAGCTGCTTTTGTCGCCATATAGTGTGAGAAGGTGAGCGCGGGTGTACCGGTTGGTGCTTTCGGTGAGCCATGATTGATAAAGCCACAAGGCGTATTTGAAAGCTTGGTGCATCAAGATAATCACGGAGTAGGCGATGCCGAATTGCACCAGAACCGAAACATCGCGTGTTTCAACCACTTCGTTCACAATGCGGCGTTGTAACTCAATCGGCGCGAGATTGAGGAGCGCAACGAAGGCTGCCAGAGTACACACCGCGACTTGATGCCATCCGGTCATGCGCCGCACGTAGGTCAGAAGTGACGAGGCCGCGCTGTCATCTCCAGTTTTTACAACTTCGCGCGGTTTTTGCGTAAATCCTGATGTGATCATTTCAATGGCTTTCATTAATGCAGCCGGTCAACGTATTGAAACGACCGATGTTCCCTTCACCACGTCGGGGACGTATGCGAACCATTCAAAAATATGCTGGAAAGGCCCAACCCCGAACAAGGTGCACCAGTTATGATAAACCTGTTCACAAGGTTGGGTGCCGGGCGAGGACCGCCCGGTGATCTGGTGAGACTTAGCCGATATGGCGCGTCCGCTCGACACAGTCGCGCAGTTCGCTGCGCATCGCGCCAAGTTCGTCACAAAGCTTACTGTTTTCTACTTTGTTAATGGCGTCATCGAAGGCGTTGATCACGTGCTGCTCACCATTGCGCACCGACGCCATCACGTTCTCATCCACCGTTCCGAAGTAAGATCGCGCTGCAATCACTGCTTCGTTTACCTGCGACATGAAAGAGCCATCTTCGCTGACGTCGTAGCCGTGTTCTTCCAGCTTGCCGCGCAGTTTGTCGATGTGTTTGTCGTGCAGCGCCTTAAACTCGCGAGCGATAGGTTCGAGGTCTTCCTGCGCCTCTGAAACCAATTTTTCAAACCCGTTCTTTACGTCCTTCAACCGGGTCATAAGAGTTTGCAAAGCGCGCTCAGCGTCGTCTCCGAAAATTCCGTTGCTTGATTTGATATTCATCGAAAATCCTCCATTGGTTGCTTGGCTGACCAACGCAGTGACAGGTAAAACGTTCCAAGAAAAATAGTCGTGCTGCGGTGGAACCATGGAACGGATGGCGCGTTGTCACCGCAACGATGTAGCTAAGAGGAGATACACAATGGGACTATTACCAATCCTTACTTTTGCCACTCTGGGTGCCGCCATCGCATTCGCGCTATGGAGCAAATGGCGTACAGAGCGTGAGTTGGACAGCGACAACGACCGGCCCTCCAGCCTTGCGCGCACGACGCCTGACCCCAGATTAAAGCCAGACCAATCTGTGACGGACCCATATGGCGTGACAAAGCGTTCCTAAGGTCTGAAGACCCAGCCCATCGTGCCGCTGAACCCCCAGTTGGTGGTCTGGGTCGTCCCCTGGAAACCCCTCTCGCCATCGTTCTGGCGCGCCGGCACCTGAGCGTGTGCGACAAAGCGGCCCCTGCTGGGCAAAGATACAGCGGCCCAGCAACTCAGCCGATCGGCAGAACCGAACGCTTTTATCCTCATCCTGCTTCAACGCCCCGTTGGTGCAAGATCGTGCTTTCGATAAGGAAGACTTGAGTGGCGTTGCGAGCACGAAAGGCACCATCCTTGGCCTCCGTGCAGTTCTGCAAAATCGACGGTTCGCAAGCGTTAAAGGCGCACCGTGCCCGGCAGTGAAGCGGTCTTTTACTCTACAGGGGGCGCGATCAACGCTCCGACATTGGGGAAGCGTTGATCAACTTAATTTGGACCATGCGCCGATACCGCATGGTTACACGAGGTACTACCCGCCGGGTGTCAGCTTGTAGATCTCACCTTCATCGATGGCCGTGTAAAGGCTGCCATCAGGACCCATGACGACCGAGCGGAAGCGTCCCGATTCCATAGGGAGGGTCATCTCAGTGACGTCCTCAACATCCGTGTTGTCGTCATTGAACATGATAACATCGATGCGTTGGCCGATGGGGGTGCCGCCGAAGCCGATGCCCATGATCCCGACGACCATCGCGCCGTCCCAGTCGCCCCAGGCCTCACCTTCCAGAAACGCAGCCGACGAGGTGCCCTGCGACCAGCCGTTGTTGTTCCAGATCGGCGCCATCGCGTCAGGATATGTGTCGAAATCCGTCATTGGCATGGAGGCCGCCCGTTCATAGCGGTTCATACCGGTTTCCTGATTGGGGCTATAGCCGCAATAGTTGTCCGGGCAGTCGCCACGGCCTGCCATGTTTGGCCGAGGGTCCCAGCCAGCATTGCCGCCATTTTCGAGGACCGTGATCTCATCAGAATGCCATGGCCCGTGTTCAGCTGCGATTGCGGTGCCTGTTTCGGGGTGAAACGCGATCCCCTGAACGTTGCGATGGCCGTAGGTGTAGGTTCGTGCGTCAAAACCGTCGGGGGGGCTGTTTTCAGCGATCGCGTTCCCATCCGTATCCATGCGCAGAACTTTCGAGCCCATCTTCGTCGGGCTTTGCGGAACTTCACCGTTGTGGGTGTCGCCCGTGGTCAGGAAAAGGTGACCATTGGCATCAAACCGCACACGCCCGCCGTTATGTGCGCCGGGGCCGCCAAAAGGGTGATCCGAAGCCGCCATTTTATACGGCACGTCATCGACAATGTCTGTTCGATCCGAAACTGCCGTGAAATCCTCACTCAGCGTGAAACGCATCAGCCGGTTGGTGTGCGGGTCCGACATATTCGACGTCGAATAGACATAGATGCGGCGGTTGTCGGCGAAATCCGGATCGAAGGCGACGCCCATCATGCCTGCCTGACCTTCGCAAAAGAGGTCCGCGCCATTTGAGGCATAGCCTGCGGTCTCACCCACACCGTAGAGCGCATTGACCGACCCGTCGGGCAGGCGCACCGACAGGCCCGAGCATTTCTCGGTGAACAGCATTGTGCCATCATCAAGGAAGGCCATGTCCCATGGCTCGTTCAGCCCCTCCAGCACGACCTCATACTGCAGGCTCGTGGTGTTCATGCCGTTTTGCGCAAAAGCGGACGCGGGTAGCAGCGCCGTTCCCGCGAGAAGTGCCGCACCAACAGACAGCGCGGAGATAGATGTGTAATGAGCCATTTTTTCCTCCCAGAATTTAAAGTCTTAGCTTGCCCGGGAAGGCCCTCCCTGAGCAGTCTCTGCTCGGACGCGCCGAGACGTTAACCTTAGGTGTCGGTCTGTCGAACGGTCAATGAATTTCTCCCTCTCTGGTAGAAATTCTCGGTATAGCAAGACGTTATAGGGGTGAGGTCGCTCGAAATCCGACGCCGAACGCTTCAAGAGGTTGGCGACGACGTCGTCAGATAAAACACCCCAACAGGCACTTGGTTTGATGTCGGGGTGCGACGTTTCGGGTCTGGTATTGGCCGCCGCGGAACGCGCAGGCCAATACCGATTACATGCTGGCGTATGCGCCGATTTTCGAAGTGCTGAGCCCGTTGTTCACCAAAGCTTCAACGAAGGTGATGCCGGCGGCGACCCCGTCAATAACGGGCAGGCCGAACTCAGCGCTCAGATCTGACATCAGGTCCGCCATGCCTGCGCATCCCAGAACGATCGCCTCTGCGCCGTCCTGTTCAATGGCCACACGGATTTCCGAGCGGATTTTGTACAGTGTGGCCGGATCGCCTTCTTCGAGCTTGAGCACGGGGATATCCGTTGCCCGAACACGCGCGCATTTCTGAGCGAGCCCGTATTTCATCAGGTTGTTTTCCAAGCCGGGTACGGACCGGGACAGGGTGGTAATCACGCTGAACTTGTTGGCGATCATGCTGGCGGCGTGATAAGCGGCCTCGCCGATCCCAAGGACCGGCACGGAGACTTGCGTGCGCACAGCGTCAAGCCCGGTGTCGTCAAAACAGGCGATGACGATGGCGTCGACATCCGGGTGGCGCGCGATCTCTTCGAGCAGCCCCGGCACACAGGTTGCCACATCCAGAAACCCCTGAATGCTGGCAGGACCGGATTGCGAATTGGTCGCGACAATCTCGGTGTCCGGGCGTGCAACCGCGCGCGCCGCCACCCCGATCTTTTTGGTCATGGAGGCTGTTGTATTCGGATTGATAATCAGGATTTTCATGCGCAGTCAGACCTCGCCGCCAAGATATGCGGCTTTGATCCGGTCATCATGCAAAAGATCCTTGGAGTTGCCTTCGATCACCACATTACCGGTCGCCATCGCATAAGCCCGGTGTGAGATGCTCAGCGCCATGCGCGAGTTCTGTTCGACCAGCAACACGGAGACACCTTCATCCCGGTTGATTGCCACGATCGAGCGCGCAATGTCCTGCACGAGTTTGGGCGCGATGCCAAGGCTGGGTTCATCCAGCAGCAACAGCTTGGGTTTTGCCATGAGGGCGCGTCCGATCACCATCATCTGCTGCTCACCGCCGGACAACGTTCCCGAGGCTTGTGAATACCGCTCTTTGAGGCGGGGAAAACGGGTCAGGATACTGTCGAGCGTGTCCTGAATTTCGGATTTATCGCTGCGCGTAAAGGCCCCCATCATCAGGTTGTCCTTGACCGACATATAGGGAAAGACACGGCGTCCTTCGGGAACCATCGCGATGCCGCGTTTCACGATATCGGAGGGGTCGGTGCCATCGACACGCTCGCCCTCAAAACTCACCGAACCTTTGGCCGGTTTGGCAAGCCCCGTGATGGCGCGCAGGATCGAGGATTTGCCCGCCCCATTGGCGCCGATCAACGCGATGGTTTCACCCTGATTGACGGTCAGCGAGACACCTTTCAGCGCATAGACATGGTCATAGTAAAGTTCGACGTCTTTGAAATCCAACATGGCTGTCATGGTCTACATCCCGATTTCGTCGTCGGCGCTGCCCAGATAGGCCTCGATGACTTTTTCATTGTTCTGGATTTCGGACGGTGTGCCCTCGGCAATCTTTTCGCCAAAGTTCAACACGACAATCCGGTCCGAGATGGTCATGACCGCTGGCATGTCGTGTTCGACCAGCATGACCGTCACGCCGCGCTCATCGCGCACGGAGCGCACCAGATCGACCATGCGCATGGTCTCATCATGGTTCATGCCCGCGAAAGGCTCATCAAGCAACAAGACCTTTGGGTCTGTCGCAAGCCCGATTGCAATGCCAAGCGCGCGCAAACTACCTTGCGGCAGGTTGCTGGCCTGTTCGGCGCTGATCTCGCTCATTCCCAGAAATTCGAGGAGTTCGTCGGCGTATTTCTCAAAGGCCGTGATATCGTCATGGGCGACTTTCGAGCCCCAGAAGTATCCCGCAAGGGACGCCTTGGCACGCAGGTGCTGGGCCACGACAACGCTTTCGCGCACGGTCATGCTTTTGAAAATCGTAGTTTCCTGAAAGGTCCGCACCACGCCCTTGCGTGCGACGATATGGGGTTTGAGGTTGGAGATACGCTCGCCCCGATAGAGCACCTCGCCAGACGAAGTCGGCGTGAACGAAGATATCATCTTGAACAGGGTTGATTTGCCAGCCCCGTTTGGCCCGATCACCGACAGGATTTCGTTTTCCGCCACATCGAAGCTGATCGCGTTGTTGGCGATCAGGCCGCCGTATTTCTTGGTGACGTCCTTGACCTGAAGAAGCGCGCTCATTTGCCACCTCCTTTACCGAAACGAAGGCTCAGCAACCCGTTTGGCAGAAACCGGATGATCAGGATCAGCAGCGTTGCATAGATCAGCATCTGATACTTTCCGAATTCAAACAGCAGGTCCCAGCCGAAATAGAGAACCAGTGTCCCGAGCATGGGGCCAAAGACAAAGCCCAGGCCGCCGAGGAAGCAGTTCAGCATGAAATCAACCGAGTCCTTGACCACGAAGGTCGCAGGGTAGACCGACTGCGAGATCGACCCGAACATCGCGCCCCCCACGCCCCCGAAGAAGCTGGAGATCGCAAAGATCAGGATGCGGATGTAGGTGATGTTCACCCCGATGGAGCTGGCCAGCTCCTCGTTCTGCTGCATGGAGCGACACAGGTGCCCCAGACGCGAGTTCACGAGCCGGTAAAGTGCGGCGTAAGTGATGACCATCAGGATGACTGCCGTGAAATAGAACGCCATCCGGGAGTTTTCCAACGTGGCGAAATCAGGAACCAGCGGAATGCCAAAGACCGAGATCGCGCCGGGCAGGGGGATATTGGTGATGCCCTTGGCCCCGTTCGTGATGGGCAGGGCCAGTGCAGTCAACGTCGCCACCTGCGTCAACACCAAGGTGATCATCGCAAAATAGACCCCCCGCAGGCGCAGGATCGGCAGGCCAATCAGAACCGCAACCAAGGCCGCGAAGAGCCCTGCCGCTGGCAGCGAGATCCAAAAGGACCACCCCGCCTTGACCACGAGGATCGCAGAGACATAGGCCCCGACCAGCGCAAATGCGCCCTGTCCGATGTTGATCCGGCCGATATAGAAGGTCAGCCAGACGCCCGCACTTGCAATCGCCAGCAGCGCGACAGAGGTCAGCGTGAAGTAAAAGTCCCACCGGCCCGTTGCTGCGATGAAGATGGGGATGCCCACGAAGACCACAGCCAGAAAGGCCAGAACGCCGAGGATTTGGATTTTTGAAAAGTTCATGACGCCATCACCCCCAGGGTTTGCCCATCAGGCCCTGAGGCCGGATCGCGAGGAAAATCATCAGCGATACAAAGATCAGCAGATATGTGATGTCACCGTATTGCGACAGGTAAGCGAGGCCGAAGGCTTCCATGAAGCCGAGGATGAACCCGCCCCAGATCGCACCCGAAATCACACCAGCGCCCCCAATCATCACCATCATGAAGGCTTTGATCGAGGTCGGACCGCCCATGCCAAGGTTGACGCCGGTGATCGTGACCAGCAAGCCACCGACCAGTCCCGCCAGCATGGCACCAAGCGCGAAACCGATCATCGAATAGCGGTCAACATTGACGCCCATCAATTGCGCGGCTGTGCGGTCTTGCGCCAGCGCTCGCAGCGCGCGGCCCGTCTTGGAATATTGCATCAGGGCGATGAAGGCGACGATTGAGAGAATGGCGAGCACGCAGATCAATATACGGTCATAGGGCATGATCAGGCGGAAATCCCAGTTGAAGACTCCGTCGACGATCTTGGGAACACCGCGTTGCTTTTCGCCAAAGATCAACAGTATCAGCGCATCCAGCAAAAACGCGATACCCGCCGCGAGCAGCATCGTGCTTTCTTCCCGCGCAGAGCCCTTGATCACCGGGGCGAATAGGTATCGTTCAATCAGCGCGCCGATGATAGCCAGCGTCATGCAGGACATGAACAGGGCCAGTACAAACGGCACGCCCCATTGTCCGTAAAATGTATATGTGACGAACCCGCCGATGACATACATCTGCCCATGGGCAAAGTTGAGAACATTCATCAAGGCGAAAATCAGGGTCAATCCGAGTGCGATCATCGCATACTGAGATCCCAGATAGACCCCATTGGCCATTACCTGTTCCATGAGCACTTTCTTTCTGTGGTTAACCCCGAACGATCCGTCGGGTGGGAACTGCTTCCGGGCAATGCCGGAAGCAGTGTATCGTGAGTGATGGTTTAGTCGACGCGCGCGATGAACATCGTTGCAAACGCACCGTTCTGATAGACGTTGACAACAAGGGGCACAGCGATCTGACGCTTTTGACCGAAGGAGGTCATGCCCACATAGGTCAGTTGCTCGTCGCCGTTCATATAGGGGTTTGGCGCTGAGAAATCGTCCATGGACGCCTGAAATGCAGCCACATCTTCAATGGCGCCGGGCGTGGCTTTGAGTGTCTCAAGGATATACTCAAGCGCGTAGACCTTGGTGTTGGATTCGTCGTTGTACTCACCAAACATGGTTGTGTAGCGCTCGACGAATTCATTCATCATCGGGGACGCCAGCTCTGGTGTGGACGCGCCACCTACCGAGATAAAGCCATTGGCCAGATCACCGGCACCTTCGGCCAGAACGCCTGCATCCTGTGCGGTTTCGGTCGAGATCATGCCTTGAAAACCCAACTCACGTGCGGAGCGGATGAGCTGTGGCGCGTTGGCAGGCGACACACCCGACAGCACAAGCAGGTCAGGGCGGGCACGCAGGATCGGCGTCAGCACAGGTGTGAAGTCTGTGGTGTCCACCTGATAGGTGACGTTGTCAGAAACGACTTCGAGACCCAGCTCTTTTGCTGCAGCTACGCCACTTTCGCGCTGGCTCAGTGGATCAGATTCATTGGCGGCAATGAAAGCAACCGTTTTGACGCCTTCGTTCTCCATCAGGTGCTTATAAATCGCGGGACCTGATTGATAGTTGGCGATCATACCCAGCACGGCGTTTGACGCAGGCGCGGAATACAACTCCTTCGGGAACGCATATGGAAAATACATGATGTCGTTTGCTTCGGCGACGGGGCGAACAGCGGCCGCGCCATCATCAACGTTTGGCCCAACGACATAGTGAATACCCTCTTGGGCCATTTTTTCCATGCCCGCGATGGCGCGCTTGGGGTCTTTCTGGTCATCAAACGACACGATCTCGATATCGTAGGTGGTATCACCAATCGTGTAGCCGCCGGTCTCGTTGATCCAGGCAGCGCGGGCCTCCATTGAGCGTTGGTTGGAAATACCCCATGCAGCAGCTGGGCCACTGGTCACGCCCACAAAGCCGATTTTCAAAACCGGATTCTCGGCCGCGGCTGTGGTTGCACCAAATACTGCCAGAGTTGCAGCTGTCGCAGCTGCCTTCATTAGTGATCTTCGTTGCATTCTTAACTCCCGTTGAAATCTAACTTGGCGTGATCCACGCCGTTCTTGGCCGGCAGTTGAATGGAAACTCCACGCGTGCCGCAGCGTCACTTCACGATTGTTAACAATAATTGTCAACACTTTTGTCAAATCTGTCGACAAGTTCTGATGCTTGGCCTAACAATGATGAAGGTTTAAGCGTTGGCGAGCAGCCGAAGTGGTAAAAAGAATGCGTCTCGAAAGTGATCCTGTGTCCTCCAGCCCGCAACAGAAAAGCGGTGCAACATCAGACCCTAAGTCGGGAACGGATGAGAATTTCATCGTTGAGCGCATCTACAAAGCAGTGATGGAGCAACGGCTGGCCCCGAACACAAAGTTGAGCGAAGCGCGCTTGTGTGAAACTTTTGGGGTAGGGCGGATGCGGGTCCGACGGGCGCTTTTGCTGCTGTCGAGTCAGGGCCTTATAGAGCTGCAGTCAAATCGAGGGGCCTATGTCGCCTGTCCGGATAAATCCGAGGCGAACGACGTTTTCGCGGCCCGGCTGCTGATCGAACCGCCCTTGGTGCGTCAACTGGCACAAAACGCCGGTGATATTGATCTGACGCTGCTCACCCAACATATCGCTCTGGAGGACAAGGCCCGCGCGCAAAAACAGCGTACCGAAGTCATTCGGTTGTCAGGTGAATTCCACACAAAGCTGGCCGAGGCGACCGGCAACAAATTCGTGTTTCGCATGATGCGCGAGCTTGTCACAAGAACGTCACTGATCGTCGGCCTGTTCGGGTCATCAGAAAAAGTCAGTTGCCCGGATGACGAACACAGTAACATCCTCGAGGCGATCCGGTCACAGAACCCGGAACTGGCCGAACAACTGTTGATATCGCACCTCACGCACATTCAGGCGGGCCTCAACATGGAGGCGCGTCAGGAACCTCAGGATGATCTGGCAGCTATTCTGGGCGACGTGTAATCATCTGCCGTGTGGCTTCATGAAACGAAAACCGGGCTGTAAAAACGCTTGCCCGGCTGCAAACATCTCACCCGCTAGAGAAAACCGGTATCAAGTGCCGCTTCTGAACGGCATCCTCGTCGCTCATTTCAGGACGATCCCCGCACTTCAAATCGGCCTTAACGGTTTCGTCAAAACTTGCGGCAATCGGTGAATCCTTCGCTTTCCAGAAACTCTCCGAAGTCGAGGGACAGGGCGTCTTTCATCTGCACGACAAGGTTCAGCGACGCCGCTGTCACGCTGGCGCGGTCGTATTCGTCCGCGCATCTGTATTGCGTCGACCAGTCGCTCCAGCGGATGTCAAAAACCGTCAAACTGTCGCGGTCACGGTAGAAATATCCGCGCACATCCTCTTTTGGAACCACGTATCGGTCGTTAATGACAATCAGGTCGGCGGCCGCGCTTGAGGCGCATACTGCGAAAACAAGGGAGAGTGCTTTCAGTTTCATTTGTCGTTCCTTTCCGCAGTACTTGCGAATGTCGGAGCCAGGCAACCGCCGTGTTCGTTCAGATTGAACTGCCAGAAAAAGCATGGCCTGCGCAGCGTTCCGCAGCTGATTGTGCATGAGATGTGACGGTATCTGTGCGGGCAAGGTAAATCAATTGGCCGCGCTTTATATATGGGCGGCCCTGCGTCAAGAAGCTGATGGCGACCTATACACGCGCCGGTTCCGGGATGCGCCGTCGGGATCATAATCTGGGGCAGTGGCGCCTTGCCCTCGACCCTTCTGTTTGCGTTGATCGTGGCACCCGGGGCGACGATGCTGGGCTTTACGCTGGCGCTGCTGGGCCAACGCACCCAATTGACCGGGTGATATTCGCCGCCCGAGGCCTCAGTCTAAAGTGTTGTCCTGCTGGTGCTGGTCGGGCTGATGTTTATCGCAAGCCGGATCATTCTAGGCACCAAAGGGTTCACAACGCTCACAGGTAATCCTGCGTAGGGGCCCTTCCTGAAACTACCGCGCAGTTTTGAGGCCGGGCTAACGGCGCTGGCGACGGTGCTGATCTTTGGGCTGTTGATCCTAATCCTGTCGGTGATGATCGTTTCGCGCCAAGTGGATGGAGCGGGTCGTGCTTGAGGGTAATTGAAGCGGGGCGGATGCCTCGCTCAATGATGCCGGATTTCAGCACAGTCAGGACATGCCGGGCGGCGATGTCTCCGTCATCTTGCGCCTGCCCAGGCAAGGATTTCGTGCGACCGTGGCAACGGTTTCCTTCCTCGGCGCGACAACCGCAGTGAGATTTGACCTCGCGATGGGTGAGGTCAAAACCCTGTTGCCGGATCAGGAGGCGGCCGGAATTGAGCTGGGGTAAAAACTGTCGATTGGAAACATACCGGGCGGGGCTTCACCTGCTGCCCGCTACTGAGAACGGGTTCAGAGACTGGTGATCAGGCGTTCCGCGTTGTCGAACCTTTGGCCGGTCAAAGCATGCAGAAACGTGCCATGGCCGACGACGCCAATGGTTTGTTCCGGTCTCGCTTTGAGCCATGCGCTGAAATCTTCCACCCGCTGAGCTGAAATCGATGCAGGCTCTTTTTCGTAAACGGCATCCGAGGTGTGATCCACATACCACCAAGGGTCACTCAGGTGCGCAAAGTCGAACATCGGAAAGAGCTTGCCAAGGTGGTCGGGGCTGCGGCCCACGTCACAATAGTTTTCCAGATATTCGCGGTGCAGATCAAGGATCATGCGCGGGGCCGTGCTCTGGCCAAAGACCCGCAAGGCAGTTTGCAAGGCGCGGGTGAAGGGCGTGACCACGACGAGATCAAAGGCCGGTGCCTCCGCGATCTCGGTCCCCAGCCGCTGCGCCTGTTCCAGACCCAGTTCGGTCAGCGCGGCGTCATGCACCATCGGATCAGGCTGTCCTGCTTGCTGCAACGCGTTATGCATCGATTGCGCGTGTCGGATTAAATGAAATGTCTGCATGCTCTTCGCTCCGTTTCCAGCCCTTTGCATCTATATCCACAGCCCACAGGTTTTCCAACCGCAAGCGGATGCATTCATGCAGGGTCTGGTTTTTGAAACGCGCGTTGCTCGCAGCCTAAAGCGTCATGCGAAAAAGCTGAATCACGTAGCGCTGCCTGAAATCAAGGATTTCAACGCGTTACGTGATACTTCATGTTTCTGGTATTTCGTCAGACGCTCTAAAGGACCGGTCAAGGTTCAGTTCAGCTTTGCGTCGATGAATGTGTTTCGCACATCGCGGACCGGTTCCTGCGTGGCCGGAGTACAGGCATATCGAAAGCTGGCATGGCCAAAGGTGCTCGACTTCAGGAGCAGGAAACAGTCGCAGCCGTCAACCTTGAAGTCGATGCGCTGACCGATGGAGATGATCTCCTGCTGATCGGCGAAGCTGATCAGGAGACTGCCGCCCGAAAGACGGTTCACGCCCAACATCAACTTTGGTTCTGACAGCCAATAGGCTTGATCGCTTTCGGTGACGTCGATGTCTTTTGCAACGACATACCCATTGTTGAGCTCATCGCGCAGCGCTTCGAGGGCCTTGTCTTTTTCAACAAGCTCATTCTTTGCCGCGTGCAAAAGATGGGCAATCTGATCGTCCAGCTTTACCAGCGGCGGCACGGGGGCTTGGACATGCGTCACGGCAGAAGCTTGCGAGATCACGAACAGACTTGCGACAAAAGCCACCGTGATAGTGCAAAGCAGCAAAACGCAGTTTGCAATCAAAAAGGAACTGCCGCCTTTTGGGCGCTCGGGGGTATTCATCGTCGACTCCATCACTGGTCACTTAACTTCAATTGAGATGTTATCTAGCGATCCAAGACGGCCAGCACCCGCATGCGGAGGGATGGGTCACGCACAAAAAAGAGGTGCACTATGACCAAAAGGATAGGTGCAGTTTGACAGTTTCGTCCATCAGGAAGGCGGCTTATTCAAACCCTGCGTTGCGCGCAATCATGGCGGCCTGCGTGCGGTTCTTTGCGTCGAGCTTTTTGCACAGGGTGCGCACATGCAACTTGATCGTGACTTCCTGCAGATCCAGATCGCGCGCGATCTCCTTGTTTGATTTGCCGGCGCACAACCCGCTCAATACCTGTCTTTCCCGCTGGCTCAGTTTCCTGCTAAACTCGGTTTCGGGCGTCTCGCCGCTCTCTCCCATAAGGGAGGCCGGTACATAAGTTTCCCCGGCAATCATAAACCGCACCGCATTGACCAGTGATTTTGCGCCCATTGATTTGGGCAGATATCCGATGGCGCCACGCTCGACCGCCTGTTGTGCAATTCGGTTCGGGGCGGTGCCGCTCAGGATCGCAAACGACTGATTTGGATGCTTCTTGATCGCATCGGACAAACCATCCAGCCCATTCATGCCGGGCATGCCGAAATCCAGAAGAACCAGATCGAAGGGTCCCTTGTTGCTCAGCACCTTCATCGCTTCGGCATAGTCTTCAACGGCGATTACAGCCGCGCGCCCTTCCGCCTCCAGATAGGCCGAGATCGTGTCGCGGACCAGCCCGTGATCATCTGCCAACAATATCCGCATTACCGTTACCTGCTAAGTTCTTTGACCGTATACATCACATAGCGCACGCGCGCGGGATCGATGCGTCGGGATTATTTCTTTTTGCACCGCCCCTGTCATCATGTCACCTCGATGTCTTAAGGCATAGCGCCCAGCAAGGTGTTAACGTGCTTTAGTTTATTTAAACTATACCAAAGTATAGCGGGCTGAACCCCTGCGCAAGATCGGTGAAGCGCGATCATGCGATAGGAATACTGCACGAACCTGTCCCTCTAAGGAGAAATCATCATGTTTGCCCCTCTTCGCCACGCGGCGCTCATTTTCTTTATGTCACTTGCCGCGCCGGTTTTGGCGGATGAGACGATTCTGACCGTCACCGGTGCGGTTGCACAGCCAGCTGAAGGGGAGGCGTGGACTTTCGACATGGCATCTCTCAGGCAGTTGCCCGCTGCCCGTATCGAAACAACGACAATCTGGACGACCGGCACTCAGACCTTTGAAGGTGTCTCTCTGGTCGATCTGTTGGCGCATGTGGGCGCGACGGGAAGTTCAATCCGGGCTGTCGCGCTGAATGATTATGCTGTGTCTATTCCCATGGCTGATGCAGTCGCGGGGGGGGCGGTGGTGGCCTATGCGCAAAATGGATCGGAAATGTCGATCCGAAATAAAGGCCCCTTGTGGATCATATATCCGTTTGATGGTAACGAAATTTATAAGTCTGAAGAGTATTATTCACGTAGTATCTGGCAACTCGACCGGATTGAGGTCATCACAGAAAAGTAGACTGACGATGTCACAGCTAACCGTTCTCAGCCGCCTGTGATGGGTCGGATTTCCGTCATATTCTTTGCGTGTTTTCTGGTGGTTGGTGTTACCTTCATCACCTACCTGGGACGCACTGTCGTGGGCGATCTTGATGCCCTGTCCACGGCGCGCCATGACGACATCAGTTGGAACATGTCGCAGCTTGAGATTGAGACGCTCAATCTCGACAGTGCAACCCATGACGCGGTTCATGGCCATGACAGCGATCTTTCCAGTTTTCGCAAGCGGTATGACATCTATTACAGCCGTGTCAGAATGCTGACGCAAAGCGCATTTTACAAGGTCATAAAAAAGGACCCGGATGCGCAGATCGGGTTGGCAGCGATCACCGACTTTATCAACAGCATAACGCCGATTGTTGACGGCCCTGATGCGGGCCTGCGTGCCGCGCTTCCCGATATCCAGCGCCGGGTAGAGGAATTGCGGCCTCAGGTCAGGGACCTGTCGTTGGCGGGCATACAGGTTTTCGCGAGGGAAGATGCAGAGCGACGTGCGGCATTCTCGCAGACGCTTGTGAAACTGGCGGCTTCAATCTTTGGATTGATCGTGTTTCTTTTGTTTGCGCTTGCAACGCTGCTCAAGTTGCACCGCAAGGGACAGCAAGTTGCGCACGAGAGCGAGGTGTTGCGATCCCGCTTTGAAGCCGCGATTGCCTCGTCACTTGATGCTGTACTGGTTGTGGACACAGACGGCTCGATCATAGACTTCAACGGTGCGGCGGAAACAGTTTTTGGCTACACGCGTGCCGAAGCCTTGGGCGGTGATATGGCCGAGATGATCGTACCGCAACACATGCGCGACATGCACCGCAAGGGGATGGCGCGTTTTCTTGAGACAGGTCACCAAAAGATCGTCGGCGCAGGTCGCGTCCGATTGGAAGCGTTGCGAAAATCCGGCGCGGTTTTCCCGGTTGAACTGTCTATCTCGCTTTCCGAAGTAAACGGTGAACGGGTATTCGTATCCTTTCTGCGAGACATTACCGGGGAGTTGGAGGCAGAGGCGCAATTGCGCGCCGCCCGAGACAAAGCACAGGAGGGCGAAAGGGCCAAGTCCAACCTCTTGACCGTCATGAGTCACGAGATGCGAACGCCGCTCAATGGCATTCTGGGATCTCTCGCTTTGCTCGACAAGGACAGCTTTGATGACCGTCACAAGCGGCTCTTGAATTCGATTTCCGTGTCTGGTGAATTGCTATTGTCACACGTAAATGATGTGCTTGATCTGTCCAGCCTTGAAAAAGAGACGTCGCCCCGAGAAAAGGTGATCTTCGACATCACGGACTTGTTGCGGCAAGTGACAGACAGCCTCATGGCCAATGCCGAGGCGCGGGGCAACAGCTTGTCGTTCACCTGTCTGTCGGAGGGTCTGGCAAGCGTCACCGGTGCCAAACGTTCGCTGCAACAGTGCCTGGTCAATCTTCTCGGCAACGCCATCAAGTTCACGGCGAGCGGTGAAATCTCGGTTGAGGCTGAGCGGTTGAACGGCGGCGATCTTGTGGAAATTCGCGTTTCGGACACTGGCGTTGGTATTGCACCGGAAAACATGGACCGGATATTTGACGAGTTTGTAACCATCGACACGGCCTACTCCCGTCAGAACGCGGGTACCGGGCTGGGCCTTGCGATTACCAAACGCCTCGTCGAGATCATGGGGGGCACAATCGAAGCGGACAGCCTGCTGGGCGAGGGCAGCTTGTTTACCTTGCGCATCCCATTGCCCGCCGTACCGTTTGAGACCCGCACAGGGACACAACACTCGGTTAAAACGCAAAGAAACCTATCGCAGGAACATCGCGCCCTCGTTGTGGATGACAACGAAATCAACAGGATGATCCTTTGTGAAATGCTGCAGGAAGCCGGGCTGTGCGTGGAAGAGGCCGCCGACGGGATTGAGGCGATAAACCTCATATCGGAAAAACCTTTTGATATTGTCTTTCTGGACATCAGCATGCCGGGGATAGACGGGATCGAAACCCTGAACCGCATACGTCAACTCAAGGTGGACTGGCGCAATCTGCCCGCCATCGCGGTAACGGCCCATGCTGCGCCCAAAGACCATCATGCGATCATGCAGGCGTCATTTCTTGACCTTTTGGTAAAGCCCGTTCACCCAAGAGAAATTCAGGCCAAACTGGCGTCAGTGTTGGCACGGGATCAAGGCAACGCTCCTATTTCGGCGTCGGAAACTAACGGTGCGGATTTCAAGGCGCGGTTTGGCGCGGTCAAGTATCAAGAGGCCCTGAAATCATTCAGAGCCGAGCTGGATGAATTGCATGCAGAGCTTGAAGGCTTGGCCGCTTTGACGGACGAAGCTCGCAGTAAAGCGCACAAACTCAGCGGATCAGCCGCGGTTCTGGGACAAAGCGCGACGCACGCAAATTTACAAGCCATCGAGCACTGCCATGCAGAGGCTTGGCTTGAATTGAAAGTGCAGCTCTTCGAGACCTCCGGCGGTATCTGACAGCGCGTTTTTAGCAAGAAAAGTCGTTTGCCCAACGTAGGGCTAGTGCGAGGACGTCTTTGTTGGCCGCCCTGCGGGCAATCCGCAGGGCGCGGGTCAGCTAAGGCGTCATCAAGAAATGTGTTGCCCGGCGTGTTGTGATCAGTTATGCACATTTATGTCCATATGTGATTGGATGTGAGCGTTAGCCTTGGTGCGAGCGCCGGTCTGCTGGGGGGGTAGATGTCAGAAAATTTTGATCTCGCAGCCGTGCGACGGCGCAAAATTGCGGAGCTGGTCAGAGCGCGTGGCGCCATGGGCATTCGTGATCTTGGTCTGCAATTCGGTGTATCAGAGGCAACAATTCGACGGGATCTCAAGACGCTGGACGATGAAGGCATTGTTGTGCGGACACATGGCGGCGTTTTGATGAACGCCAACGTCCGGGTCGATCTGCCGAATGAAGAGCGCAAAGCTGTCGGCGCGGCAGAAAAGCGACGGATCGGCGAGGCTGCAATCGAAATGCTCTCTGACGATGAGGTGGTGTTTCTGGATGCAGGCACAACTGCGCATGCCGTGGCGGCCCATGCCCATAAAAAATCACGCTGTACCTATGTCACGACTTCGCTGGGCGTGGCCAATCAGTTGCAAGCGCAGGGGATCGTGAATTTCTACATGATCGGAGGCTCCTACGAGCCGGTGAACGATTCATTCGCGGGAACCTTGGCGATATCGGCCTTGCGGTCCTTGTCTTTTGATATCGCCTTTTTGTGCTGCTCGGCGGTAGATGTTCCCAAACGGTCCATCAGCGTCGCCAGCGAAGTTTACGCGCAGGTTCAAAAAGAGGTCATCCTCAATACCCGCCGCTGCTTTGTCATCGCGGATGCCAGCAAGTTCAAACCCAATGCCTTCATGCGCACGTCATGTTTCGATCAGATAACGGGCATCATTACCAACCGCGAACTTGATGCAGGCACGATCGCCGATGTCAAAGACGCCGATCTGGAGCTTGTCTTGGTATGACACAAACCGGCGTCTCGCTTGATGTACAAAACCTGCGCAAAACCTGGGGTCAGACAGAGGTTTTGAGGGGCGTCGATTTCAATATTGCGCCGGGTGGGTTCCTGACGCTGCTGGGGCCGTCGGGCTGTGGAAAAAGCACGGCCTTGCGGCTGATCTCGGGTCTTGATGAGGTCAGTGACGGCAATATCCTGATCGAGGGCAAGGAGGTCACCCAACAGCCCGCCGATCAGCGCAACATAGGGATGGTGTTTCAAAACTACGCGCTGTTTCCGCATATGACCGTGCGCGACAATATCGCCTACGGTCTCAAGGTGCGTAAAGTGGCCAAAGCCACGCGTATCGCGTCGGTCGCACGGGTCGCTGATCTGATGGCGCTTGGGCCGCTGCTGGAGCGTAAACCTGCGCAGCTTTCGGGCGGGCAGCAACAGCGTGTCGCCTTGGCGCGGGTCTTGGTGTCTGAGCGTCCGTTGGTCCTGATGGATGAGCCACTCTCGAATCTGGATGCCAAGTTGCGGGTGGAAATTCGCAGCGAAATCAGGGCGCTGAACAAAAAGTTGGGCATCACCATCGTTTATGTCACCCACGATCAAAGCGAAGCTTTGTCGATGTCGGACACGGTGGTTTTGATGAACGCGGGGCGGGCCGAACAGATCGGCACCCCCAAAGAGCTATACGACGCGCCTGCGACCGTCTTTGCCGCCGGGTTCATCGGAACACCGCCGATGAACCTGCTGCCTGCATCTGACGTTGCACTTAACGGCGATATCGGGGCGGGTCTGGATGTGGCGGATGTTTTGATCGGTGTGCGGCCCGAAGCCATGACCGTGCCGGGGCAGGGGATGGCATTGTCCGTGACCTGCCATGTGGCGAGCGTCGAATATGAGGGCAGTGTGTTTCTCGTGCACCTGATGTCGCCCTCCGGATCGCCCTTCATCCTGTCCTATGCGGGGCAGGACGTGCCTGCCCAGGGCGATGAAATCACCGTGGGCTGGACCCGCGCCGAAACCCATTTGTTTTCGAAATCGACCGGCCAGCGCATTGCGCCTGACCCATAACGCAACGGTGTACCACGTGCCGTTTAATACTTGCAGGAGGAGAACGAAAAATGACCTTTAAAACAAAGACAGCGATCCCATTTGGCATCGCCGCATTGATGGGGGCCACGGCCCTGAGTGCTGCCGACCTAGAGTTCTATTTTCCGGTTGGAGTCAACGCCCCGGCTGTGGCCACAATTCAGGAGTTGACCGATGAATGGGCCGCGATGAACCCGCAGCACACGGTCAAAGCCATCTATGCCGGCAACTATGAGGAAACGACAACCAAGGCCCTGACGGCTGCAAATGCCGGTGACCCACCGCAAGTGGCGGTTCTGTTGTCGATTGATCTGTTCACGTTGGTCGAGGAAGACGTCATTTTGCCGATCTCGGATATCGCCACATCCGATGAAGACAAGGCATGGATCGACGGGTTTTACCCCAGTTTCATGAAGGATTCGCAGTTTGAGGGGAAAACCTATGCCATTCCTTTCCAGCGCTCGACCCCGGTGTTCTACTATAACAAGGACGCGTTTCGTGCGGCGGGCCTCGACCCGGAAGCGCCGCCCACCACATGGGACGAAATGATTGAGGTCGGCAAGAAGCTGACCGTCAAGGACGACAATGGCAACGTCACCCAATGGGGCACGCGCATTCCGACGCTGGGCCTTGGTGGCGCGTGGCTCTTTGGTGGTCTGGTTGTGTCCAAAGGCGATGTTCTGACAACCGATACCGGAACCGAGGCGCGCATGGATACGCCCGCGACCGTCGCCTCGCTTGAGTTTTTGCTGGATCTGGCCAATGAGGGCGTGATGGCCCCCGGTGGCATCAGCTGGGGCGACACGCCCAAGGCTTTCCTCGAAGGGCAGACGGCATCAATCTGGACCTCGACAGGGAACCTCGCCTTCATCGAGGAAAACGCCGAATTTGATTGGGGCGTCGGGTTCCTGCCCGGTGGTGACGGGCCGGGCGCGCCCATCGGCGGCGGCAACTTCTATATCTTCCAGGACACCACAGATGAGGAACGCGCAGCCGCGCTTGATTTCATCAAATTCATGTCCTCCCCCGCCAGTGCTGCCAAGTGGAGCATCGCAACAGGGTATGTCGCTCCGCGCCCAGACACATGGGAAACGCCTGAGATGAAAGCCTACGTTGAGCGTTTGCCGCAGGCGCTGGTCGCCCTTGAACAACTGCCCTATGCCGAGCGTGAGTTCGCCACCTTCCAGCGCGCTAAGGTCACGCAATATCTGGTGGATGCCATCGAAAGCGTCGTCACTGGCAACGCTGAACCCGCCGAAGCACTGAAGAAGGCGCAAGAAGGCGCGGATGACGTGCTTGGCGAATATAACTAAGCCATCGCGCGCGCCCCGCGTGTCATTGGCGCGGGGCGCGCGCGCATTCATCCGGCATCAAGGTAAAGTCACATGAATAAAAAACTGACCACAGGGCCAGCCATTATCATGCTGGTGATCCCTTGTGCCATTTTGGTGGCGTTCACCCATTATCCGGCCATCATGGCGCTGATAAATTCGTTCTGGAATAACGCAAGTTCGCGCCGCCCTTCGCGCTTTGTCGGGGCCGACAATTATCAGGCGATGCTCGAAGACGACCGCCTGATGCAGGTGTTGATCAACAGCACGATTTACGCGGTCGGCACGGTGCCACTGGCCATCGGGTTGGCGATTGGCATGGCGCTTTTGGTGAATTCACGGCTGCCGGGGACGGCCTTCATGCGGCTGTCATTCTTTTTGCCCACGATGCTCCCGATGATCGCGGTCGCCAATATCTGGCTGTTTTTCTACGCGCCCGGCATCGGGCTTGCCTCGCAAATTCTGGGGCTGTTCGGCCTGCCGTCGATCAACTTTCTGGGGCAGACGGAAACCGCGCTGGGCTCAATGATGTTCGTCGCCATCTGGAAAGAAGCGGGGTTGTTCATGATCTTTTACCTCGCGGCCCTTCAATCCGTCCCGACCAACCTCAAGGATGCGGCAAAACTCGAAGGGGCCGGCCGCGTGCGCGTGTTCATCGACGTGGTGCTGCCGCTCCTGCGCCCGACGACGATTTTCGTGGCGGTCAATGCGCTGATCAACGCCTTCCGGCTGGTTGACCATGTGGTGGTGATGACCGAAGGCGGGCCGAATAATTCCAGCGCGCTGCTGCTCTACTACATCTACGAGGTTACCTTCCGGCAACGCGATTTCGCTTACGGCGCGACGCTGACTGTTCTGATGGTGGTGCTGCTGGGCTTTCTTGCGATCATCCAGTTCTGGGTGCTGAACCGAAAGGCGCATTACCAATGAACCGGGGTCTGAATAAAATTCTGCTGGGCACGCTGACATCTGTCGCGGCCGCCCTTTGGGGGCTGCCATTCATCTATTCGGTCTGGACGGCCTTTCACGACGAACGCTATGCGGCCAATTTCCAATGGGACGCGCCCTGGACAATTGTCAATTTCATTGAGGCTTGGCATGCGGCGCCCTTTGCGATGTATTTCGCCAACACCCTGATCCTGATCACCATCGTTCTGGTCGCAAACCTGATCCTGTGCACGCTCGTCGCCTATGCCTTTGTGCGCTACCGCTTCCGTTGGGCCGGGATTTTGTTTGCGCTCATCATGGTGCAGTTGTTGATCTCGCCCGAAATTCTGATTGTCGAAAACTATCTGATCCTGTCGCGCGTGGGCCTTACGGATACGATCATCGGCATTGCGCTGCCTTACCTGACATCGGCCTTTGGTATTTTTCTGTTGCGCCAGACCTTTATGACCGTGCCCAAGTCACTGGATGAAGCGGCCCAGATCGAAGGGGCAAGTGCATGGCGCATCCTATGGAACATTTATGTACCCCTCGCGTGGCCGGTTTATCTGGCCTATTCGCTGGTCTCTGTCAGCTTTCACTGGAATAACTTCCTATGGCCACTGATCGTCACCAACTCCCCCGAAGTGCGCCCGCTGACGGTGGGCCTGAGCGTTTTCGCCACGGTCGACAGCGGTGTGGAATGGTCGCTGGTCAATGCCGCGACGCTGATGACAACCGCGCCGCTGATCATCGCGTTCATCCTGTTTCAGCGCCAGTTTGTCGCGAACTTCATGCGCGCAGGCATCAAATGAGCCGGAGCGCAGAATGCTGATCGCCCATATCTCTGATTTCCACGTTTTCGCCAAGGCGCCGGAAACCTCGGTGGTGCGCGCGGATGCGGCGGATGCGGCGCGCAAGGTGGTGGCCGATGTCGCTGGTTTCGCGCCCCGGATTGACGCGGTGATGTTCACCGGCGATCTGACGGACGGTGGGTCGGCAGAGGATTACGCGCTGTTGCAGGATATCCTGTCGCCGATTGACGTGCCGATTTTCGTCGTGCCCGGCAATCACGATGCGCGCCCCGGCCTGCGCGCAGCTTTTGGCGATACCTTGCCGTTCGGGGCGGGGCCGTTTCTGAATTATCAGGCGCGGGTGGGGGAAATCCGCATCCTCGCGCTGGATACCCTGTGGGACGGGCATGTGGCCGGGCGGCTTGACAGCGCGCAACTCGACTGGCTCGCGGCGCGGCTTGGTGAGCGTCACGATGGGCTGACGCTGATCCTGATGCATCACCCTGCGTTTCCCTCGCAGATGGCGGCGCTGGATGCGATGACACTGCAGGAAGGGCGCGATGGCTTCGAGCAGTTGATCGCCGCCTATGACGGGCCGCTGCGGATTTTGGCGGGGCACATTCACCGACCGTTTCAAACCCTGTGGCATGGCGCATTTTGTGCGGTCAGCGGTGGCCCCGCGTTCCAGCATGAACTGGCGCTTGGCACGGACACCACGGAGCCGGGTATCGTGCGCGAACCCTATGCCTATTTCATTCACCGGATGACCGGCTCAACATCGGTGTCCATTCACACAAGGTATGTAGAACTGTGACCCTGACCGTATCCGACGACGAAGCGAGCAAGATCGAACGCCTGGCGCGGGATGCAGGGGCGTTAGCGCTCTCTCATTTCCGGACACTGGCAACGGTATCTGTCGAATCCAAGGGGCATCTTGATCTGGTCACAGCCGCCGATCAGGAGGTGGAGGCATTTATCACCAAGCGCCTGATCCGCGATTTCCCCGATGATGGCGTTTTCGGCGAAGAGGGTGCTGCCCACCAGGGAACGAGCGGGCGCACGTGGGTGATTGATCCGATTGATGGCACGTTCAATTTTGTGCGCGGGGGCGACCAATGGGCGATCTCGATCGGATTGTATCAGGGTGGGCGGCCCAGCTTTGGTGTGATCCATGCGCCGGTGCGCGACCAGACCCTTGTGGGGGGCGACGGTGTGCCCGCCACGCTGAACGGGGTGCCAATGGCGGCGCGCGCGGGGCTGGATGAAAATCGGGCGGCCTGCGGCGTCGGCTTCCATCCCGTCATTCCGGTGGCGCAGCGTCTACATACGCTGCAGTTTGTACTGGAGGATGCCCGCATGTCGTTTCGTTGCTGCGGTTCGGCGACGATTTCCCTGATCGAGGTCGCGCTGGGTCAGGTCGATGGATACCTTGGCACGGGCGAATCCACGTGGGATCTGATGGCAGCACTCCCCATCCTTGAACAGATCGGCATCGTCAGCACTGTGGATTGGAGCGCAATCGAGCTCAATGCCAAAATACGTTTCGCTTGCGGCACGCCAGAATTCCTCGAAGCCGTTGCGCCGATCGTGCCATTCGGGGCGACGCTTTAACCGATCCAACGGCGAGGGGTTGGGTAAGGCAAAAAAGCAACAAAGCAACATATTTTGAATTGTTCTAGGGGCGGAGAACTACAGGGACGGGAGTTTGTCAGAAAAACTTCACAATTCCCTATATCATAAATGTTGTTTTGTTGCTTTTGTTGTTCTAACGTCATCAGGAAGTCAGCTTGGGGAGGCAGGATGTCATCGAAGAAGCGCAAACGGCGGGCGGCGATCTCTGAGCTTGTTCTGGAACGGGGCGCGGTGGCTGTCGGGTCTCTGGCTGAGCGGTTTGACGTTTCCATGCAAACGATCCGCCGCGATGTGGATGCGCTGTGCGAAGGTGAAATGCTGCACCGGCGACATGGTCGGATTGAGCTGAGCCGCGAGTTCCTGAATACACCGTTTGATCAGCGCACAGAGACAAACAACCCCGGCAAGCAAATGATTGGCGAGGCCGCGGCGGATCTGATCCCGGACGATTCAACCGTCTTCATTTCCATCGGTTCGACGCCCTTGCGCGTTGCGCAATCTCTGCGACGGCGCAAAGGGCTGACGGTCATTACCAATAACCTCAGCGCTGCCATGGCGCTAAGCGAAGAAGTGTCCAACCGTATCCTGATACCCGGAGGGGAAATGCGCCTGCCTGATCGGGATATCTTGGGCAATGAGGTGCTGGATTTCTTCGGGCGCTTCAGGGCTGAATATGCGGTGTTCGGCGTGGCTGGTGTTGCGGAGGATGGCGGGCTGCTCGACTTTTTCCCGACCGAAGTGCGCGCGCGGCAAGTCATTCGGGAAAATGCGCAACAGGCCTTGCTGGTCGTCGATTGGCTGAAATTCGGGCGGCAAGCACCGGCGTTGGGCGATAATATTGCAGACATGGATCAGATCATCACGGATCGACGGCCAGGCGATGCATTTGCGCCGTTGCTGACCCGGATCAATGACAAGCTGCTTGTGGCGGGAGGGGATGGAACATGATGACATCACCGTTTGTGAAACTCGATGGCGTGGCAAAACGCTGGAACGGTCAGCTTGGGGTCGAAGGGATCAGCCTTGATATTGCTCAGGGCAGCTTTACCGCGCTGCTGGGGCCGTCGGGGTGTGGCAAGTCGACGACGCTGCGCTTGCTGGCCGGGCTGGAATTGCCTGATGAGGGCAAAATCTGGATTGACGGCCGGGACGTCACGACCAGTGCTGCGTCTGACCGGAACCTGTCGATGGTCTTTCAGTCTTATGCGTTGTTTCCGCATCTGTCGGTCGCTGAGAATGTGGTTTTCGGTCTGAAGGTGCGGCGCGTGCCCAAGAAAGAGCGGCAAGAGAAACTGTACCACGCGCTGGAAATCACCGGGTTGCTTGGGCTGGAGGACCGCAAACCGGGCGAATTATCCGGCGGCCAGCGCCAGCGCGTCGCCTTGGCGCGCGCGATTGTGGCGGGGCAACGGTTGTGTCTGATGGATGAACCTCTGTCGAACCTTGATGCAAAGCTGCGCAATGCGGTGCGCAAGGACATCAAGAAACTGCAGCGTGATCTGGGCATCACGGTTGTATACGTTACCCACGATCAGACCGAAGCGATGAGCATGGCGGACACCGTCGTCCTGATGAAGGATGGCCATATCCAGCAGGTCGGCACGCCCGAAGACCTCTATAGCAGACCAAAGAATACATTCGTCGCGGAATTTGTCGGCGCGCCGCCCATGGCCCTGATTGCGTCGCATGTTTTCAGCGGTTTTGGCGCGGATAAGACCATTGGGATCAGGGCCGAAAACATCCAGATCGTGCCAAAAGGGCAAGGCCGGATGCAATGCAGGGTCAGTGAAAGTGAATTTTTGGGGGCAGAGACCCTGATCGGTCTGGATCATGCGGATGCCTCGGGCTTATGCGTGCTGAAGCCCGGACTTTCGATGATGGCGGAGGGCCATGAAATCGACATTACGTTTGACGACCAAAACCTGCATGTTTTTGACGCGGCAGGCCATCGGCTGGCAGGGTAACACCTGCCGGACGGCGAAATTCACCAGTGAAATCAAGGGAGAGAACAATGAGACACTTTTCGACAACAGGGCTTGGATTGGCCACGGCCATGGCGGCGGGGCTTGCCGTGCCAGCAACGGCCGAGACCGAACTGACGATGTACTACCCGATTGCGGTCGGCGGAGCGTTGACCGAAGTGGTGGACGGAATCGTTGCGGATTTTGAGGCTGCAAACCCGGACATCAAGGTTAATGCGATCTATTCGGGCAATTATGATGACACGCGTGTGCGCGCCTTGTCCGCTCTTGCATCCGGCGAGCCTGCGCAGCTTGCGGTGATGTTTTCCATCGACGCCTATGACCTGATCGAGCAGGAACTCATCATCCCGTTCGAAGAGGTCGCTACCACCGAGGCGGATCAGGCATGGCTGAACAGTTTTTATCCGGCACTGATGGCCAATGGCAAAATCGAAGGACAGACGTGGGGCATCCCGTTCCAGCGATCCACCATCGTGGCCTATTACAACAAGGATTTGTTCCGTGCTGCGGGCCTTGATCCCGAAGCACCACCCACCACCTGGGACGAGATGATCGAGATGGGCAAGGCCCTGACGAATGACGACACCTACGGTTTGATGATCCCGTCCACCGGCTATCCTTATTGGATGTTTCAGGCCCTCGCGATCCAGAACGGCAAAGAGGTGATGTCGGGCGATGGTCTGACCACCTATTTCGACGACCCGACCGTTGTGGAAACGCTGGAGTTCTGGAAGTCGCTCTCTGCCGAGCATGGGATCATGCCAACGGGCACTGTCGAATGGGGCACATTGCGACAGGCCTTCCTTGAGGGTCAGACAGCAATGATGTGGCACTCAACCGGTAACCTGACGGCGGTGAAAAATGGCGCGAGCTTTGATTTCGGTGTGGCCGAATTGCCCGCGAATGTGCGCAAAGGGTCCCCCACGGGGGGCGGCAACTTCTACCTGTTCAAGGACACAACAGACGAAGAGCGCGCGGCGGCCCTCAAGCTGATGCAGTTCATGACGGCACCAGAGCAGGCGGCGGCATGGTCCATCGGCACAGGGTATATGGGTGTGTCGCCAGCCGCCTATGAGACCGAGGCGCTCAAGGCCTACACAGAAGAATTCCCGCCTGCACTGGTTGCACGCAACCAACTGGAAAACGCCGTGGCCGAGTTCTCGACCTTCGAGACGGCGCGCGTGCGCGATGGTCTGAACAACGCGATCCAGTCCGCATTGACCGGCGCGAAAGAACCAGTGGCCGCCTTGGCCGAGGCACAAGCCGCCGCCGAACGTTTGCTGCGCGACTACCAATAACACCCCCGGTCGGGCTGATGCACAAAGCGCATCGGCCCGACCTTTCCCAAAGCGGAGCGGCACGATGTCAGAACATGCCAACCTTGAACGTCGCAGGCAGGCCATTTATGGCTGGCTGTTGCTGTCTCCGGCGTTGGTGCTGCTGTCTGCCTTTGCGTTTTATCCAAGCATTGCAACCCTTTGGACGAGCCTGTTTTCGCGCGGCACACGCCGCAAACCCGTCGAATATGTGGGTCTTGAGAACTATACTGACCTATTTGCCGATCCGACCTTCTGGCTCGTGGTCAAGAACAACCTGATTTACGCCGGGGTCACGATCCCTGTGTCGATGGGCATTGCGCTGGCCATGGCGCTTTGGGCAAACGGAAAAATCCGCGCGCGCGGTTTTGTGCGCACCGCCTATTTCACCCCGACAGTGCTGCCGATGATCGCAGCGGCAAACCTGTGGCTGTTCTTCTACACCCCCGGTCTTGGCGTGCTGGACCAGATCGGCAGCCTGTTTGGTCTGCCGTCAGTGAACTGGCTGGGGCAACCTGAAACGGCACTTTGGGCGATCATCATCGTGACGATCTGGAAGGAGGCGGGGTTTTTCATGATCTTCTACCTCGCGGCATTGCAGACGATCCCCGAGGATTTGAAAGAAGCCGCAGACATTGAGGGTGCAAGCCGCTGGACCTATACGCGGCGTATCGTGTTGCCGCTCCTGATGCCCACGACAGTGTTCATTGCGGTCAATGCGCTGATCAATTCGGTCAAACTGATCGACCATCTGTTTATTCTCACCAAGGGGGGGCCGTCGGACGCCTCCAAACTGCTGCTCTATTACATCTGGGAAATGGCCTTTGCCTTCTTTGATGCGCCAAGTGCGGCTGCCATGACCATCATGGTCATCGTGGTGCTGGCCATCGTGGCGGCGATCAAGTTCAGCTATCTTGATAAAAGGACGCATTACCAATGAAGAGCCTGAGCAACTTCATGGATAGTTTCGGTGCGATCCTGCTGGCGGTCATCTGGGTCGCACCCTTGCTTTTTGCGTTCTGGGCCGCCACGCATTCCACGTCCGACGCGGTCAACCTGAACCTGTTTTCCCCGTGGACGCTGGAAAATTTTCGCGTGGCATGGGCCGGGGCGCCTTGGTTGAAGTATTTCCTCAACACTTTCCTGCTGGTGACGGTGATCCTGATCGGGCAGTTTTTCCTGACAACACTGGCCGGATTTGCCTTTGCGCAGTTGCAGTTTCCGGGCAAGGATTTCGTCTTCATTCTGGTGCTGATGCAGCTCTTTATCCTGCCCGAAGTCCTGATCGTGGAAAACTATGCGATGGTGTCGCGCCTTGGGCTGTTTGACACCATTCTGGGCGTGGGCATGCCCTATATGGCCAGCGCGTTCGGCATTTTTCTGATGCGGCAGGCGTTCAAAGGGGTCCCGATTGAGCTGCATGAGGCGGCGCGCATCGAGGGCTGTGGCCTGCTGGGTATCTTGTGGCGGGTCTATGTGCCTTTGGCAAAACCGACCTATCTGGCCTATGCGCTGGTCTCTGTCTCTACCCATTGGAACAACTTCCTGTGGCCGCTGATCGTCACCAATTCGCCCGATACGCGGCCCCTGACCGTGGGTCTGTCGATTTTTGGTGCGCCGGAAAACGGCGTTGATATCAGCATCATTTCTGCTGCGACACTCATGTCGGTGGCCCCCTTGCTGATCGCCTTCCTGATATTCCAGCGCCAGTTCGTTCAGGCATTCTTGCGCGCAGGGATCAAATGACGACGATCCTGCAAATCACGGACACCCATATCGTGCCGGAGGGCGCGCTTGTGTCGGGGCGGCTGGATACTGCGGATGCGTTGGAACGATTGGTGGCGCGGATCAACAGCGTCCGCGATCAGTTCGGCGCGGTGGACGCGGTGCTTGTCAGTGGTGATCTGAGCGATGATGGCACTGCAGAAAGCTATACGCGGTTCAAAAAGCTGATGGCTCCGCTGGACTTGCCCATCCATGTGATCCCCGGCAACCACGACGGGCGCGCGACATTGCGTGCCGCCTTTGCCGATCAGTTTGCGCCGACCGGTTCACTTAACTGGACCCGGTCTATTGGCGGTCTCCACCTGATTGGCCTTGATACATTGGTAGAGGGGCAGGGCGGGGGTACGCTTGCGCCTGAGAGCCTGTCGTTTCTGTCAGGCGCCCTGTCGCAGGCAAGGGGCGCGCCGGTCTTGCTGGCGCTGCACCATCAACCCTTTCTCTGTGGCATCGGCTTTATGGACGCCATCGGGCTAAGCAACAAAAACGCGCTAAGCGAGATCGTGGCGGGCTACCCCGGACCGCTGCGCCTGCTGTGCGGTCACATCCATAGCATGATGATCAGCGATGTGGGGGGGCATATTGCGATCTCATGTCCCTCGCCCTGCAGTAGTTTTGCCTATGACTGTCGCCCTGACGCCCCGACGGGGTATATGTTACAAGAAGACGGCTGCCTGTTGCATCGCTGGGACGGGGGCTTTCAAACGATCCGTATTGGGCCAGTCGCTGGCGCAGGCCCTTTTCCCTTTTGATGACGTCCCCTGAACGAAAGTCCGCCCGTTGAACGAACCTCACATTCTCCAAGTCCTCGTGCAGATCGCAGGCGCTGCAGCGCTTTTGATCTGGGCCGTACGTTTGGTGCGTACCGGGGTTGAGCGCGGGTTTGCAGCCCCAATGCGTATTTGGCTGCGTCATTCTGCGAAGAACCGTTTGCTTGCTGCTGGCACCGGCATGGGTGCGGCTGTGCTCTTGCAAAGCTCTACTGCAGTTGCTGTTCTGGTGTCCAATTTCGTGTCCAAAGGTGGGCTTGCCACCGCGACCGGGCTTGCGATCCTGCTGGGGGCGGATGTGGGATCCGCCATCGTCACGCAGCTTTTGATGGTGCGTCAGCCCATCCTGATCCCACTGTTGCTGCTTGTCGGCGTCATGGTGTTTCTGCGTGGTGAAGGCAGCAGCACGCGCCAGATTGGTCGCATCATGATCGGGCTCGCGCTGATCTTTGTATCACTGGACATGATACGCGCCGCAACCGAGCCGATGATATCCAACCCGGGCACGCAGGTCGTGATGACCTATCTTGGCCGTGACCTTTTAACTGCCTTCGTGATTGGCGCGGTATTTGCCTGGGGCGTGCATTCAAGCGTCGCGGCGGTTTTGTTGTTCGTAACGCTTGCGGGGCAATCCATCCTGCCGATCCATGCCGCAGCAGCGATGATACTGGGTGCCAATCTGGGCGGTGGCCTGATCGCATTCCTGCTGACCTATACGGCCCCCGCCGCGGCGCGGCGGATGGTCATGGCCAACCTTGTCTTGCGCGGTGGGGGGGCTGCCCTTGCCTTGGTCTTGATTTCTGCCCTGCCGGAACTTTTAAGCCATCTCGGCGAAACCCCGGCGCGGCAAACCATAAACCTGCATCTGGTCTTTAATCTTGTTTTGGCAGTCGCAGCACTGCCGTTTGTGGGTCTGATTACTGCCGCTCTGTCACATCTCATGACTGAGAAACCTGTCATGAATGGTGCATTAGAAGTCACAAGCGCGCTTGATCCGGCTTTGCTGGATCGACCTCAGCGGGCTCTTGATTGCACGGCGCGCGAATTGCTTGGCATGGGTCAAAAGATCGAACAAATGCTGATCGCGGTCGAACCCCTTTATGACCAGTGGAACAGCGTGACGGCAAAGCAGATCGCCGATCAGGAAAAAGCCACCAAGACAATGCATCTTGATATCAAGCTCTATCTTGCGCGCCTCGGTCAGACGGGTCTGGACGAAGACCTGAGCCGTCGATCAATGGAACTGGCATCCATATCATCAAGCCTTGATTCCGCCTCCGATGCGATTGCGCGGATAATGGTGGAACTGGCCAGACGTCTGGACAAGCAAAGTTTGCAATTCTCACCGCAAGGGCGCGAGGAGATCCGCGATTTTGCGGACCGGGTTCAAAGCAATGTGCAGCTGGCGCTGAATGTCATGATGAACCAGAACCCGGCCGAGGCACGCGAACTGGTGGCCGCTAAGGAAAAAGTGCGCAAGGTGGAACAAAAGCTGCAACGCAGCCATATCGGCCGTCTACGTGAAGGGCTGGCTGAAAGCATCGAGACGAGCAATATCCATCAGGAAACGCTCAGAGCCTTGAAACAGGTGAACACGGCTTTTTCGATGGTCGGGCATCCCATTCTTCTCAAATCCGGTGACTTGCTGAAGAGCCGCCTCGCTTAACGTTCCCGGCTGCCTTGGACGGTATCGATCGAACACTAAGTCTCGGTCTGTGCGTGGTCTAGGCACGCCTGGTCACTAAACGCTTCTGAGCACGTTACCGCCACAAACATAAGAGATGAGGAAGTGGTGGGCGACCCTGGAATCGAACCAGGCGTGCGTCTCCGCGAGGGAGTTACAGTCCCCTGCCACACCTTGCGGCCTGTCGCCCACTCTGCTCATGCATTGCATAAACAGTGAAGGCGTGATTACAAGCGGTGTCCTGAGCCGTCAAGGCGAAAACCGTCGCTTTTGTGCGTCTAAAATCAGTTGGAAGCCCACAATGAAAAAACCAAAATGGGTCGTGCGCAAGGAGCAGGACAAAAAAACGGAAAATCGCGAGACAATCTGGCTTTTTGGACTGCATGCTGTGCGCGATGCGCTGGAGAATGCTGCGCGTGAAAAATTGCAATTGATCGTGACGCTGAATGCGCAGGCCAAGCTGGCCGATGCGATTGAAACGTCCGGAATCGTGCCCGAAGTGGTGGACCCTCGAAAATTCAATGCACCGCTCGATCCCGGTTCGGTGCATCAGGGGGCGGCGCTGGAGGTCAAGCCGCTGAACTGGGGCAGCCTTGAAGACGTGTGCGTCGGCTCTGAGCACCCGCGCGTCATGTTGCTCGACCGGGTGACGGACCCGCACAATGTGGGCGCGATCCTGCGCTCTGCCGAAGTGTTTGGCGCGTCTGCCGTGATCGGAACGCGTCACCATTCAGCACCTGAGACCGGGGCCTTGGCGAAATCTGCCAGTGGGGCTCTGGAACGGCAGCCCTATTTGCGGGTCCGCAATCTGGCGGATACGATTCGTGCTTTACAGGGCATGGGTTACATCGTGCTGGGTCTGGACGGCGAAGCCCGCGACACGCTGGAACAAGCCATTGAAGGCAAGCGGGACCGTCCGATTGCGCTGGTTCTGGGGGCAGAAGGGCCGGGATTGCGCGAAAAAACCAAAGAGACTGTCGATTCTCTCGTGCGGATTGATGCGGCAGGCCAATTTGGATCGCTTAACGTATCGAATGCGGCGGCAATCGCCTTATATGCCACACGAAGGGTCTGAAAACAGCGCGGACCGAAAAGGGCTGAAATGGGATATCCGACTAAAATCGCCACCTGTTGTTATTGCGGATCGCGCGCGGCACTTGTGCTTGGCAAAGACCGCCATGAACTGACTTGCGCCAATTGCGGTGCCCCTTTGCATGACATGAAACGTTTAAAACAAGAACGTTCCACCGACAGACAAGAGCGTGGGTATGTACCGTCAAAACCCTTAAAAAAATCCAAGAAGCGCAAGTATCAGGCGGATTATGCACAGCGCCGCAAACCCGTGAAGCGGCGCAAGGGGTTGATGCGACATATCTTGGAAGAAGCCTTTGACGTGATCGAAGATATTTTCGATTGATGCGCGCGGCTGCGACAAATTTACCCTTTCTTCACAGAATAGAGAGCCCGTCTGGAACTGCGATGCGGAGCACCTATCTTTGTGTCATGTCAAAAGGCTCGGAACGCCTTTTGAAGCTAGACTGTCCCTCGTTCCGTACCTTGTAGCGTCCTTTGCCTCAGGCACTGGACGCTCTTTTTTTCAGCGGGATGCTGGGCTAGGGTGCCGCATGGACTATTCGGACGCTTCGCTCAAAAACATATTGCAACAGACCAAGACGATCGCTGTCGTCGGTGTGTCCATGAACCCTGTGCGGCCCAGCTATTTTGTTGCGCGCTATCTCAACCTCAAGGGGTTCAAAGTGCTGCCCGTCAATCCAATGCACACGGGCGAGACACTGTTTGGCGAGGTCGTGCACGAGACGCTGAGCGATATTGATCGACCGGTTGACATGGTCGACATCTTCCGACGTTCAGAGGCCGTGCCGCAGATCGTCGACGAAGCCTTGGCGGCGCTGCCGGATCTCAAAACCATATGGATGCAAATCGGTGTATCGCACGAGGCCGCAGCGCAAAAAGCACAGACGCGCGGCATCACCGTCATTCAGAACCGTTGTCCCAAGATTGAGTATCAAAGGCTGTTCGGCGAACTGCGCATGGGCGGTTTTTCGACTGGCATGATATCCTCGCGCCTGACCTGAGGCTGACGGTTACGGCGCCTTGGATCTGGCCTGTTTTTCAGCGATCCCAGATGTATTTTGTCGCCGCTCAAGTTCCGCCAGCACGTCTTTCAAATCCACATCACAGGCGGCGAGCATGACCAGCAAATGATAGAGCACGTCCGCGGCCTCACCAGTCAGGGCGTCGCTGTCGCCCTTGACGGCCTCAATGATGGCCTCAATCGCCTCTTCCCCGAATTTCTCCGCGCATTTTTCCGGCCCTTTGGAAAGTAGTTGCGCTGTCCAACTGCTGGTGGGATCGGCGGTTTTGCGTGCCAGAATCGTGGCAAACAGGGCGTCGAGTGTCATGCGAGCCTCATTGGAATACCAGCATTTGCCATATGCTGTTTGGCCTGTGCGATCGTATAATCTCCAAAGTGGAAGATCGACGCGGCCAAGACTGCTGATGCGCCGCCCTCTGTTACGCCTTCGACCAGATGATCGAGCGTCCCGACGCCGCCAGAGGCGATAACCGGCACCGCCACTGCGTCGGAAATGGAGCGGGTCAGGGGCAGGTTGAAACCCGCGCGCGTGCCATCGCGATCCATCGATGTCAGCAGGATTTCCCCTGCGCCCTTTGCAGTCACTGTTTGCGCGAAGGCCACGGCATCAATGCCGGTCGGTTTGCGCCCGCCATGGGTAAAGATTTCCCATTTGCCGGGGGAGACTGTCTTGGCGTCGATGGCTACAACGATGCATTGGCTGCCAAACTGGTCCGCCGCCTGTGCAACGACGTCCGGGTCGGCCACAGCGGCAGAGTTGAAAGACACCTTGTCAGCGCCTGCCAAAAGCAACGCACGCACATCTGAAACGGTGCGTACGCCTCCTCCGACGGTGAGCGGGATATAGCAGTGTTCGGCTGTCCGTGTGACGACATCAAACATGGTCGCCCGGTTTTCATGTGTTGCGGTGATATCCAGAAAACAAAGCTCATCCGCGCCTGCCGCATCATAGGCGATGGCGGCGTCGACCGGGTCCCCTGCGTCACGTAAGTCAACAAAGTTCACGCCTTTGACGACGCGGCCGTCAGCCACGTCCAGACAGGGTATGATGCGGGTTTTTAACATGCGACACCTCTATGCTTTCATGCGCTGCTGAGCAAGTGGGTCGGTGCTGTCGTGATCAGCGCGAGGCTTGCTGCATCACGTTTTGAGTGCCTCAAGAGCCTGCGCCAGATCAATCGCCCCATCATAGAGCGCGCGACCTGATATCGCGCCGGAAATCACGCCAGTCGCTCGCAGTGCCAGCAGGTCCTGAAGCGAGGAAACCCCACCTGAAGCGATCACGGGAATGCTGACTGCGCGGGCGAGGTCTGCCGTTGCCTGCGTGTTTGGGCCCCCCATCGCGCCGTCGCGCAGGATGTCCGTGTAGATGATTGCTGCGACACCTGCGTCTTCGAACGACTTTGCCAGATCAGTGGCCTGCACGTCGGTTTCCTCGGCCCAGCCTTTTGTTGCGACAAATCCGTTGCGCGCATCAATGCCCACAGCCACCTGATCGGGAAAGGCGCGCGCGGCCTCGCGGACCAGACCGGGGTTTTCCACCGCGACGGTGCCAAGAATGACGCGGGCCAAGCCTTTGTCGAGCCAGCGTTCAATCGTTGCCATGTCGCGGATACCACCGCCAAGCTGGGCGGGGACCGGACACGCCTTGAGGATCGCCTCTACCGGAGCTGCATTTACGGGCTCGCCCGCAAACGCACCATTCAAATCGACGAGATGCAGCCAGCTGCAGCCCGCGTCGACAAAGGATTTGGCCTGAGCCGCCGGGTCGTCATTAAAGACCGTTGAGCGGTCCATGTCCCCGTGTACCAGCCGGACAGCTTGTCCATCTTTGAGATCAATTGCAGGGTATAGGATCATGTCGTGAGTTCCGGTCTGGGCGCGCCTTGGCGCGGTGCGTCGTGTTAACTTGGCTTTTGCACTGCGCGCAGGCGATATGCAACGCGACGTGTGGTCATGCTTGCCAGATTGCCAGCGTAAAGGGCAGGGTAGTTTCGCGTCAAAAGGGAGGCATAACGATGCGTAGTATCATTCTGGCAATTGCGGCACTGACATGTGCAGGCGGTACGGCCATGGCGGACCCATTGGTGGGAACATGGCAGACCGAGCCGGACGATGGGGCCTATGCATATGTTGTCATAGCGCCTTGTGGTGCGAATTTCTGCGGCACGATCGAGCGGACGTTCAAAGGTGGCTCTGAATATACCTCACCCAACAAAGGTAAAACTCTGGTCATCGATATGGCCCCTCAGGGCGGTGGAAAATACACCGGAGAGGTCTGGCGCCCCAGCAACGATAAAATCTACCGCGGTAAAATCGCGCTTGATGGGGATGATATGCGATTGTCAGGCTGTGTCGCGGGCGGTCTTTTGTGCTCTAAACAGAGCTGGGCGCGTGTGAACTGAGACAAATCCATTGCAACGCGGTTCTGGCGCTGCCTGAATTGTGCTGCTACCGTGTCACAACGGCAGGCGGCAGAATTCAGTAGCAGCATGATCAATTCAACTTTCGACGTTTTACCTTTGTGGGGCACATTCGCACTCAGTCTTGCTATTTTCTTTGCGGCTACCGAAATCGGTTTTCGCATTGGCCTGCGTCGGCGAGAGCATGCGGATTTTGTCGAAAGCGGTTCAACCGGGATTGTCACCGGGTCGATTCTTGGGCTGGTCAGCTTTTTGCTCGCCTTTACCTTTGGCATTGCAGCAACCAATTATTCCGAACGGCGCGGCGTGGTTCTGGATGAGGCAAACTCCATCGGCACGGCGTTCCTGCGGGCTGACCTTCTTGAAGCAGAAGACCGCTCGAAGCTGCGCGAATTGCTGGCAGAATACACCCGCATCCGCGTTGAAATCATCCAGCCTGAAACAAAGGTCGCGGAGTATTTTTCAGTGATCCGCGCGTCAGAGCGGCTGCACTCTGACATGTGGCAGACGGTCGTCGCAGCAGCGCGCGCGAACCCCACACCAACTCATGCAGTGGCTGTGACTGCGATCAATGATGTGATTGATATCCATACAACGCGCGTCGCGGTCGGTGTGCGCTACGCTATTCCGCCCTCCATATGGCTGGCGCTTTATGTGGTGTCTGCCATCGGACTTGCCACGACAAGCTATCGGTTCGGTGTCAGCTTTGGCAGACGATCCGAACTATTGCCGGGCATGGTGTTTGCCTTCGCGAGCGTTATCACGCTGATCACGGATTTGGATAATCCAAGGCATGGGTTCCTGTTAAGTGACCAGACGCCGATGCAAGAGCTTCTGACGTCGATGAGCAAAGAAAACTGATGCCGTTCTGCGTGGCTTGGTTTCTCAAGGCCGCCACGCCAGAAAGTTCGCGATCATGCGCAGCCCGGCGGATTGGCTCTTTTCCGGGTGGAATTGCAGGCCGATCATGTTGTCCCGCCCGATCACAGCTGTGACGTCGCCCGAATAATCAACATGTGCCAGCCGTTCAGCGTCGTTTGATACATCCATATGATAGCTGTGGACGAAATAGGCGTGATCCCCGGTTGTGATCCCTTCAAAAACAGGATGTGGGGCATCGATAATCAGATCGTTCCAGCCCATATGGGGCACTTTCAGCGACGAATCATGCGGCGTGATTTTGATCACTTCGCCACTGACCCAATCCAGCCCCTCCGTGTTGCGGTATTCCCGCCCCAGAGTGGCCATCAGCTGCATGCCGACGCAAATTCCCATGAAGGGGCGGCCTTTGCCCTCCACCGCTTCGATCATCGCGGCGTAGAGCCCGGAGTGACCCTTGAGCGCTGCCATGCAGGCGGGAAATGCCCCGTCGCCGGGCAACACGATGCGATCTGCACGCGCCACCACATCCGCATCGCCGGTCACAACCACGTCGCCGCCCCCGGTTTCATTGGCCATGCGTTCAAAGGCTTTGTGCGCGGAATGCAGGTTTCCGCTTTCGTAGTCGATAATCGCCGTCAGCACGCTCAGAGTGCGCCTTTGGTGGATGGGATCGCGTCAGATTTACGCGGATCCGTTTCAACCGCCTGACGCAGGGCGCGCGCGACAGATTTGAACGTGGCCTCGGCGATATGGTGGGAATTGATCCCGTGCAGCATGTCGATGTGCAGCGTGATGCCGCCATGGGTGGCAAGCGCGGTAAAGAATTCACGCACCAGCTCGGTGTCGAATGTGCCGATCTTGGCCGTGGGCATGTCGACGTTCCAGATCAGATAGGGCCGTGCGGACAGGTCAAGCGCACAGCGCACCAGCGCGTCATCCATCGGCAACAGGCAGGAGCCATAACGCAGGATGCCGCGTTTGTCGCCCAATGCACCAGCTAGCGCTTGCCCGATGGCGATGCCTGTGTCTTCGACCGTGTGGTGATCATCCACATGCAGATCGCCTTTGGCCCTGACACTCAGGTCAATCAGTGAATGGCGCGCCAACTGATCCAGCATGTGGTCGAAAAACCCGACGCCGGTCTGATTGTCATAGCGCCCGGTGCCGTCCAGTTGAACGCTCACCTCGATGTCGGTTTCCGCTGTGCTGCGGGTGATGGAATGGCTGCGCATGGAAGGGGTCTCCGCACCTGTCAACGTCGCGGTCCTTATAGCAGGCTCGCGCAGCAGTGAAAGATGCCACATTCAGGGATTGCGGCCCGTGTGCCTGATATGCCAGCCTGCGCCATGGGCATGACGCCCCGAAGGAGCCGTTTCATGACCACTTGCGTCTTTGTTCAAATCCGTTGCACGCCCGGCACCACATACAAGGTTGCCGAAGAAATCGCCCTGCGTGAGATACATTCCGAACTCTATTCCACCAGCGGTGAGTATGATTTGATGATGAAGATGTACATTCCGAAAGACGCGGATGTGGGTAAGTTCATCAACGAAAACCTGCTGAATATCAAAGGGATCGAAAGGTCAATGTCGACCATGACGTTCAAGGTCTTTTGAGGCGCGCCTGCTCAGCGCTTTTGTTGGTTGTCTTTTGCGCATCGGCTGCCAATGCCAAAACACGCGTCTACGAAGGGGCAGAGGCCGCTGCGTTGCGCTGTGCAAACATGATGGCGCTGACCGCGATCGTGTTGTCGGACACCGACCGGATGGGGGAGCCGGAAAAAGATGTGATGATTGGTATTTCGTTTCTCATCCTGCAGGAGCATGTCTCCGGCACATGGGCCGAAAAGAAAGCAGCCCTCGAAGTCGTGCGTGATCGTCGCGGTGTTCAGGAGACGCTGGATGATTTTGAACGGCTGGCGGAACAATGTCTTCGTGAGTATCCGATCAACTGACAGAAAAACGCGCGTGGAGCCGTTTCAAATGCGATCTGTCAAGGCGATCTGACACCCGGATGCGATATCTGGCCGCAGTCACGTAGTTTTCGCGCGCGTATTTGCGAAGAATGACCATATCGACGATGATTTTGGCGGGTTTCTCTTGAGGTTCGGATGAATCTGCCACATTAGGGGGGACCTTTTCAGGCCCCAAAGATCAGGAGTTCGCGTGTCCCTCTTCCTTATCGTTGCCTTGCCTTTCCTGGGCGCACTTTTGCCCGGGCTTATGAATTCAGCGGGTCGTCAGGCCTGCGCAGGTATCACCTTCGTGGTGTCTCTCTCCGCATTCATCGGACTGTTGACCAATGCGCCTGCAGTTCTCGCAGGCGAGGTCGTGACCGTCGGCGTTGACTGGTTGCCGATCCTTGGTTTGAATTTCAACCTGATGCTGGACGGGCTTGGCTTTTTCTTTGCCTTGCTGATCCTTGGTATTGGCCTGCTGATTATTGCATATGCGCGGTTTTATCTGTCGCGAGACGATAATATGGGCGAGTTCTTTACCTACTTGCTGCTCTTTCAGGGCGCGATGGTTGGGATCGTTCTGAGCGATAACATCCTGCTTTTGCTTGTTTTCTGGGAACTGACGTCGCTGTCGTCATTCCTGCTGATCGGCTATTGGAAACATCTGCCCGAAGGTCGTCAGGGTGCGCGTATGGCGCTGACCGTGACCGGTATGGGTGGTCTGGCGATGATCGGGGGAATGCTGATCCTTGGCCAGATCGCGGGCAGCTACGACCTCAGCGTTATCCTGCAGAACCGCGAACTTATTCAGGAAAGCCCGCTTTATCTGCCGGCGCTTTTGCTTATTCTGCTGGGCTGTTTCACCAAATCTGCACAGTTCCCGTTCCACTTCTGGTTGCCCCACGCGATGGCCGCACCGACGCCTGTCTCGGCCTATCTGCACTCGGCCACCATGGTGAAAGCCGGGATCTTCCTGATGGCGCGGATGTGGCCGGTCTTGTCAGGCACGCCGGAATGGATCGCGATTGTGACGACGGCGGGGTTGATCACGATGGTGCTGGGCGCGGTCATTGCTTTGTTCAAGCATGACCTCAAGGCCTTGCTGGCCTTTTCAACCGTCAGTCATCTGGGGCTGATCACGATGCTGCTGGGTACCAGCACGGCCTTTGGTGCCATGGCGGCGATGTTTCATATTCTCAACCACGCGACCTTCAAGGCGGCGCTCTTTATGTCTGCGGGCATCGTGGATCACGAGACGCATACGCGCGACATTCGCAAGCTCGGTGGCTTGCGCCACCTGATGCCCATTACCTTTGTGATTGCGACGCTCGGGGCGCTGTCCATGGCAGGTATTCCGTTGCTGAACGGTTTCCTGTCAAAGGAAATGATGCTCGAAGAGGTCTACCGCACGGAACTCTTCGGCTCGGTCTGGCTTGTGCCCGGCCTTGCGGTTCTGGGCTCGCTTTTCTCAGCGGCCTACTGCTTCAGGCTGATCGCGCACACCTTCCTTGGCCCCAAGCGCGACGATTATCCGGCCACGCCGCATGATCCGGGTGCCGGGCTGTGGATGCCGCCCGCCATTCTGGTGGTTCTGGTTGTTGTCATCGGCGTGGCCCCGTTTGTGGCCGAACCCTTTATCAAAACGGTCACGGCCTCAGTTCTGGGCGGCGTGGTTGACGTGCCAAAAGCCTATTTCAAGATATGGCACGGGCTGGTCCCGGCGCTTTATATGTCCGTGATTGCGACCGTTGGTGGCTTGATCGTTCTGGCGATATTCAATCCGCTGCTCAAAGGGTGGGACGCCGCCCCGCGGCCGGAAGCCAAAGTGATCTTTGAAGGTCTGGTTGAGGCCATCGTCGCGCTGTCCCAAAGGCTGGTGCGCCCGTTGCATGATGGCTCGTTCACGCGCTATTCGCTTTTCGCCGCAGTCGCCATTGTGGGCGCAGGCATCTACGCCTGGATGACGGGCACGGTCGGTGAGGCCACGCGCACCATGCAGCCTGCCGGGATCGTCCCGATTGCGGGCTGGCTGATGCTTGTTGCTGCGGCAATTGCAATGGTTTTCCTGCACAGGAACCGTTTGCTGGCGCTGATCCTGATGGGGATATGCGGGCTGATGGTCTCGGTTGGTTTTGTGTATTTCAGCGCGCCGGACCTTGCGATGACGCAATTCACCGTCGAGGCAGTGACGATTATTCTGTTGCTGCTGGCGCTGAATTTCCTGCCCAACAGATCGCCGATTGAAAGCTCTGCGTTTCAACGCAGTCGTGACATCGCAGTGGCTGTGGTTGGTGGTCTTTCGACTTTTGCGCTGACCTACCACTACCTTTTGCGGGATGCGGTGCAGCCAACCATCTCGGCCTTCCACGTCGAGAATTCGTACAAGGGCGGTGGCGGGACCAATATGGTCAACGTCATTCTGGTCGATTTCCGGGGCTTTGATACCTATGGCGAAATCATCGTTCTGGGGATCGCGGCGTTGTTGATCTATGCGCTGACAGAATCGCTGCTCGGCGGGCCGGTGCGGGCGCGTCTTTTGAACCGCAAGCCCGATCAGCCAAGGGCCGGTGACATGCATCCGATGATGATGGTGGTGCTGACGCGGGTGATGATGCCTATCGTGATGCTGGTCGGTTTCTACATCTTCCTGCGGGGTCACAACGAACCCGGCGGTGGCTTTATCGCGGGGCTAGTCGTGTCGATTGGTGTGGTGATGCAATATATGGCCAGCGGCTTTAACTGGACAACCGCGCGGCTGCGCTATCCGTACCACGGTGTGATCGGGGCGGGTGTCCTGATCGCTGGTCTCACAGGCATCGGATCGTGGTTCGTGAGCAAACCGTTCCTGACGTCTGATTTCACCTATGTGCGCATTCCCCCGTTCAACGAGTTCGAGCTGGCGACTGCAGCCTTCTTTGACCTGGGCGTGTTTCTTGCTGTTGTGGGCGCGGTGATGCTGGCGCTGGAAAGCCTGTCACGACTGGCGCGCAGACAGCAGATGCCGGATGCGGAACATCCGATGGATATTGATCCGTCGCGCGAAGATATACCGTCGAGTATGACCGCGAAGGGAGAATTGTAACATGGAGTTTCTGGTTGCTTCTGCCATCGGTGTTCTGACGTCTGCGGGTCTTTATCTGTTGTTCCGTATGCGCACCTTTCCGGTGATCCTTGGTATTTCGCTGCTGACCTATGCCGTGAACGTTTTCCTTTTTGCGTCCGGGCGATTGTCCACTGGCGCACCGCCGATCCTGCAAAAAGGGGTGGAGGGCGTGATCTATTCCGACCCTCTGCCGCAGGCGCTTGTCCTGACCGCGATCGTGATCTCGTTTGGGATGACGGCGGTGGTCGTGATGATTGCATTGGGCGCATATCTGGGCGGGGATGATGACAAAGTGAACGACGCTGTTGAGCCTTCGAGCAAACGCGCGGAGGACGCGACATGAGCCATTGGATCATTTTACCGGTGATGCTGCCGGCCCTTGTTGCACCCTTTATCATTCTGGCTGCGCGCTATCACATCGGCATACAGCGGGTTTTTTCGATCGCTGGTGTTCTCGCATTGATCGCCGTGGCTGCTGGACTGGCATGGCAGGCATCCGATGGCACGATCACGCTATACCAGCTTGGTGATTGGGCAGCACCCTTCGGCATTGTTCTCGTGGGGGATCGTCTGTCGACGATCATGGTGCTGCTGACTGCCGTCCTGGCATTGATGGTCTTGCTTTACGCCATTGGGTCGGGCTGGGACGATCGGGGTCGTCATTTCCATGCGCTGTTTCAGTTTCAGCTGATGGGCATTATGGGGGCCTTTCTGACAGGTGACCTCTTCAACCTTTTCGTTTTCTTCGAAGTTTTGCTGATCGCCTCTTATGGGTTGATGATCCACTCGGGCGGCAACGCGCGATTGCGGGCAGGGGTGCAATACGTGCTCTTTAACCTGATCGGATCGACGCTGTTTCTCTTTGCGCTCGGGGCGATTTATGCCGAAACCGGTACACTTAATATGGCAGACCTTGCCCAGAGGGTGCAGGCGATTGACGTCTCTGAAACGGTTGGAATCCGGGTGGCCGCCGTGCTGTTGCTGCTGGTCTTTGCCATCAAGGCAGCACTTGTGCCGCTGCACTTCTGGCTCCCTTCCAGTTATGCCGAAGCACCGGCCCCTGTGGCGGCCCTCTTTGCGATCATGACCAAGGTCGGCGCCTATGCGATTATCCGGGTCTACACGATGGTTTTCCCGCCTGAGTTTGAGGCGACCGTGGGCCTGCATGGCGACTGGCTGCTGGCCTTTGCGCTGCTCTCGCTTGCGCTTGGTGCCGCTGGGGTTTTGGCGGCCCAAAAGCTGGACCGGATGGTGACCTTTGCGGTGATCAGCTCGATGGGGATGGTAATGGTGACGATCTCACTCTTCACCCCGGAAAGCATCGCGGCGGCGCTGTATTACATCATCCACTCGACATTGGCGGCGGCAACGCTGTTCCTGATTGTTGATCTGGTGAAATCCAGCCGCCCACACCTTGAACTGACGCCAACACCGGCCATCGGCGGGGCGGTTCTGGTTTCCGCGCTGTTTTTCGCAGGTGCCATTGCCATGGCGGGGCTGCCGCCCCTATCCGGCTTCATCGGAAAACTGTTGATCCTGCAGGCGTCCTTTTCAACCGATGCGATGACCTGGGTCTTTGCGACGGTCCTGATCGCTAGCCTCGTGAATGTTGTCGGGCTATCGCGGGCGGGCAGTATCGTTTTCTGGAAAGCAAAAAGCGTCGCACCCGCCGCAGATGCGCCTGCGCCTCAAAAGCCTCCGGCCCTGTCCTGTGTCGCTGTGGGTGGTTTGTTGGCGCTATTGACGGCGCATACTGTATTTGCCGGGCCGATCCACGGCTATATGACCACCACAGCCGCACAGCTGTTCGCGCCCGCACCTTACATCGCAACCGTGCTGGACACGCCGGGCAAGTTGAGCAAACCGAAGGAGGGGAACTGACATGGGACGTGCATTGCACTGGCTTTTTCCACATCCGCTGCTGACAGTCATCCTCACAATCGTCTGGGTCATGCTTCAGAATGAAGTCTCGGCTGGCATGGTTGTCTTTGGTGTCATTCTGGGGATCATCATTCCGCGCGCAACCGCCGTCTGGTGGCCGGGCCGTCCCGAAGGCATTCGGGCAGGCAAGTTTCTGGTCTATTGCCTGATCGTTTTGTGGGACATCATTATCGCAAATATCGAGGTGGCGTGGATCATTTTGACCAAGCCGAATGCCAAGCTGAGGCCGAAATGGGTGGAGGTGCCGCTTGATCTGCGCCAGCCCGAAGCGATCACGATCCTTGCAGGGACAATCACGTTGACGCCGGGGACGGTGTCGGCTGATCTGTCCAACGAGGGCCGCAGCCTGCTGGTGCATGCGCTGGATGCAGAGGATGCGAACGCTGTGCGCGATGAAATCAAAAACCGCTATGAGCGTCGTCTGAAGGAGATTTTCCAATGACCTTCGCACTGGAACTGATACAAATGACCCTCTATCTCGGGTTCGCCGTTCTGGCCATCAGCCAGCTGATGGCGATGGTGCGTCTGGTGATCGGGCCCAGCACAGGGGACCGGATCCTCGCGCTTGATACGATGGTGATGAATGCGATCGGGTTGATCGTTCTGCTGGGGATCACGCAGGGCACAAGTGTCTATTTCGAAGTGACCCTGATCATCGCAATGCTTGGCTTTGTTTCGACCGTGGCGCTGGCGCGGTTTGTATTGCGGGGGGACATCATCGAATGAACTTTGAGGTTATTGAACTCTACATCACTGTTGCGTTTTTACTGATTGGCGCTGTCTTCACCATGGTGGCGGCGATTGGCTTGCTGAAACTCGGTGATCCGATGACGCGCCTGCACGCCCCGACCAAAGCCGCGACGCTGGGCATCGGGTCCTTTCTGCTGGCGTCGATGTCTTATTCCTTCGCTACATCAGAGGGTTCGTTTCACGAGGTGTTGATCCTTGCCTTCCTGTTTGTGACGGCCCCGATTTCGGCGAACTTCATTGCCAAGGTGAACATTCACAAGCGGTCGTGCGACATGCCGGATGCTCCCACAAAAGACGCGATGTGGTCGACCATGGACGTGCCGGAGGGTGACAGAGACATCGAGGTTCGGCCCAACCCGTAATGTGGTCCGATGGCAGCTGAAAAGGCAAAGGGCTGATCCTCGCGGATCAGCCCTTTTGTTTTCAGTCTCTGCTGCATCAGACCGTTTGGGAATGACAGCTATGCGCGTGTTTCTCAGGCTTCTGCAAGCCCGCGCAGATGACAGGTTGGCGCGTCAGCGACGCAGCAGCGTTGGAAACCCAAACAGCTTGGAGAATGAGAAACGCGCGGCATCTGCCTCGGTGGTTTCGGTATCGGCACGTCGCACGATCAGCGGCAATATCGCATCCGCCATCCGCGCATGACGCGGGAACGCGAATTTATCAACGGGCTTTCGCTTGCTCAGCAGTGGCAGCGGGAAATTTGCCATCCGGGCGTGACGGTCAAACGCAAACTTGTCCGCAGGCTTGCGCTTGCTGAGCAGGGGAATGGGAAAATTCGCCATCCGGGGCGCGCCCGGAATTAAGGAGTTCGTGCCCGTTTTTCCGTTGATCAGATGGGGGAAGGGCCAGTTGGCCATACGCTGGTGACGCCCGATCATTGATCCGGTATAGGGCTTACGCTTGCTCAGCAGCGGGATTGGGAAATTGGCCATCCGGGCATGGCGCGGAAATGCAAAGCCCTCCCAAGGTTTGCGTTTGCTCAACAATGGAATAGGGAAATTGGCCATGCGCGCGTGGCGCGAAAAGGCAAAGTTGTCTTTCGGCTTGCGTTTGCTGAGCAGGGGGATGGGAAAATTGGCCATGCGCCCATGCCGCGGAATGGCAAATTCATCGGAGGGCTTGCGACGGCTGATCAGGGGGATGGGCCAATCTGCCATGTGATAGGTCTTGGAGTCAGGGTCGCGTCTGCGCGACAACATATGAGGGTGCCCGCTCAGCACGCTGGCAGTTCTGCCGGGGGGATCCTTGACGTAGACCTCTTCGGTCAAATCGCCCATGTCGGCCGCACCCATTCTGGCAGTGATTTCGCGGGTCATCCTTGCAGCGCCCAAAGGCACATAGGTTGCTTTGGCCAACAGAACCGCGCCGCCGGATGCCATTTTCTTTTTGTATGCTTTGGCAGTTTCAGGATCGACGTTTTCAGCGCTCAGTGCTTCGACCAGACACTTCGGCTCGGTATAGACTTTCAGGTCTCGCCCGGGAAAACGTTCCACTACGAGCGTTCGTTTTATCATTGACGCCTGTGCCGCGTTTTCAAAATATCGCGTAATGACTTGTGTCATGATGCCTCCGCCGATTTAGGATGCGAATCCGGTATGGACCGCTTGGGTTGGTGTATATTTGGGTGCTGCGTACTGTTTGCTTTGCCGCACAGGGGTATAAGTGTAGCGCATGCCAGCGCCAAGAAAACAATCTCGATCAGGAAAACCGCGTTGTAAGGGGTATGTGCGGGCAGGTCTGTATATGCGGACATGTTGACGATGACGTCGCGCACAATGCCTGCAAGCGCCACACCGACACCAGCTGCCGTTGCCTGAACCGCACCCCAGGTGCCCAGTGCAAGGCCAACCTGATCACGCTCAGCCGAGCGCATGGTTGCGGTCAAAGTGGCGTGCCCAAAGAGGCCTGCGCCAATGCCGGTTGCAAGCGTTCCGGCAAGAAACAAAGGCGCGCCGCCGCCAAAGGCCGACAGGATGATCCCGGAAAACCCCGGTATGCCGATTAATGCACCGATCAGCCCAAGACGGGTCGGTGCGCCATTCGTGCTCAGAACGCGTGAGGCGATGCCAAAGCCGATCAATGTGCCTCCCGCCAGAAGGGCGGTCAGCCGTGTTGTCTCGGCCACGGAAAAACCAAGTGCTTGTGCGCCGTAAGGTTCAAGCAGCACATCGGCCGCCCCAAAGCCAAAGGTGCCAAGCGCAATAACCACCAAAAGCCGCTTGCGACCGGGCTTCTTGACAAGTTCGGCCAGTGTTTCACGGAAAGGTGCGTGCTGCGCTGTTTGCATTTTCTGGGCACGGACCCGATCGCGGGCCTCTTGCTTCCAAAGCGCCAGAAGGTTCAGGGCGACGGTCACAACTGCCGCGCCCTGAATGACCTGAATAAGGCGCCCGGGCGAATAGTTTTCCAGTAGTGTGCCAAAAGCCAGCGCGCTGAGCACCATGCCGACCAGCAGCATGACATACATCAGTCCCACGACTTTTGGCTGATCTTCGTCCGCGACCAGATCGGTGGCCAGCGCAAGGCCCACGGTCTGCACCATATGCACACCGGCCCCAACCAGCAGAAACGCCAGCGCTGCCGCCGACAGCCCCATCCAGCGTGGCGCATCGACCGCCTCACCGTAGCCAGACAAGACAAGCAGGGCGAAAGGCATGATGGCAAAACCACCGAATTGATAAAGCGTCCCTTTCCAGATGAACGGGACCCGCCGTAGCCCAAGCGCGGAAACGTTCACATCGGATTTATAGCCGATCAACGTGCGGAAGGGGGCAAACAGCAAGGGCAGGGCGAGCATCATCGCGACGAGCGTCGCCGGAACGCTGAGTTCGACGATCATGACGCGGTTTAAAGTTCCGACAAGCAGCACGATGGCCATGCCAACGGTGACTTGGAACAGAGATAGCCGAAGTAAGCGGGAAAGCGGTACTTCTTCGGTGGCGACATCCGCGAATGGTAAATAACGCGGGGCGACCGATACCAGCTTTCGTAAGGCAAATGCGCGATACTCGAACATTATCCTCCCGCCATTCTAATTCAAATTGAACCCACTGGCGCAATGACCCCGCAGGTATGGGTGCCGCAAGTCCCTCGCCGTAGCGACGAGGGACCTTGCGTTATTGTTCTATCGTTACAGGCTGCGTAGCGCTTGCCTGTACGAGAGCCGGTGATTGCAACATCGCCATTGCCGTCGTGCCGTCTGGCATAACCACAAGAACTTGCTGGCCACCTTCCGCAGATGGAAGAACGAAAGAGGCGTTTGCCACGTCTTTGTCTGCGTTTTCCAGGATTTTTGCTGACGCTTCTTGTGCAGCGCCGCTTCCAAGTTCATTGCCTGACAAAAAGTCAGATACCCAGGTGGTATTGCTCAGGACAGCAACGTGTACTGCGAATGAGCCTACAGCGACTGCGCCCAGAAATACTGGAACGCCGACAGAGGGGGAAACAACAAGCCACATTTTTGCATTGTTCATGTTTTTTCTCCCTTAGCCGAGCCACGGCGTCGACGCAGCGACGAGCATGTGCGCAACAAGTGCGATTGCACCAAAGACACGGGTACCATCAATCAGGTAACTGTGAACTTCTTCGGCTTCGAGTAGTGTAAGACCGGTCGGCCAAACTTTGTCTGGGTCGTCGGACATAATGGTTCTCCAATTCAGCTTCTAACCAAGTACATAGACAGCATCCGATTTAAAAACGGGGTGTTGCTATGCAGCTCATTGGTCGCGACGCGCACACTCGGACCGTCCCTCCATTGTGTCAGAAAATGTTGACATTACAAGTGTCAATTTATCTTTACTTTCTGGTTGTGCGTGCATTGCAGCGATCGTCTCTTAACGCATGATTTCGCTGACATATTTGCCCAAAGCGACAGTACAGCGCCGTGAAATACGCTGGAAATCGGCGTTGAAGCTGGTGCAAGAAACGCGGCGAGCCGAGGATCGGCGCAGGCGAATCCCGGACAAGTCAAGAGGGTTGCTGTCACTTAAGGATTTATCTGGGTGAACGCCGTCACCTGAAATCGCCAGCTGTCGCTTGGGCTTGGATAAATCAGTGTTTCCACGGTGGTTCTGTGGGCAGTATGTCCGTGGAAGGTGCTATGACGAACGTCGGCAAGTGCAGATATGATGCCATGGCAGCATACCGGCCGGGCAAAAGCACACCGAGATGGTTGATTTAATGCTCAGCGATTGGGGCGCACACCGATGAAAGCCGGCGGCGAGGAAGACCCGATTTGGCCGTAAGGATTTGAATGCAGTCACCGGAACTGACGGGTTTCTGGTAAATTAAGACGTTAGAGCCTCAATATTCACTGCTTCAACATGACAACCGTTCTCTGAGCCTCAACCGATTATTCCGGTCCCCACACTCCCCGCGATCTTCCGGTTTGAAACATTGCGGCGCAGCATCCAACACCTCGACCATCAGAAAAACATGCAGATCTCGAAACTTTGCTCAGTTAGGTTTCCGGCGCTTTGCCGACTGGGAAATCAGTTGCGAACTTCCCGTATCCCGGCCCAAATCAGGCTTGCACCCATGGCTCCAAACGCCGCAGCAAAGAGCCCTTCGAACCACCTGGCGAAACGCGAGTAGCCCCGCATCGCCGCACCAGTGGAGAACAGCCATGCGTATGTTCCATAGATAACCAACCCCGACAAAGCGCCCATTGGGCCGAAAGCCAGGACGTGCCATGCGCTCAGCCCTTGACCGAATAGAAAAGACGCAACCGCAGCCCACATCAACGCGGCTTTGGGGTTGGTGAGCAGAACAAGAACGCCACGACGCCATGCAAGGGCATCTGTCAGTGGTCGGGCATCCGGTGCGAATGTTGTCTTGCCTCCACCTTTTAGCGTCGCGCGTGCCGCTTTGATGCCAAGAAAGAGGAGATAACTACCACCCAGAAACTTCAAAAATAAGAGCGACAGCGGAAACGCTTCAACAAGAACGCCAAGGCCCAAAGCCGTTGCCATCGACCAAACAAGCATACCCGAAGAAATGCCGGTCACCACGAATAGCGCGGGCCGTCGACCTTGCGCCAACCCGACCGAAGCAACCGCGGCAAGATTGGGGCCGGGAGCAATCTGGGCTGCGAGAACACCTAACCAGGTCAATGCATAAATCGAAAACATGATGAGCAAGTTCCTTGAAACTGTTTGCTACATCTTTTTCGAACAGCGCTAGTTTGGCAAGGGCGCTGTCAATGGCAGCTCACATCCAGAGAAGTCGCAGCATCGGTACGTTAGGCTGAAACCGAACCTCGGAGCAAAGGTAGCATTTGGTTCATCGGCCTAATCTGTGCGGGTGAAGGCCCATGAAAGACGCCCGGCACAGCGCTCCCACGCGGTCGCCCACAGAGCCGGCGTTCGATAGGGGTTCATAAGAGGGGTGATCCTGCAGATCAGAGACGCGGGCTTTCTGACGTTCGTGAAGCCTTCGCTTGAACTGCACAACAGTCGGAAGGGCGTCCGCTGCTTACGATTTCAGAAGTGAGGGGAAAGACCAGTGATAGTGGCCTTGATGGTGTCGGCGTGCCACGCGGTAAGCTTGTTTCGTTCCAAACCTACCTCCAGTGCAAAAAGTGGAAGGGGGCGTGGGGTCAAAAGAAATTCAAGACTTCAGAGGGGCGTTGTAAGGTCGAGCTGACAAAGGGCTATTCACAGCCGCGGGAAGGTTCACGAGCCCGGCAAATGATGGAGCGACACGAGACCGTGCCATTGCCATCGACCTCATTGACGACGACAGGTCGTGTGATCTGCTGAAAGAAAGCAGGCCAGGCGTAACGGCGGATATGATTGAAAAGTGCACATAGACGCCACGTGGCTCAGCAGGGTTCAGAGTGATATAACCAACTGGTTTTCGTGAGGTTTATTCACGAATTTCAGAAAAACCTGATACCAGAACAATGGTCCTCGTGAGATACCGATGGCACCTGTCTGACACGGTTTGATAGAATTCCCATGACAGATACCGTTTTAATCGCAGCCGCGACGATACTCCCGGATCGATGAGTGTTGGCAACGCAGATCGCATGACCTAAATCCCCAGTCATGCGGATCAAAAGGTCAAGAACATGACATCACGACCACGTATTGCGATCATAGGCGCTGGCATTTCCGGGCTGCGTCTCGCGCAACTGTTATCACCCACGGCCGATGTAATGGTTTTGGAAAAATCACGCGGGATTGGTGGCCGAATGTCGACCCGGCGCGCGGATTGCTTCCAATTTGACCACGGTGCGCAGTATTTCACAGCACAGGGCGAGGATTTCCAGCGCTTTATTGCACCTCATATTGAGCGTGGCGTTGTCAGGGCGTGGCGTCCTCGATTGACGTGTTTTGGGGGAACTATTCCGCAGTGGACGGCACCACGCTATGTTGGCGTGCCGGGGATGAACGCGCTGTGTAAAGCGATGGCCAGCGATATCGAGGTGCTGCGCGAAACCCGTGTCGCGAGCCTCGAAAGTAGAGATGATCATTGGCAGCTTCGGTCTGTGGCGGGTGAGGTGTTGGGCCCCTACGATTGGGTATTCTCCTCTGCGCCCGCTGAACAATCTGCCGCGCTGATGCCGGCCTGTTTTTCGCATCTGCCGGCGTTGGAGCATGCCAGAATGCTTGGCTGTTACAGCTTGATGCTCGGGTTTGACGCTGCGCCGGATTTGGCTTGGGACGCTGCGACTGTCCTGAACAGCCCATTGGCCTGGGTGGCCGTCAACAGCACGAAACCAGACCGCAGCACGGGTTTCAGTGTGCTTTGCCAATCCAGCAATGACTGGGCCCAAGCGCATATTGAGGCGGACCCCGACGAGGTGCGCGCCAGTCTGGCACAGGCAGTGCAGGAGACCACAGGTCTGGTTGTTGAAGAGGCACAATATGTCAGCTTGCACAAATGGCGCTTCGCCAAAGTCGAACGCCCTACGGACGAGCCGTTCTTGCTGGATACAGAAAACAAACTGGGCGCATTTGGCGACTGGTGCGGTGCGGGCCGCGTCGAGGCCGGATTTGACAGTGCGACGGCACTTGCGCGAGGGCTGAACCTTAGGTGATGTGCGAGCAAATATTTGCGCAGCGTACTTGGATCAAAACATAAAGAGTAATTGCATAATCTGGACTGATTTCCCGACCCTTTCATTCCATTTTCGCAGATGGTTTGCCCATAGGCCCTTGCGATACGCGCTTGGTGCTACATCTCTTGATCTGAACGCAGTCTTGATGGGACACACCGATGGTTTTGACGGTCAGCCACCTTGCCAAAGAATATGAGACTGGCGGCATTTCAGTGCCGGTTCTGCGGGATGTGAGTTTTGAGGTGCCGCGCGCGGGCACGCTGGCGCTCGAAGGGGAATCCGGCAGTGGGAAAAGCACGGTGTTGCACCTGATCGCCGGGCTGGATGTGCCAACGGGCGGTAGCATTGTGCTGGACGGGCTAGAGGTCGCTGGTCTGTCGGATGCAAAATCTGCACAGCTGCGCCGCACAACGGTCGGGATTATCTTTCAGCAGTTCAACCTGATCCCCAGCCTGAGCGTCGGGGCGAATATCGCGTTTCATGCCCGACTTGGCGAACGCTTCGACCCGGAATGGGCACGTCATGTCGCTGAACAGATCGGGCTGGCAGACCATATGACCAAATACCCCGAGGCGCTTTCCGGCGGGCAGCAACAGCGTGTGGCCATTGCCCGCACCCTTGCCGCGCGCCCCGGCCTGATCCTCGCGGATGAGCCAACGGGTAATCTGGATGAGGACACGGCGGATACGGTTTTGAACCTGATGCTGGAAAGCGCGGCGGAGGCGGGTGCGGCGGTGTTGATGGTCACGCATTCCCCCCGTCAGGCGGCCCGGATGGGACGGCGTATTCGTCTGTCGCATGGAGTTGTGCAGGATGCGAACGCGCCTATGCGACCCGTGGCGGTGCCATGACGCGGCAAGGGTTTCTTGCACTTTGGTCCCACTGGCGGCGCAATCCGTGGCAATTGCTGACCTTGCTGGCCGGGTTGGCCCTGTCCACGGCGCTGTGGTCCGGTGTGCAGGCGATCAACGCCGAAGCGCGCGCGAGCTACGCCTCTGCCTCCGATGTCTTGGGGGCGGGCGACACAAACCGCATCCTCAAACAAGATGGCAGCAGCTTTACGGTCGAGGAGTATGTGACTCTGCGCAGGCTTGGCTGGCCGGTCAGCCCGGTTCTGGAAGGCACGGTTGATATTGCCGGTGCTAAACTGCGCATCGTCGGCATCGACCCGCTGAGCTTTCCTGTGGCCTTGCCCGCAAGTGTTTCGGAGGATGGTGGGTTTCCTGACATGATCGGCGATGATCCGGTCGGTTTTGCCCATCCGGATGATGTGGAGCTGACGCTGCCGGGAATGACCTTGCGGGTGGATGAAAATCGACCACGCGGCAACATCCTCATGGACATCGCGCAGGCGGACCGATTGCTGGGCGAACAGGGGGACATCAGGCGGCTGCTGGTCAGTAACCAGCGTCCCTGGGGCCTTGGGGCCTTGCCGGACGCCTATCGCATTGCCGAGGTTTCGGTGCAGGCGGATGTGGCGCGCCTGACGCAGAGCTTTCATCTTAACCTCACGGCCTTCGGTCTGTTGTCCTTTGCTGTGGGGATCTTCATCGTCTACGGCGCGGTTGGGCTGGCCTTTGAACAGCGCCGGGCGGTATTCCGGACCCTGCGCGCTTTGGGTATGCCGCTCAGGCGGTTGATGTTGCTGCTTATTCTGGAGTTGGGGGTGTTCGCCCTCTTGGCTGGTGGCGCAGGTGTGGCTTTGGGCTATGTGATCGCGGCGGCCTTGTTACCGGATGTGGCGGCGACCTTGCGCGGTCTTTACGGGGCCGAAGTCGCGGGACAGTTGCAATTGCGCGCAGCGTGGTGGCTGTCGGGGCTGGCCATGGCGCTGGGGGGCACGGCGATTGCGGCGGCAGCGGCCCTGACAAAGCTGGCCTATATGCCGTTGCTCTCATTTAACCACCCGCGCGCGATGAGCATCGGGGCTTTCGCCGCCGGGCAGTGGTTGGCGCTGATCACGGCTGGGCTTTTCATTGCAGGCGTTGCGATTGCCACTTTAGGGCAGGGTCTGGTTGCTGGCTTTGCCTTGCTGGCCTGTTTGCTCATCGGCTCTGCGCTGTTGCTGCCCTTTCTGCTTGCGCAATGTCTGAGTTTCGCCGAGCGCCACAGCAAACGCGCCTTGGTGCAGTGGTTCTGGGCGGACAGCCGCCAGCAATTGCCGGGGCTGTCGATGGCGCTGATGGCTTTGCTGTTGGCGATGGCGGCCAATATCGGGGTCTCCACCATGGTGTCCAGTTTTCGGCTGACCTTCGTGGACTACCTTGACCAGCGGCTGGCCTCGGAGCTTTACGTCAATGCGCAGGATACAGAGCAAGCTGCGGACTTGGGGGCCTATCTTGAGGACAAGGCGGAGGCGGTCTTGCCAATCGTGTCGATTGACACGCGGCTCGGCGGGCTTCCGGCTGAAGTCTTTGGCATCCGTGATCATGCCACCTACCGCGAAAACTGGCCGCTGCTGAGTGCGCAGCCTGAGGTGTGGGATTTGCTCGCCGCCGGGCAGGGCGCGTTGGTCAATGAACAACTGGCCCGGCGGCAGGACTGGCAGGTGGGGGATACATTGCCCACCGGGGATCGTCTGATCGGTATCTACAGCGATTACGGGAATGCCGTGGGCCAACTGGTGCTGGGCGAGGATCTGTTCTCGATGCGTTACCCGGATGTGCCACGCCTGCGGTTCGGGGTGCGCACGGACACGCCCGAGGCGCTGGCCGACGATTTGCGCGACCGCTTTGGGCTGGGGGAGGATGCGCTGATCAATCAGGCCGATCTCAAACAATTTTCCATGCAGGTCTTTGAGCGCACGTTTTCCGTGACGGCGGCGCTGAATGTGCTGACGCTTTCTGTGGCCGGGCTTGCCATCCTGATCAGCCTGCTGACACTGGCGACGATGCGCTTGCCGCAACTGGCGCCTGTCTGGGCCTTGGGGCTTACACGCAGCGCGCTGTCTCGGCTTGAGGTCGTGCGCGCGGTCTGTCTTGCGACCCTGACCGGTGTGCTGGCATTACCTGTTGGCTTGATGCTGGCCTGGGTTTTGCTGGCCGTCGTCAATGTCGAAGCCTTCGGCTGGCGGTTGCCGATGTATGTCTTTCCGCTGGATTATCTGCGCTTGGGCCTGCTGACGATTGTTGCGGCACTGCTGGCTGCGCTTTGGCCCGCGATCCGGCTTGGGCGCACCGATCCGCAATCTCTTTTGAAGGTATTCAGCAATGAACGTTAGATTTTGGTTGTCGATCTTTTGCATCGGCATCGTGGTGGCCGCGCAGGCCGCAGCACAGGGTTTTGCGGGTTTGGGGCGGGACGCCAACACCTTCAGCCAACCCGAGCGCGGATATGTGTTTTCCTTCCCCGAAGATCACGGCGCGCATCCGGATTTCCAGATTGAGTGGTGGTATGTCACGGCAAACCTGACCGATGCCGCCGGGCGGGACATGGGGCTGCAATGGACATTGTTCCGATCCGCCATGGCACCCGAAGAAAAACCCGGCTGGGCCAGCCCGCAACTGTGGATGGGTCACGCGGCACTCACCACTGAGGACGCGCATTTCGTAACCGAACGGATTGCGCGCGGCGGGGTCGGGCAGGCGGGTGTGATCGCCGCACCCTTCAGCGCATGGATTGATGATTGGTACATGTCTGGCGATACGCTCGACGAGGTTGCGATGCGCGCCTCCGGCCCTGATTTCGGCTATGAGGTCACACTGACCGCGCAAGGCCCGCTGATCTTTCATGGCGAGGCGGGCTATTCGCAGAAATCCGCAAGCGGGCGGGCCAGTTACTACTATTCACAGCCGTTTTATACCGTCGCCGGAACGCTGTTTCTGCCGGAAGGTCCGGTTGAGGTGACAGGCACCGCATGGCTGGACCGCGAATGGGCCTCGCAGCCCTTGGCCGCCACGCAGGTCAGCTGGGACTGGTTCTCGATGGTCTTTGACGACGGGGTCCGCCTCATGGGGTTCACGCTGCATGACGAGGATGGCAGCGATTACACGCAAGCGACCTGGATCGAACCGGATGGCACCACCACCGCCTTTCCCGATGGCGCGTTTTCGGCAACCGCGCTGGCCACCACGGATGTGGCGGGTCGGGCCGTGCCGACCAAATGGCGCGCGCAACTGCCGCAAAAAGGCGTCGATGTCACGGTGGAGGCTTTGAACGGCGCGGCATGGATGACCACGTCCATTCCCTATTGGGAGGGCCCCGTTCAGATCACGGGATCGCACAGCGGGCGCGGCTATCTTGAGATGACGGGGTACTGAGCGGCCCCTTGCAGCGTCCGACTGGGATGATATGCCTTTGCAGGGTCTCGTCAGGCCAGCAGATCACGTGAGGACGCCAATGGATTTTTCGCTCACCGAGGAACAGCAAGCGATTTTCGACATGGCCTATGCTTTTGGCCAGGAAAACATCGCACCCTTTGCCCAAGAATGGGAAACCGCCGGAACCATTCCAAAGGCGCTGTGGCCCAAGGTCGCGGAACTCGGCCTTGCCGGGATTTATGTGTCAGAAGAGCACGGCGGCTCGGGGCTGTCCCGGCTCGATGCCACGCTGGTTTTCGAAGCGCTGGCCATGGCCTGCCCTTCGGTCGGGTCCTTTCTGTCGATCCACAACATGTGCGGCGGAATGATCGACACCTATGGCTCTGACGCCATGAAAACACATTGGCTGCCCAAACTATGTGCGATGGAAACCGTGTTTTCCTATTGCCTGACCGAACCCGGATCAGGGTCGGACGCCGCCGCTCTGCGCACGCGTGCGGAGCGCAGTAACACAGGCTATGTGTTGAACGGCACGAAGGCGTTTATTTCCGGTGGCGGATATTCTGACGCCTATCTGACGATGGTGCGCACAGGGGATGCAGGCCCCAAGGGTATTTCCGCCATGCTGATCGAAAACGGGCGGGCGGGTCTGTCCTTTGGCGCTCTTGAAAACAAGATGGGCTGGCGCGCGCAACCCACAGCACAGGTGCAGTTTGATGACTGTGCGATCCCGGCGGACAATCTGGTCGGGGAGGAAGGGCAGGGGTTTGCCTATGCGATGGCGGGCCTTGATGGAGGCAGACTGAACATCGCCGCATCCGCCCTTGGTGGCGCGCAGGCGGCCCTGAATGCGGCCCTGTCCTATACCGCTGAGCGCAAGGCTTTCGGGCAACGGCTGGATCAGTTTCAGGCGCTGCAGTTCAAATTGGCGGATATGGAAGTCAAGTTGCAGACCGCACGGATATTCCTGCGGCAGGCGGCCTCAAAACTGGATAACAAGACGTCGGACGCTACTAAATACTGTGCGATGGCAAAATTGTATGTAACGGACGTTGCTTTTGATGTCGCAAACGATGCGCTGCAACTCCATGGCGGATATGGCTATCTGGCCGATTATGGTATCGAAAAAATCGTGCGTGATCTGCGTGTGCACCAGATCCTTGAAGGCACCAACGAAGTCATGCGCGTCATTATTTCGCGCCAGATGATCGCCGAGCACGGCACCTGACGTTCGCTTCAGCGATTTTTTGAAAAGCGGTCGTGGGCCATTAAGCCTCAATTTACATCTGTGCGGCATATCTGGGAAAGGCGCGTCTGAGGTAGGGCGCGCTGCGGGTCTCCAAACGGAACAGAGCATGGTTTTGCACAGCGATACGAACGGGCATCAATCCAACGAATCGGTCAAGAAGGTCTTGATCGTTGATGATTCGCGGGTGATCCGGATGTGGTTGCGCACTGTATTGGCTTCGGACAGACGCCTTGAGGTTGTGGGAGAGGCAAGTGACGCCGTAGAGGCGCGCGATTTTTTACGGGCCAATGCCGCAGATGTCGTGACGCTAGATATTGAAATGCCGGGCATGAGCGGTCTGGAATTTCTGACGCGCCTGATGCGAGCGCGCCCGATGCCCGTCGTGATGTTGTCCAGTCTGACAAGCAAAGGCAGCGACGCCGCCATTCAAGCGCTTTCAAGAGGCGCAATTGACTGTATTTTGAAACCGACAGACGGGTACGATCTGGATCTGTCGCGCGACATTTGTGAGCGTGTTTTTCAGGCGGCCTGCACGCGCCCCGCCCGCACAAGCGCTGGGGAGGGTGCGGTGCAACCCGGTCGACAGGCTGTTGCGCGCCATGCGCCGGCACTGGGCCAGAGCTGTCGCCGTGGCTCGCTGATATTGATTGGCGCATCGACGGGCGGTGTCTCCGCGCTCGAGGCCGTATTGCCCCAGCTTGAACCCGACGGGCCGCCCGTCGTCATCGTACAACACATGCCCGGCAACTTTCTGGAAAGCTTTTCCCAAAGGCTGGAAAGACAACTGCCTCAAAACGTAAAACTCGCCCAAGAAGGTGTGCCGCTGCGTCGAGGAGATGTGATCCTTGCGCCGGGGATCGGCAAGCATACACAGGTCGTTAGGAGGGTAGATGGCTGGCAGTGCCGGTTCGTCGAGAATGAGCCTGCTGCCTTACACTGCCCGTCTGTTGACACCTTGTTTTTATCTGCAACCTCAGAGGCCAAAAATGTCTCGGCTGCGATCCTGACTGGCCTTGGTCGGGACGGCGCGCAAGGTCTGCTCGAACTCGCAGAGGGTGGCGCCATTACATTCGGTCAAGATGAAGAAACGTCAGTGGTTTACGGTATGCCGCGCGTGGCCTTCAGTCTTGGCGCTGTTCAGCATCAACTACCAATACACAAAATCGGTGACGCGCTTCGTGAGAGTAAAAACAGAACGGCGAAGACGTCCCACAGAACGACCAAGGTGCCTTTGCAATGACAAAAAACCGCAAACATATAACGCAGGGTGAGTGGGCTGTCTCAGCTGATCCTGAGCGGGCGATATCAACAATTTTGGGATCTTGTGTCTCGTGTTGTCTTTGGGATCCTGTTGCCAAAGTAGGTGGTATGAACCACATGCTCTTGACGGTCAGCACCAGAAGCTCGGGTGCTTGTAATCTGGCAGGCATCAACGCCATGGAACTGCTGATAAACGATATTCTCAAGCTTGGTGGCGCACGAAGTCGGCTGCGCGCGAAAGCCTTTGGTGGCGCTCGCATGGTGGCCGGGCTCAGTGATGTCGGGTTGCTCAATAGTCAGTTTACATTGGACTTTCTTCGACAAGAGAGCATTGCCTGTGAAGGGCACTCGCTTGGAGGAGACTCGGCACGTCACATCATGTTCTGGCCTGCGTCGGGTCGTGTCATGCAAAAAGTACGAGCGGATGAGGCTTTACCCAAAGAAGTACCTGTCCAATCCCAGCCGAGCGGAAACGATTTGGAGCTGTTTTGATCTGGCAATCGACTTGGAAACGGCAAGGGTGCCGGCACTGTCAGTACCAACGACACGGATATCATGAACCGAATGTTACCGAGTGTTGATGTCGGTTCCGTCTGCTGACCGTAGTGGATGATTTCAGCCGGGTGCGTATGGCAATTTTTCCAGATACATTGTTGTCCCGGGTGCACGTACCCGCGCGCTGAAAGCAGTCATTTGGGCGCGCAGAATGTCATAAGCAATTGTCAGTGATAACCTGGCGGAAAGCGCATGGTCAGCGGTGCTGAAATGATGTCAGAAAACGAAAATCGATTGAAAATATTGTTCCGGGCAAGCTGACACAGAACGCTTTCATTCAGAATTCCAACGGCAGCTTTCGTAACGCAGACGTGAACGAGACCCATTTCTTGTCTCTCGCATCAACCCGATCAAAGATCACATGATGAAAGTAGGAGCAAAAAATCTGGCTGCATCCGTCGCTGAGCGATCTCATACCCGCGGAGTTCGTGCGCAATACCAAGTTGTAAAAGCAGGCCGCATGGGGTCGAAGTTCAGCAATCGGAGTCTCCGCCACGATCGAGAAGAGTTGGGTCTCAAGTCAACTGTAGTGAATGCTTAGTCTGTGCTACACCCGGTGGCAAAGTTCACCAACACTGCCCTCGCCACGGAGGCCTCGACATAAAGCTATGATATTGTAGACAGATTATTGCTTCTCGCACAGCTGTATCCATGGATTAGACCACACCATTCGAAGCCGTGTGCTTTCTACGAGTTTGTTCCTCATGGAATTAAGGGAGTTTCTCGTTGGGTGGTACGATTGAGTTTCGCGCAGAAGCGGCTGGTGGTCGTAGGTGTCGTTGCCGGCCAACGGGCGGTAGTTGCGTCCTTGGGCCAACGCGGCGATTGAATCAAACTGCTGTATTGGGATGGCCAAGGCTTCTGCCTGATTTATAATGTTCTGCAACGGAGCCGGTGTTCATGGCCGAGCGCAAAAGATTGCTCTGTCCGCCTGACCTGCCCACAGCTTTCGATGCTTTGGGAGAGGATCATTGACAGCGTCTTAAACGGGGTGCACCGCCTGCATATGTCGGGTGGTCTAGCGCCCCCATTCGCATTGTTTACGTGGTGATCTGACCTTATTCTTTGCTACTCAAACGCTTGGTTTGCGGATCACTAAGTTGTAGAAACTGGCATTAAGCAAACCTTCGGGAAAGATCGAACGCGATGCAGAGACAGGAGCTATGGCTCGAAGATCTGCCGGTTTCTGTGGCCGAACAAGATGAAACGCCCATCAATGAGGGGCAGTGTGAACGAACACCATAGAAATTTGCGACGCCTACGTTGCGTCATCATCCGCGCCTCTCTGATGCAACCTTTGACCTGCTCCCCTTTGAGTCCGCTAATTTACGTTAGCTCTGTTCGGGTTTTGGT
>NZ_BPES01000008.1:0-179486 GCF_019654895.1 Roseobacter sp. OBYS 0001
CGCCAAAACCCTAGAAACCCTCAAACCCGCAAAAAACGCCGTCATGGAAATTTTGCGCAACAAGCCAGATTGACGAACCCTCCCTAAAGTACACGTGGGGGGATTGCGGACGCTAAGCCCCGACCCTAATCGGGGGCCAGTATAAAGGAGACGTCAACGCCCGGATTGCACCGCTGTCACGGCAATCATGTCAAAGATGTCATCCGCGGTGCAGCCCCGCGACAAATCGTTGGCTGGTTGCGCAAGGCCCTGCAAGACAGGTCCGACCGCCCGCGCGCGCCCAATCCGTTGGGCAACCTTATAGGCGATGTTACCAGCATCCAGATTAGGGAAGATGAAGACATTCGCCTCCCCTTCGACCGCAGACCCCGGCGCCTTGGCGGCGGCGACCTCGGGAACAAAGGCTGCATCGAATTGCAATTCCCCGTCCACGATCAAATCAGGCGCCATGTCGCGCAATAAAGCGGTCGCTTCGACGACTTTGGACACTTTCTCACCGCCCGCACTTCCCTTGGTTGAGAACGACAGCATTGCGACTTTTGCGGTTTCACCCATAAGTTTGGAAAATGACACTGCTGACGCTGCAGCAATCTGGGCCATTTCCGAAGCATTCGGCTCAATCACCAAACCCGCATCAGAAAAGACCAGTACACCCTGTTTCGGATGGTGGTCCTGGTTCAGCAACATCAGAAAGAAACTCGACACCATCTTGGCATCCGGCGCGGTGCCGATCACCTGAATTGCCGTGCGCACGATTTCAGCGGTGGCGGTCACAGCCCCGCCAAGCGTCCCCTCGGCATGCCCAAGCCGAACCATCAAAGCGGCAAACACATGCGGGTTCTGCACAGTTTGCGCCGCAATCTCTGGTGTCACCCCTTTGTGCTGTCTCAGCGTGTAATAGGTATTTGTCAACTCGGCCAGATGCGCACTATTTGCAGGGTCCTGGATTTCGATACCATCCAGATCATCGGCACCCGCTTGCGTGAGAGCGGAGACAATCCTGTCGCTATCCCCGACCAGAACGATCCGCGCGATCTGCCGTTGCCGCGCTCGTATGGCCGCTTCAATCACGCGCGGGTCTTCCCCTTCGCTCAGAACGATCTTGCGGTTCAGGCGGACAGCGTTGTCCATAATTTGCTGTAGCGGTGTCATGTCGATACTCCGAAAAATGCGAGACCTGCGGGTCGACGCGGCGTTAATCCGCGCTGTAGTCCCGGATCACAAAATGCTTGGTTGTGGTTTCAAGCACATGCCAGAAACCGCGAAACCCGTTGGGAATGACAAAGCTGTCCCCGGCGCGAAACTCCTGTTCGGTGCCATCATCCGAGATCAGCTTGATGTGCCCGCTCAGCAGAACACAGAATTCGTCGCGGTCCGCAAAAGCGATCCATTTGCCGGGCGTGCTGGTCCATGTGCCCGCCAGCATCGTCCCGTCCAGGCTTTTGAACCGCATCTGGGTTTCGTGGTGCGGATCGCCCTCGACCACCCGGTCGGGCAGGTCAGCAAGGCGGCGTTTGGTAAGGGGGGCATCGTCTTTGAAATCAATGACACGCATGTGTTCGGTCCTATCAGGTTAGCTGGCGAAATGGGTGATGCCGTAAAGGATGAAGCCCGCAATAAAGATGGTCTGGGCTACGATCAGAACGATCGCCTGACCGCCCACATCAAATATCGTCTTGAGCGACGTTTTCATGCCGACCGCCGCAATCGACACCAGTAGCGCCCATTTCGACAGATCCGCCAGAAAGGACTGGGCAAAGGCCGGGATCAAACCAAAGGAGTTGATCGCCGCCAGCACCAGAAACATGACCACGAAAAACGGCATCAGCGGCGGGCGCTTGTCCCCGGCGTCAGCATCTTCGGCAAAGGCGCGGATCACCAGCGCAAAGACCAGCACGACCGGGGCCAGCATGGTGACGCGGATCAGTTTCACGAGGGTCGCCGTCTCGCCGGTTTCGTTGCTGACAGAGAATCCGGCCCCGACCACCTGCGCTACATCGTGGATCGTCCCGCCGAGGAAGACGCCCGCTGCGATGTCATCAAGCGCCAGCGCGGAGGTGATAATCGGATAGGCGATCATGGCGACGGTGGACAGGATCGTGACACTGAGGACGGTGAAAATGAGGTTGCGTTCGGAATGTTCGTTCTTGGGCAGAACGGCCGCGATGGCCATGGCGGCCGAGGCCCCGCAGATCGCGACGGCCCCGCCTGTCAGCAAAGCAAAGCGCCAGCCGCGTCCAAGCAGCCGCGCACCCAACAGACCAAAGAGGATCGTCAGGATCACCCCGGCGACCACCAGCCCGATCAGCTTGGGGCCCAGACCGATCAGAAGTTCCACGCTGATGCGCGCGCCCAACAGCGCGACACCAATGCGCAGCACGGTTTTGGATGTAAACCCGATACCCGTGACACAGCGCCCTTCTTCGGCAAGAAAATGGAATGCGATGCCCAATAGCAGCGCCATCAGCATCGCCGGGGCACCATAATGTTCGGACAGGAATTGCGCGGCTGCCGCAACAACGACCGAGACCGCAAAACCCGGCCCATTGTCGGATAAAAACGTCTGAACACGACCAAAAACACTGGTTTGGGCAGTCAATGGGGTAGCCATCGGACAAATCTCCTTGGTCGCGCGCTTGCCGGCTTGCGCGGCGTTTTGAATAGAGGCGAAGGGGCCGCAGTCTGCGCGCCCCCTTCGATTTCTGGCAGTTAGCCGATCTGTTGCTGCTGCATATCGGATGCAGTGATCCCCGCAACCGAAACCGGCTTTTTCATCGCGTCGCGACGGAAAGGTTCGCCCAGTTCCTGGTTCAGAACAACTTCGATGAAGGTGGTGACATTGTCTTTCATCTGCTCTTTGATTGCAGTGTTCAGAACGTCTGTCAGTTGCTCCATGCCGATGGCTTGCACGCCTTTGACGCCACAGCCTTTGGCGATCTCTGCGTAGTTGACGCCTTCGTTCAACTCAGTGCCGACGAAGTTATCTTCGAACCACAAGGTGGTGTTGCGCTTTTCCGCACCCCATTGGTAGTTGCGAAAGATCACCATGGTGATCGCAGGCCAATCGCCCCGACCGCAAGCCGTCATCTCGTTCATCGAGATGCCGAATGCGCCGTCACCGGCAAAACCGACCACCGGCACGTCCGGGCACCCAATTTTCGCACCGAGAATCGCGGGCAAGCCATAGCCACAGGGACCAAAGAGGCCCGGTGCCAGATATTTGCGGCCCTTGTCGAAGGACGGATAGGCGTTACCGATCGCACAGTTGTTGCCGATGTCCGAGGACACAATGGCATCTGATGGCATCGCGGACATGATCGCGCGCCATGCCTGACGGGGTGACATGCGGTCGGGCTGGCGGTCGCGTGCCCGCTCGTTCCATGTGACGCCTTCGTCCGCATCGTCCTCGTGATCCATTGATGACAGTTCCTGCGCCCAGCGGGATTTTGTCATGGCAATCAGATCGGTACGCTCTTTGCGGCCCGTGTCGCCAGCACCATCGCTGAGCTGTGCGAGCAACTGTTCAGCCACAGCTTTGGCGTCGCCCTGAATGGCCACGTCGACCTTCTTGGTCAGCCCGATCCGGTCGGAGTTGATGTCGACCTGAATGATCTTGGCGTCTTGTGGCCAGTAGTTGATGCCGTAGCCAGGCAACGTGCTGAACGGGTTCAGACGGTTACCCAACGCCAGAACGACGTCCGCCTTCTGGATCAGTTCCATCGCCGCCTTGGAGCCATTGTAGCCCAAAGGACCAACTGCCAGAGGATGCGAGCCGGGGAAGGCGTCGTTGTGCTGGTAGCCACAGGCCACCGGCGCATCCAGCGCTTCGGCCAGTTTGGCAGAGGCGTCGATGCCACCGGACAGGATCACGCCTGCACCGTTCAGGATCACGGGGAATTCGGCTTCTGAGAGCAGTTTTGCCGCTTCCTTGACCGCTTGGGTGCCGCCTTGTGGGCGTTCCAGACGGATGATCTGGGGCAGTTCGATGTCGATCACCTGCGTCCAGTAATCGCGGGGTATGTTGATCTGTGCAGGGGCACAACCGCGCCATGCTTTTTCAATCACACGGTTCAGCACTTCAGCCATGCGGGACGGATCGCGCACCTCTTCCTGATAGCAGACCATGTCTTCGAACAATTTCATCTGTTCGATTTCCTGAAAACCGCCCTGACCGATGGTCTTGTTGGCCGCCTGTGGCGTCACCAGCAACATGGGCGTGTGGTTCCAATATGCCGTTTTGATCGGCGTCACGAAGTTGGTGATGCCGGGGCCGTTTTGTGCGATGGCCATGGACATTTTGCCGGACGCGCGGGTGTAGCCGTCCGCAATCATGCCGCCGGATGTTTCATGGGCACAGTCCCAGAACTTGATACCCGCTGCCGGGAAGAGATCCGAGATCGGCATCATGGCGGAGCCGATGATCCCGAAGGCGTTGTCGATGCCGTGCATCTGCAAGACCTTAACAAAGGCCTCTTCTGTCGTCATTTTCATGTCAATAATCCTTGTATCAGAGAAGTCAGAGAATTTCGTCGCGGGCGTAGTAGTAGGGATAGGCCACCCGTTGCCCCAACCTGCGGAAAGGGGTGAGAATGCCATGGCTTGGCAGTTGCGACGTAAAGATCGGGAGCTTGAGATCCTTGCCCTTGCCCGCCACCATCTGCGCCATGCGTTTGCCGGCCTGTGCAGAGTACATCACGCCGTTGCCGCCATAGCCCATCGCATAAAAGATCGTCTGCTTGGGATCGGGCTGGAAAATCCTGGGCATCATGTCATGGCTGACATCCACCCATCCCCACCAAGAGTAATCCAAATCGATGCCCTCAAGCACCGGAAACTTACGATAGAGGCCTTTTTGCAAAAGAGCCAGGTGTTTGGGGTTCTCCGCATCAAGACCCGTGATGGCGCTGCGGCTTCCGATCTGGACCCGGCCATCCGGCAGATACCGGTAGTAATGCCGCAGGGTGCGCGTATCCGTCAGGGGTGATTTTACCTGAAACCCGCATTCCGCCTTCTCTTCGTCGGTCAGTGGGCGCGTCACGATGGAGTTTGACAGGATCGGCATCAGGCGATGCTTGGTTTTTTCATTCAGACCCGGTGGCGTATATCCCGCCGTCGCCAAGGCCACGGCGCGCGCGCGCACGATACCACCCGGCGTGGTGAGGTGGTGCACCCCGTTCACGGTCTTCCAGCCCATCACGGGGCTGGCGGTGTGTATTTTGGCACCAAGTTTGCGCGCCAGTCGCACATAGCTGAACGCCAGTTTGGCGGCATGGATCGAGGTGCCGTCAGGCTCCCACAGGGCACCATGTGCTTCCTGATCGCGCACGTAGTTCTCGTGCAACTCATCGCGTGACACCATGCGTGCGCCATAGCCGAACACGTCGTTCAGAACACCGCATTCCTTTTCCAGCTTGGCCATGACCTTTTCGCGGTGTGCCATATAGAAATGGCCACCGGTTTGCGGATCACAGTCAATGTCGTCAGACCCGATCAGATCATTGAACAGCTCAAAGGCTTCGCAGACCTCGGCATGCATGCCTTTGGCCACATCAACACCCCAACGCTTGATCCATTCCGACCGCTTGAGACGGCCAGACGAGATCTGCGCTTGCCCACCGTTGCGGGTGGAACAGCCCCAGGCCACTGTGTTGGCCTCAAGGATATGCGCCTTGATCCCATGCTCTTTTGCGAGATGGATCGCCGTAGACAGCCCTGTATAACCAGACCCGACAACGACAACATCCACATCGATGTCACCCGATATCGGTCCATCATCTTCAGGTGGTGTGCCTGCTGTGCCAATCCAGTAGGTTGGCGCATGATCCCGGTTGTGACCCGGGCCCGCGTCCACAATGGGATCATAGCGCGGGTCATAGCTGGCCTTGGGCCAGTGCTTTGGTCTGTGTGGCATTTTACTGCTCCATCAACGAGACGAAAATTACGCTTTGAAAGGCGGGCGGGATTTGCGCAGGGCCTGTTTTACGACGATCTTACCGTCGCGCAGCGTGAACAGATCAGCGCCTTGCGCCTCAACGCGCATGCCATCAGCGCCCGTGCCCGAAAAAGTCCATTCGGACACCGCGCGGTCCCCGTGCACAAAGTGGCTGTGGTGGTCCCAATGGGCGTCTTTCATGCCGGCCCAGACGGCGGAAAACGCGGCGGCGATGGCCTCGGCACCTTCGACTTTGCCGCCATAAACCGCGTCGCCACCAACGGTGTAGAAGACGCAATCATCGGCGAAGTGGGTCATGACGCCATCGACATCATGGCGGTTGAACGCATCGAATGTATCGGACAGGTCTTGGGCGGTCAGGGTCTTGGACATTTTCGTCTCCAGTGTTTGTGAGGATCAGGAATTCGACTCGTCGTCCCGATAGGGCACGACCAGCGTCGGAATGGTGGAACGGCGCAGCACACGTTTCGCGACGGTGCCAAGGAAGGTCTGAGAAAACCCGTGCTCATGGGCCCCGACAACGATCAGGTCACACGCAAGCTCGGCGGCCCGGCGCAGGATCACCTCGGCAGGGTATCCATCGACCAGCTCGATTGACTCGACCTGCTGTTGTATATCGCGGTCTTCTTCGTCCACATGCGCCCAGAACGACTTTTGCCGTTCCGCCATGACGGCCCTTGCGTGATCATGGCGCGCTTTCATTGCCGTTTCCGCGGAATCTGTGGTCTGCATGAACATCTGCAAAGTGATCTTGACGTCGTCGCTCATCGGCAGGACCGCGTGCACCATGTGCAGTTTGGCACCGGTGGCGGCCGCGAGGCTGGCCGCGTGACACAGCGTGTAGGCCGAGTGTTTGGACAGATCCGTGGCGCACAGGATATTGGTTATCTTGGATTTCATGATGAACTCTTTTCTGATCAGCGATCAATAACCGAGGACCCGAGGGAGCCAGAGCGTGATTTCAGGGACGTAGGCGATGATGAAAATCGCAATCGTGTTGATGAAGGCAAACGGCAGGGCCGCCACGGATATCTTTTCGATCGAGATGTTAGAGATACCCGAGGCGATGAACAGGTTCTCGCCCAGTGGCGGGGTCTGGAACCCGATGCCGAGGCAGCACACCATCACCACACCAAAGTGGATCGGGTCGATCCCGACACTATAGGCGACTGGCAGCATGACAGGCACGAGGATCAGAATGGTCGCCAACGTCTCCATGAACATGCCGACAAAAAGCAGGAAGAGGATCACCAGCGCCCAGATGATGTAAATGTTGCTTGTGACCGAGAGCATTCCATCTGCAATGACCGCCGGGATCTGGTTTTCGACCAGCAGACGCCCGAAAACGGTCGCGGTGAACATGATCAGCAGGACGCGCCCGGTGAGCCATGTGGTCGTCTCAAGTGCGGTGAACAGTTTGGTCCAGCTGAGTTCGCGGTAGATGAACGTTCCAACGGCAAGTGTATAGAAGATCGCCACGATTGCAGCCTCTGTCGGCGTGAAGAAGCCGGAATAGATGCCGCCGAGGATTACCACAGGGGCCATCAGCGCCCAGAAACCACGGTACATTTCGCACCAGATCAAACGCGCCGACCAGCCTTCAGATGAGCCTTTATAGCCATGCTTTTTGGCGAGGATGTAATTCATCAGCAACAAGCTGCCGGCGATCAGGAAGGCGGGCATGAAGCCTGCGATGAAGAGTTTGGGAATGGATACGGTCTGGAACTGGCCGAACTGTTCAACTGCTGCGGGTGGCGCGGGCATGCCAAGGGCTGCGATGCCAAAGATGATCAACGGGATCGATGGCGGAATCACAATGCCCAGACCGCCCGATGACGCGGTGATGGCAGAGGCATAGCTGCGCCCGTACCCACGTTGGATCATGGCCGGGATCATCAACATACCGACCGCCGCCGTGGTCGCGGGGCCTGAGCCTGAGATCGCACCAAAGAAGAGACAGGCGAAAACCGTCGCGGCGGACATGCCGCCTGTGAAAGGCCCGGCAAAACTTTCCGCCACATTGATGAGGCGTCGTGACAATCCAGCGGCCTCCATCAAGGCACCCGCCAGAATGAACGCGGGCAGCGCCATGAGCGGGAATGACCCGACGGAGGTAAAGGCGATCTGAACGAATTTGATCGGGTTCTCATCCAGATAGAGGAACGAGATCAGCGTGGACACACCAAGCGCAACCGTAATTGGCGCACCGATGGCCATCAAAAGCAGGAAGCCGCCAAAAAGGATAAGGATGATTTGCGATTCCATTACTTCTTCTCCTGCTTGGGCGTTGTGGTTTCGGCGCGAATTTCTTCGAGATCGATGGCGTCAGGATCGCGCAGGTCTTCCCCCAGAACGATCTTTTTGTAATTCACCTGAAGGACGCGGAACGTCATCAGGGTGAAGGCGATGGGCAGAACGATGTAGACCCAGCTGAGGTGGAACCCCATGGTCTGGGAAGACTGGAACCGGTTCATCTTGTTGAAGATGAAGTCTATAGAAAGATAGACAAAATAGACGTTGAAGAAGACCCAGAAGAGATCGGCAAAGGCCTCGATATATTTGATCGCGCCATTTGGCAGAAACTTGAACTGAAAGGTGACCCGGTTGTGCGCACCCTTTTTGGCGGCATAGCTTGCGCCGAAAAAGACGAACCACACGAACATGTAAATCGAAAGTTCTTCGACCCATGAGAACGAGAAATCAAACAGGGTCCGAACGATGACCTGCAAGAACAAGAGGCACACAAATACCGCGAGCAACGTGCGACAGATGTAGCTCTCTATGTTGTCGATGATGTACCAGAATTTTGTCATGACCCCCCGCTTTCAGTTGTGGAAGGCACCATTAGATGCCTTCCGACGTTTTGAGTTGCGATTATTCAGACACGGGCGCGCGACCGATTTCAGCCAGCACAGCGTTCATCTTTTCGATACCGCCGATGCTGTCATAGAATTTTGGCCAGACGGCTTCGGTTGCCAGCTTGATGAACTCTTCCTCGTTGTTTTCCGGATCAGAGATTTCCATACCTTCGTCGAGCAGGATTTGTTTGATCTCGGCTTCCTTGTCGCGCAGAAATTGTGCGGAGGCAGCTGTCGCGGCTTTGCCGGCGTCCAGAACGGTCTGCTGATCTTCGGCGGACAGCTCTTGGAACACCTGCTCAGAGATGATCAGCGGCTCGATGGAAAAGATGTAACGAATGTTCGTGACGTACTTTTGCACTTCATAGAACTTCATCGCGTTGATGGTCGTGTAGGGGTTGTCCTGACCGTCGACTACGCCGGTTTGCAGACCCGCAAAGGTTTCCGACCATGCCATCGGGGTCGGGCTGATGCCCCAGGCTTTATAGGTGTCGATCATGATTTCGTTTTTGGGCACGCGGATCACGAGACCTTGCAGGTCCGCCACGGATGTCACCGGCTTTTTGGAGTTCGTCAGGCGGCGAAAGCCTGTATAGGTCCATGCGATAATCCGCACACCTGCATCTTCGATTGTGTTTTCCGTCAGTTCCTGACCGATTGGGCCTTGGGTCAGTTTTTCCGCATCCTCGAGGCTCAGAATGACGTAGGGCAGTGAAAACACACCGACTGTCGGCGAGAACGGTGTGACGTTGTTGATTGCCAGAATGGACATGTCCAGCGTGCCGATGGCCGCTTCGTTGACCGTGTCCTGCTCGGAGCCAAGCTGGCCGTTCAGAAACAGCGTGGCCGTGTGTGCGCCACCCGAAAGCTCTTCCAGAGCTTGCACGAAGGCAACGCCGGTCGCCTCTTGGCTGCTGCCACCGCTGTCCCCAACTGCGATCTTGAAATTCTTTGCATCGGCCATGCCGACACTCATGAACGTGGCGCTCAGCGCAATCGCCGTCGACGCCATGAAACGTGTGAAATAAGACATATCGTCCTCCCAAATATTGTGCGCCTGTGCGCTCTGCCGCAGGAGGAGCATTCCACCTCCCTCTCGGCTGAGCGACGGATAGAAGGAATCGTTAACCAATCGTTAGGGCCAGTTTTTCTATTGACTTAGACCAGTAAAGCTCAAGAATTGGGCGATGGCTAAAGTTCGCATCGCGCCCGACGTCTTTTTTCTCGATCGCACCTCCCGGCGTCCGTTTCAAACGCAGATCCGCGAGAAAGTGATCGAGTCGATCCTTTCCACGCAGGCCTTGCCCGGCTCACTCATGCCCTCTTCGCGCAAACTCGCAGAACACCTCGGCGTGGCCCGCATGACGGTGACGCTCGCCTATCAGGAGCTGGTGGTTCAGGGGTATCTGGAAACGCAAAGCCGCAGCGGTTACCTCGTCGCCAAAACGGACGCGGTCCCACGCCTGCCCAAAGGGCATGTCAACGAACCCATTGAAAACAGTGAAGTCTGGAAGAATATCCTGTCAGAAAACCTCGCCGCGCGAAGACGCGTGGTCAAGCCGAAAGACTGGCGCGCCCTGCCCTATCCGTTTGTGTTCGGCGAAATGGACACAGCACTTTTTAATCATACCGCGTGGCGGGAATGCGCGCGACAGGCCATCGGAAAGCGCGATTTCGACCTGATGGCGGGTAACGGGGCCACGGATGATCCGTTACTTGTCGACTACATTCTGTCCCGCATGCTGCCGCGTCGTGGCATTACGGCCAACCAAGATCAGGTTCTTGTCACTGTGGGGGCCCAAAATGCGATCTGGCTGGCGATTGAATTGTTAACGCGCAGACCACTGAAGGCCGTGTGTGAAAACCCCGGCTATCCAGACACGTTGCAGGCATTGCAGTGGTGCGGCGCCGACATCACGACAGTTGATGTTGATCAATACGGGCTGCCGCCCAACAAGATCCCGATTGGAACGCAGGCAGTTTTCGTCACCCCGAGCCACCATGCGCCCACCGGTGCCACGCTCACACGGGAACGTCGACTACGATTGCTTGAGCAAGCACAGGAGCATGATTTCATCATTGTCGAGGATGACTATGAATTCGAGATGAGCTTTATCCAGCCGCCAAGCCCCGCGCTGAAGGCAATTGATAAAGACCAGCGTGTGCTTTACGCGGGCAGCTTTTCCAAAGCGCTGTTTCCCGGTTTGCGGTTGGGATACCTCGTCGGACCCGAACGCGTAATTGCCGAAGCGCGCGAATTGCGCTCGATGATCCTGAGGCACCCGCCCGGCCATCTGCAAAGAACGGCCGCGTATTTTCTGGCTCAAGGTCATTACGATCTGTTGATCCGCGACATGCGACGCGCCTTTGCCAAACGCCGCGCCGCTGTGGTCGATGCGCTTGGCAATACTGATCTGGAGATTTCAGGCGCCGCACAATTTGGGGGCACAAGTCTTTGGGTCAAAACGCCGGACGGCATTGATACCGAAACCCTCGCCACGGAGTTGCTGAAAGACGGTGTCGTCATAGAACCCGGCGCGCCGTTTTTCAGCGGAGACAATCAGCCAAAGGGGTTTTTCAGGTTGGGCTACTCTTCGATCCCGGTGGATAAAATTCCCGAAGGCGTGCGGTTGATCGCTGCGAAAGTCACCGCAGCACAAAAGCTGTGAGTTGAGTTCCATAACTGCAAGCCCGACACCGGATATCTGCATCACGACACCCCGTTCGGGATTGGTTGATCATGCGAATGTGCTGCAACCCGCCCGCCTGCGCCAAACCCCCGGAGAAACGCCGTTGCCAGTCCCAACGACAAAGCCCTAAGGTGCCGCATTGCACCACGATGCGCCCGGTTTCGACCAAGATGCACAGGCGCGCAACACAGGAACAGGCGACATGGAATTCACGCAGCCGATCTCGTCGCTGGTGCTCGCAAATGGCGTGGTGATCCTCGCGGCGCTGGTACAGACGTCAACCGGCATGGGATTTGGCATGATCGCGGCCCCTTTGCTGGCGCTCGTCAGCCTTGAATATGTCCCCGGGCCGATGTTGTTCATCAATCTGTTTTTATCCCTTCTGATGCTTGGCGATGGCCGCGCGAATGTTGTGCAGCGAGAAGTGGCATTCCTGCTGCCCACCATCCTGATCGGGACCGCGATCGGGGCGGCGATCGTCATACTGGTTCCGACCGATACGCTGGGCGTGTTGTTTGCGCTGCTGATACTGGTGGCCGTCGCAGTGACCGTTTTTGCCAAAGCGCTCGCGCTGACATCGCGCAACCTTGCGGTATGTGGCGTTGCGGTTGGGGTCATGGGCACTGCCACGGGTATTCCCGGCGCGCCGCTGGTGGTGCTTTATCAGAACGAACGCATTGAGAAAACACGCCCCACGATGGCGCTTGTTTTCACCTTTTCCTATATTTCATCGCTGGTTGCCCTCAGTTTTGCCGGGGCATTTTCCGCGCAGCTGGCGTTTCTTGGGCTGATGCTCCTGCCCGGCCTGATCATCGGCTATGCCGCCGGAAAGCGGGTACGCGGGTACATGACCAAAGCCACGGGCCGTTTCCTGATGCTGTCGATTTCTTCAACCGGCGCGCTGTTGCTCTTGCTCAAATCCATTTAAACGGTGCCGGGCTGGCAACCGCACGTAAGGAGAGTTTCATGGACATTTGGGTCGCCCACGCCATTCGCCAGATCAACGCCGATGCGCATCGCTCGGCTGACACGCATCTCTTCAAGCTCCCTTTGCCGCGCCTCACCGGTGTGGATATCTATCTGAAAGACGAAAGCACGCATCCCACAGGCAGCCTCAAACATCGCCTCGCTCGGTCGTTGTTTTTATATGCGTTGTGCAACGGCAAGATCAACGCGGACACACCCATCGTCGAAGCCTCCTCTGGCAGCACCGCCGTTTCGGAGGCCTATTTCGCGCGGATGATCGGCGTCCCCTTTATTGCCGTACTCCCCAAAAGCACCGCCCGCAGTAAAATCCGGCAAATCGAGTTTTATGGCGGCAAGGTTCACTTTGTGGATGCCGCGCCGCAGATGCATGAGGCCTCGGTTGCGCTCGCCGCGTCAATCGGTGGCTATTTCATGGATCAATTCACCTATGCCGAGCGTGCCACTGATTGGCGGGGCAACAACAACATTGCCGAAAGCGTTTTCACCCAGATGGAACAGGAACTCCATCCCATCCCCGCGCATCTGGTGATGAGTGCGGGCACCGGCGGCACGTCGGCCACTCTGGGCCGTTACATTCGCTATAAGGGCTATGATACGGAACTCACGGTCGTGGATCCGGAAAATTCCGTGTTTTATCAAAGCTACATGACAGGGGATCGCAATCTGCTGTCGGACAAATCCAGCCGCATCGAAGGGATCGGGCGGCCCAAAGTCGAACTCTCCTTTCAGCCCGGCATTATTGATCACATGATCGCGGTGCCGGATGCTGCGAGCGTGGCAACCATGCTGTGGCTCGAAGAGTTGATCGGGCGCAAGACGGGGCCATCCTCTGGAACGAACCTCTGGGGGGCACTGCAGCGCGCACAGGACATGATCAAAGCCGGGCGTGAAGGGTCGATCGTCACGTTGTTATGCGACAGCGGAGATCGCTATCTGGACACCTATTACAATCCGGATTGGGTAAGCCACTGTATCGGGGCCTATCAGGATTATTCCGACCACCTGAACACCCATTTCAAGTGATCAGGCACGCTCAGGCAACTTCGCCAAGAATGTGATCCAGCACCTCTATGATCATCGCGGCATCCTCCGCTTCGATGGTCAGCGGGGGGCGGATTTTGAGCACATTGTCTTTCGGCCCTTCGCTGCCGATCAGGATGCGATGATCGCGCATGCGGTTTTTGACATAGGCGCATATCTCAGGCGCCTGCGCGCCGTCAGGGCGGATCAATTCCACCCCCAGAAACAGCCCCATACCGCGCACGTCACCCACACAATCGTATTTCGCTTCCAGCGTCTTGAGACCCGCCATCAACTGCCCACCGATTTGGCGCGCGTTATCCTGCAGGTTTTCATCATCCACGATCTGCAGAACTTCGCGGCCAATCCGGCATGACAGCGTTGAGCCCCCGAAGGTTGAAAAAAACTCAATCCCGTTGTCGAAACTCGCCGCGATCTCGCGCGTTGTGACCAGCACGCCGAGGGGGTGCCCGTTGCCGATGGGTTTGCCCATCACAACGATATCGGGCAGAACCTCCTGAACCTCAAACCCAAAGTAATACGCGCCCAGCCGCCCCAGACCCGTTTGTACCTCATCCGCAATACACACCCCGCCGGCGGCGCGAATTTTCGCATAGACAGCAGCAAGGTAACCCTTGGGCGGTATGATCTGCCCCCCGACGGACGGGAAGGTTTCGGCGATAAAGCCCGCGACCCCCTGCCCTTTGTCCTGCAAGGATGCGATGGCCGGGTCCACCAGATCGGCGAACTTCTGCGCGCGCATCGGATCATCGCGGCCAAAAGAACCCCGGTAATCATCCGCGATTTCCACCAGTTCCACCCAGTCGGATTGCCCGACACCACCCGGTTTATTGAACTTGTAAGCAGAGATATCGACCGCCCCGGTCGTGTTCCCGTGATAGCCGTGATCGGGTGTGACCATCCCCTTGGCACCCGTATGAGCGCGCGCCAGACGCAGGGCTAATTCATTGGCTTCGGTGCCCGAATTCACGAAATAGCAGACCTGCAGATGATCCGGCAGTTTCGACAGGATCTTGTCCGCAAACGCCGTTTGTGCCGGGTGTAGGTAGCGGGTGTTTGAATTGATGCGTTTCAGCTGATCGGCAGCCACCGCCTGAATGCGCGGATGGGCATGACCCACATGGGGCACGTTGTTATAGGCGTCCAGATAGGGGCGGCCCCATTCATCGAACAGATGGTGTTTCCAGCCGCGCACCAGCATCACCGGGTCGGCATAGGAAAGGCTCAGGTTACCGCCAAATTTCTGCTTCCGCGCTTCCCGGATGTCGTGTTTTGAGGTCGGAGCATACCGCACCCTGTCGTCCTCAAGGTTCAGCAATGCAGCAGGGTTGGGGCAGATGGCACGCCACAGATACATCTCGTCAGGGTCACCGACACCGGGCCAATCGGCCTCGATGCCCTCAGTCGTCAGCGCAAGCTGGAAATGCACATGCGGGGCCCAGCCACCATTCATCGTCGCATCGCCCAAACGGCAGAATTCTTGCCCCCGCTCGATCACCTGACCGACGCGCAGCCGATCCAGAAACTCCGGGTCGAGATGACCATAGAGCGTGTAAAACGGATCGCCCTGCGGCGTTTCATGGCGCAGGATTATGACACCACCGTAATCCAGATGTCCGGCGCGGTATTCGGCAACAAACACCTCGCCGCGCATCGGGGCAAACATGGGCGTGCGCGCTGCGGTGAACACATCAACGGCCAGATGGACCGTGCGCCGGTCACTGGCCTTCCACGGCCCTTTACGAAAGGCGGGTTCTGCATAGATCAGGCGCGGCTCATGGTAATAGCCCAGCCAGATGCGGCCCTGATCTTCGAACTCCGCGCCCACTCTGGCGGCTTCTTCCAATGGCATGTGAAACGGGTTCTGGGGCCAGGTTGACTGCTCAACAGAAAGCGAACCCAGCGGGGCGTCTGAGATATCACAACCCATCAAAGGCGCGAAATTTCGGCGTTCCTGTTCCAGCCAAGCCTGAACCCGCTCGGCCCCTTTGACCACGGGCAATCCGCAGGCTGCACGCAGGCGGGCGGCAAGCAGACCGGCGTGCAGGGTGTTGCCCTCCAGAAATCGCCAGGCCGGTGCTTGCGAGATCGTCACGTAAGGGTCATCGGGACTATCCGCCGCCATGAGCGTAGAATTCACGACACTTACCGCAAGGCGCATGCGCAGCAACGGCCAGAGCATATCAAGCTCGCCCGTCGTCAACGGATAAACCGCATGATACCCGGCAACGAGAGCGGCAAGGGCCGCTTCGGGGCGGGCATGATCAAGCACAACGTAAGCCGCCGCAATGGCAAGATCACAGATCCGGGGGGCCGCGCACATATCGCCCAGATCAATCAGGCCCGAGACCCGGCGCGGCGCAGACAGCGCACCTGTGACAAGGATGTTGTAGTCGTTTGCATCATTGTGGATGGCCTGTTTCGGCAGCGCGTTCAACGCGGGCATCAGGGCGGCAAACTGCGCGTGGATGTCCTTGATCATCTCGCGCCGGGCGGGGTCGGTGATGCAGGTTATCTCGTCCCCGATCCACGCCGCACGCATCAAATCCCATTTGAAATCGCGCGCCAGCCCTTCGTGGTGAAAATCCGCCAAGGCCATTGCCGTCCCGGCGAGCACCTGCCCCACCTCATGGATCAGCGGTTCGCTTTTAGGGGCGATATGGGCATAACATCGCCCCGGCAACTGCCCGAGCAACCACACAAGGCGTTCCTGCCCATTCTCGTCCCTGATCGTCAGCAAAGACGCCGCGTCCGTCGCGGGAATAACCATGGGGCAGGGCAATTGCGGCTGGCGTGCGGTGATGTGTTCAAACGCTTTCACCTGCATATCGACGAGCCATCTGTCGCAGCCCACCCGCATGACCTTGACGATATAGCCCGCGCCATCCTCGGCTGTCGCGCGGAAATTCAGGTCATATTCACCGTCCAGCGGCGTCAGCTCTGCGTTGATGTGCCACTTTTGCGCAAGGACGGATTGCCAGTGCTGAATGCGCTTTGCCGTTTTGTCCATGACCCACCCGCCCGCTTGTACTTCACCTGCGCCTGTGATGCGGTTGTCGTTCTGTGCTGTCAAGAAACACGCATCAGAAATGCCGCCCAAAACCGGCCCGTACCGGGGTCCGCAGCCTTCGCGAACCCGCAATCAGGGGCGGTCATAAAGCATCCCGCAACGCGTCGATTGTTCGTTTGTAATCTGCGACGATCTTCGTGCGTTCCACGTGCTGCGCGTTTTTCACCATATGCCGCCCGGCAGACCAGACGTCCGTCACCAAACGGTCATCCCCTGCGAAAATCCATGCATCCAGCGCCGTGTCGCCGTCCCTGCCCCACAGGTGTTCCGAGGTTGTATCAAGCGAAAGCATATCCGCCCAGCATTCGGCCTCGATGCGCCCTGACGCGCGCTGCGCCGCCTTCGCGCCACCCTGCAGGATGTCATCAAAAATCCGCCGCCCTGTTGATTTCCCGGGCGATGCCAGCGCTGCGCGCGTGCCATCACGCAGCCGTTGGGAGTAATCCAGCGTCCTCATCTCTTCGCTCAGTGAAATGTGGATGTTGCTGTCAGACCCGATCGCAAAGGCCCCACCATGATCGACCCAGCGCACCGCGTCGAAAATCCCGTCGCCCAGACTGCTTTCGGTGATCGGGCAAAGACCCGCAACCGCACCTGAACGTGCAAGGTTGATCGTCTCGTCAGGGGTCATCTGGGTGCAGTGGATCAGGCACCAGCGCGCATCAAGGTCCATATTGTCCAACGCCCAAACCACGGGCCGCGCGCCCCAATGCGCTTCGACCTCCGTGACTTCGGCGCGCTGTTCAGCCAGATGCATGTGGATTGGACCGTCCGGAAATGCCGTGCCATAGGCTTGCAGATCGGCAATGCCGACCGCACGCAGGGAATGGGGCGCGACGCCGATGTTGCAGTCTGCCGAAGCATTCCTGATGCTGCTCGAGGCCGCCGCATGCAGCCTCTGGAACCGTTCAAACGTGTTGCCGAACCGTATCTGCCCCGTGGTCAGGTCACGCTGGTCACAGCCGCCGAATTGATAATGCACGGGCAACAGGCACAGCCCCATACCCGTGCGATCCGCTGCAGCCACCACGCGTTCGGATGTTTCCGCGATACTGTCATAAATGGCGCCGCCCGGCTGGTGATGCAGATAGTGAAATTCGACCGACGCGCCATATCCGGCCTCCAGCATCTCCATCTGCACGAATGCCGTGATCGCTTCGATGTGATCCGGCGTCAGGCGGTCGAGAAAGCGGAACATCAACTGGCGCCATGTCCAAAAGCTGTCGCTTGGGTCGGGGCCGCGCCGCTCGGTCAGGCCCGCCATGGCGCGTTGGAACGCATGGCTGTGAACATTGACGGGGGCTGGAAGCAACATCGCAACGCGGCTGCCGGTCTCGGGTGCGTCGGGCTGGACCGCACCGATGCGGCCTTGCACATCAATATCGACCTGCACATTTGACGCCCAGCCAGAGGGTAACAGCGCCTTTTCAGCCCAAATCCTTTGCATGGTTCACTCCGCTTGACATAATATTATGTATGCACATAAAACACCAAGAACGCCAACTTGCAAGTGAGTCGACGGATGCTTTTCACCAACGCCAGAATTGTGACCCTGCGGGATGATCAGGACTACGGTCTGATCGAGGAAGGTGCCATCGCCACCGATGGCGACCAGATCACGTGGGTGGGGCCAAGTGCCGACATGCCCGATGTTTACTGCAGCGAAACAACGCATGATCTGGGCGGGCGGCTGGTGACACCGGCGCTGATCGACTGTCACACGCATGTGGTTTTCGGCGGCAATCGCGCGACTGAATTCGAGCTGCGACTGAACGGTGCGAGCTACGAAGAAGTGGCGCGCGCAGGCGGGGGAATCGTATCGACCGTGACGGCCACGCGCAGCGCATCCGAGGCGGCGCTGCTGGCAGATGCGCTGACCCGTGTGGATGCGCTGATCGCGGAAGGTGTCACGCTGATCGAGGTGAAATCCGGCTACGGGCTGGACCGTGACACGGAACTCAAGATGCTGCGCGTCGCCCGCCAGATCGCAAGCGCCCGCCCGGTAGATGTGCGCACCAGCTTTCTCGGCGCGCATGCTGTCCCGCCCGAATTCAAGGGCAACCCGGACGCCTATATCGACGACATCTGCCTACCCACCCTGCGTGCCGCACACAGCGAGGAGCTGGTCGATGCGGTTGACGGTTTCTGCGAGGGCATCGCCTTTGACACAGCGCAAATCACGCGCGTTTTTGACGTCGCGGTGGAACTTGGCCTGCCGATCAAACTCCATGCTGAACAATTGTCAAACATCGGCGGCACGCAACTGGCGGCGCACTATGGCGCGCTGAGCGCTGATCACGTGGAATATGCCACGGATGCCGACGCGCAGGCGCTTGCGAAATCCGGCACGGTTGCGGTCGTGCTGCCCGGCGCATTCTATACGCTGCGCGAAACGAAGGTCCCGCCGATTGCGTCTTTCCGCAAACACGCTGTGCGCATGGCTCTGGCCACGGACTGCAACCCCGGATCATCGCCACTGACATCGCCGCTTCTGGCGATGAACATGGCCTGCACCCTGTTTCGCATGACCCCGCTGGAAGCTTTGCTGGGCATGACGGCCCATGCGGCCGCTGCCTTGGGCGAAGAAGACCGCGGCCGGATCATGGCAGGTGCACGCGCCGATCTGTGCGTCTGGAACGCGCAGCATCCAAGCGAATTGGCCTATCGCATCGGGTTCAACCCGCTGCATCACCGCATCTTCAAGGGGGCGATATGACACTCACGCTGACACCGGGTGCGGCAACGCTCGCGCAATTGCAAGACATCTGGGCGAACAACCGTGCTGTCACGCTGTGCCCCTCGGCCCATGCCGGGATCAAAGCGGCGCAGGCGCTTGTGGCAAAGGCCGCTGCCGGTGATGATGCGGTCTATGGCGTGAATACAGGCTTTGGCAAACTGGCCAGCGTCAAGATCGCACCCAAGGATGTCGCAACGCTCCAGCGCAACCTGATCCTGTCACACTGCTGCGGCGTGGGTGAGCCGCTGGACGCAGCGACCACCCGGCTGATGATGGTGCTGAAACTGCTGTCCTTGGGCCGCGGCGCATCCGGCGTTGCAATGACGACCGTCGAGAGTATCGAGAACATGCTCGCGCGCGGCGTTACCCCTGTGATCCCCAGCCAAGGGTCGGTCGGTGCATCGGGCGATCTGGCGCCACTGGCGCATATGGCCGCAGCCATGATCGGTGAGGGTGAGGCCGTTTTCGAAGGCACACGCATGGCCGCCGGTGACGCCCTGCGCCGCGCGGGCATCACCCCCATCGTGCTGGGCGCAAAAGAGGGTCTGGCGCTGATCAACGGCACGCAGTTTTCAACCGCTTGCGCGCTTGTCGGCCTGTGGGGCGCGTGGCGCAATGCGGCGACCTGCGTACTGACCTGTGCCCTGTCCACCGATGCGATCATGGGGTCCACCGCACCCTTGCAGGATGCAATCCACACCCTGCGCGGACACGCGGGTCAGATCGCCGTGGCGCGCGCGCAACGGGCGCTGATGGCAGGCTCGCAAATCCGCGAAAGCCATGTGGAGGGCGACACGCGGGTTCAGGACCCCTATTGCATCCGCTGCCAGCCGCAGGTGACGGGTGCCGCGATGGATATTCTGCATTTTGCAGGCAGAACGCTCGAAATCGAGGCCAATGCCGTCACCGACAACCCGCTGGTGCTGGTGGAGGATGAGCTGATCGTCTCGGGGGGGAATTTCCACGCCGAACCCGTGGGCTTTGCCGCCGATCAGATCGCCGTGGCCGTGTCGGAACTGGGCGCGATTGCGCAGCGGCGCGTTGCACTTATGGTCGACCCGACGCTGTCCTTTGATCTGCCGCCCTTTCTGACGCCTGATCCGGGCCTCAACTCCGGCCTGATGATAGCCGAAGTCACCACCGCCGCGCTGATGAGCGAAAACAAGCACCTCGCCAATCCCTGCACGACCGACAGCACTCCGACCTCCGCCAATCAGGAAGACCACGTCAGCATGGCAGCCCATGCCGCCCGGCGCCTGTTGCGCATGAACGCGAACCTGAATGTGATCCTCGGCGTTGAGGCGATGTGCGGCGCGCAGGGCATCGAATTCCGCGCCCCTCTGGAAACCAGCGCCCCGCTCAAGGCCGCGATGGCCGTTTTGCGCGCGCATGTACCGACAATCGTCGAAGACCGCTACATGGCACCCTCCATCGAAGCCGCCAGCGCCTTGGTCGCAAATGGCACGCTGGCGGCCTGCGTGGATCTGCCTGCCTTCGTCAAGGGAGAGGCGGCATGACCTCCGTCAGCGTTCATCAGGGCAGCAGCCCCATCGTGCTTGGCTTTCCCCATACGGGTACGTATGTGCCCGATGATATTGCCGCAAAACTGAACGATAATGGCCGCCTGCTGGCGGACACAGATTGGCATATTGACCGGCTCTATGATGGTCTGTTGGCAGATGCGACGACGGTGACGGCCAACTTCCATCGCTATGTGATCGACGCCAATCGTGATCCTGAGGGCGAAAGCCTCTACCCCGGTCAGAACACCACCACCCTGATCCCGCTTACGGATTTTGACGGGCGCGACATCTGGGATACGCCGCCCGGCGAGGCAGACATCGACACCCGTCGACGCGATTTTCACGCGCCCTATCACGCGGCGCTGGCGGCTGAGATGGCCCGTGTGCAGGCCCTGCACGGTGTGGCGATCCTATATGACTGCCACTCGATCCGCTCGTATATCCCGTTCCTGTTTGATGGTGTGTTGCCGGACCTCAACATTGGCACCAACTCGGGCGCGACCTGTGCGCCCCGGATCGAACAATGTGTTTGGGAGCTCGTCGCCGCCGCACCAGCGTACACAAGCGTTTTGAATGCCCGTTTCAAAGGCGGCTGGACAACCCGTCATTACGGACGACCCGCGCAAGGCTGGCATGCGATCCAGATGGAAATTGCGCAATCGGCCTATCTTGAGACCGAAGCCGCGCCCTGGACCTATGACGACGCACGTGCTGGGCGGCTGCGCCCTCATCTGGCGCAGATGTTGAACCGTCTTGCTAACCTCGCACCGGAACTGCGGACATGAAGCCATTGGACGGGATCAAGGTTCTGGATCTCACCCGCGTCCTTGCGGGACCCTTTTGCACGGCGTTGCTGGCCGATCTGGGGGCGGAGGTGATCAAACTGGAGCCGCCACGCGGGGATGATTATCGTCACATCGGACCATTCCTTGATGGTGACAGCGCGCTGTTTTCGCTGAACAATCGCGGCAAGAAAAGCATCGCGCTGAACCTGAAAGACCCCGAAGGGCTGGCGCTTGCGCAGCAGATCGCCACAGGCTGCGATGTGGTTGTCGAAAACTTCCGTCCCGGCGTGGCTGATAAGATCGGGCTTGGTCCTGACACCTTGCGTGCGCAAAACGCCGGGTTGATCTATGCACGTGTGTCGGGTTTTGGGCAGACCGGACCGTTCAAGGACCTGCCAGCCTATGATCTGGTCGTGCAGGCCATGTCCGGCCTGATGGCCGCCACCGGAGAAGAGGGCGGCGCGCCGCTCAAAACCGGTGAATCGGTCGCCGATCTGATGGGCGGTCTGTTTGGCAGTTGGGCGATCCTTGCCGCACTCGTCAATCGTGGGCGCACAGGACAAGGTGCCGTGCTGGACATCGCGATGTATGACGCGCTTTATTCCCTTTTGACCACCAGCCACGCGCTGCATTTTTATGCAGGCCAGACGCCGGAGCGGGTCGGCAACCGGCACCCGCTATCGACCCCTTTCGGATGTTTTGCAACACGGGACGGTCAGGTGGTGATCGCGGTGCTGACCCCGGCGCAATTCGCCCGTCTGGCGGACCTGATCGGGCAACCCGATTTGCCACAGGATGCACGCTTTGGCACGGATAGTCTGCGCACCCGGCATGAACCCGCGCTCAAAGCCTGCATCGAAGCGTGGAGCGCAAAACAAACGACAGAAGATGCCATGATCGCATTGGCAGAGGCGCAACTTCCCTCTGCCCCGATCTGGAGCATCGCCGAGGCAAGCACAAGCGCACATGCAAAGGCGCGCACCCTCGTTCAGCACGGCGCGCGCACATTGGTGGGGCAGCCCGTGTGGTTTGACGGTGAAAAACCGATTGCACAGACCCCCGCACCAGGTTTGAGCGCGGATGCGACCCGCATCCTGTCGGATTTCTGCGATGTGGACGCGGCGCGGCTGGCCCTGCTGCGCGACAAGGGAGTGGTTCTATGACCTCCATCTGGCATATGTTGAACGACGACGAGACCCTGTTTTGCGATCTGCTCGAACGGATCGTCGCGGACAAGATCGCGCCCCTTGCAACGCAAACGGACGAGACGTCGAATTTCGTCCACGCGCAGCTCAAGGTGCTGGCAGATGCGGGTATGATGGGCGCGAACCTGCCCGAAGCCTTCGGCGGCTCGGATATTTCCGCCCCTGCCCTGCTGCGCGCCGTTGAAATCGTGGCCGGTGGATGCGGATCGACGGCCTCGGCACTGACCGCGCATTTTCTGGCCAGCGATTCCATTCTGATCGGCGGCACCGAGGCGCAAAAAGCCCATTGGCTGCCCAAAGTGGCCACAGGCGAAGCACTGGGTGCCTTTGCCCTGACCGAGCCCTCAGCGGGCAGCGATCCGGCAGATATGAAAACCCGCGCAACCCGCGAGGGGGATGGATGGCACCTGAGGGGGTCCAAATGTTTCATCTCGAACGGGGGTGTCGCGGATGTCCTCATCGTCTTTGCGGTCACCGATCCGGCGGCGCGGCATCGCGGGATATCCGCCTTCATCCTTCCCAAGCACACGCCCGGATTTACCGCCGGACCTGCGGAAAAAACCATGGGCCTCAAGGGCGGGCATGTGTTTTCGCTGACGCTGGATTGCCACCTGCCGGCGGAGGCCCTGCTGGGCGAGGAAGGGTCAGGTTTTCGCACCGCGATGAAAGTGCTGGACAATGGACGCGTCGAAGTTGCCGCGCAATGTATCGGCATGGCGCAAGCGGCCCTTAATGCAGCCAAAGCCTACGCCAGTGATCGCGTCATCGGCGGCGAGGCACTCAGCGCCAAACAGGGTATCCGCTGGATGCTCGCCGATATGGCGCTCGATCTATACGGCGCGCGGCTCATGGCGCTTGAGGCTGCCCGGCAGCGCGATACGGGCGCGCGTTTCAGCGAAGCGGCGGCGATGGCCAAGCTGAAGGCCAGCGAGGCTGCGGATCGTGTGGCCGACGCGGCACTGCAAATCCACGGGGGCTATGGCTATACCCGTGATTTCCCGATCGAACGACTGACCCGCGATTTGCGCATCATGCGCATCTACGAAGGGTCCTCTGAAATTCAACGCAATATCATCGCCGGCCACCTGCTGGCGCACTGAAGGAGAAAACCATGACCAACGCCCGTCATAACCTGCGCGACGTTTACCCCCCCACCGGGTCGGAAATCACGGCCAAAAGCTGGCTCACCGAGGCGCCCATGCGCATGCTCATGAACAACCTGCACCCGGATGTGGCCGAGAACCCGCATGAGTTGGTGGTCTACGGCGGCATCGGGCGTGCTGCGCGCACGTGGGAGGATTTCGATGCGATTGTCGCCGCGTTGAAAGACCTAGAGGAGACGCAAACGCTGCTGGTGCAGTCGGGCAAACCGGTGGGCGTCTTCAACACGCATAAGGATGCGCCGCGCGTGCTGATCGCCAATTCAAACCTCGTGCCGCATTGGGCCACGTGGGAACATTTCAACGAGCTCGATAAAAAGGGCCTTGCGATGTATGGTCAGATGACCGCCGGGTCGTGGATTTACATCGGCACGCAGGGCATCGTGCAGGGCACCTACGAGACCTTCATGGAAGCGGGTCGCCAGCATTATGACGGCAATCTCAAGGGCCGCTGGATCCTGACTGGCGGTCTGGGCGGCATGGGTGGTGCACAACCGCTGGCGGCGGTGATGGCCGGGGCCTGCTGTCTTGCGGTGGAATGCGACGAGACCCGCGCCGATTTCCGTCTGCGCACCCGCTATGTCGATGAAAAAACCCATGATCTGGACGAAGCGCTGGCGATGATTGAGCGCTGGACCGCAGCAGGCGAGGCGAAATCCGTCGCCCTGATCGGCAATGCCGCTGATGTGTTCCCCGAATTGGTCAAGCGCGGCGTGAAGCCCGATATGGTCACCGACCAGACCTCTGCCCACGACCCCATTCACGGCTATCTGCCACAAGGCTGGAGCGTCGCGCAGTGGCGCGAAAAGCAGGAAAGCGACCCCAAGGCGGTTGAGGCAGCCGCGCGCGCCAGCATGAAAACCCAGGTCGCCGCGATGGTCGATTTCTGGAACCAAGGCGTGCCTACGCTGGATTACGGCAACAACATCCGACAGGTCGCACAAGAGGAAGGGCTGGAAAACGCCTTTGCCTTCCCCGGCTTCGTGCCCGCCTATATCCGCCCGCTGTTCTGCCGGGGCATCGGCCCGTTCCGCTGGTGCGCGCTGTCGGGCGATCCGGAGGACATCTACAAGACAGATGCCAAGGTCAAAGAACTGATCGACGACCCGCATCTGCACAATTGGCTGGACATGGCCCGCGAACGGATTGCGTTTCAGGGCCTGCCCGCGCGCATTTGCTGGGTGGGACTGGGCCTGCGTGACAAGCTGGGTCTTGCGTTCAACGAAATGGTGCGCACTGGCGAACTGAGCGCTCCGGTCGTCATCGGACGTGATCATCTGGACAGTGGTTCTGTGGCCTCGCCCAACCGCGAAACAGAGGCGATGAAGGACGGTTCGGACGCGGTATCGGACTGGCCGCTCTTGAATGCGATGCTGAACGTGGCAGGCGGTGCGACATGGGTATCGCTGCACCATGGCGGCGGTGTCGGCATGGGCTTTTCGCAGCACTCGGGCATGGTCATTTGCTGTGACGGGTCCGAGGATGCAGACCGCCGCATTGCGAATGTCCTGTGGAATGACCCTGCGACAGGGGTGATGCGTCACGCCGATGCAGGCTATGAAGACGCCCTTGACTGCGCGCGCGAGAATGGCTTGAACCTGCCCGGTATCCTGGGCCGCTGAACAAAAGGAACATGCAGATGTTTTTGAAAAATGCTTGGTATGTCGCCGCGTGGGATCATGAGATCACGCGCGAATTGCAACAGATTACGGTGCTTGGTGAAAAAATCTGCGTTTTCCGTTCTGAAGCGGGGGAATTGGTCGGGCTGGAAGACGCCTGCCCGCACCGCAAGCTGCCCTTGTCCAAAGGGCGCATCAAAGGGGACACGGTTGAATGCGGCTATCACGGCCTGACCTTCAATTGCGTGGGCCAATGTGTCTGGGCGCCCGGCTCTGGCGGCATTCCCTCCAACGCCAAGGTGCATGCCTATCCGCTGCAAGAAAAATACGGGCTGGTGTGGATCTGGATGGGCAATCCCGCGCTGGCCGATCCTGCCGACATTTTCGAGATCGAGAATTACGACAATCCGGCATGGGGCATAAACCGGGGTGCGGCGATGGAGTTGGACTGCAACTATCTGCTGATGTGCGACAACCTGCTGGACCCGACCCATGTGGCATGGGTGCATCAAAGCAGCTTTGCCGCGGCAGCCACCAAGGACACGCCCCTGCGTATCACCAAGACGGACGAGGGTGTAATCGTGCATCGCTGGATGATGGATCACGAACCTGCCCCGTTCTACAAGAAGGTCGTCGAGTTCGAGGGAAATTGCGACCGTTTGCAGCACTACGAGGTCCGCTACCCGTCGCATGCGTTGATCAAGGCGGTGTTTACACCGGCTGGCACCGGTGGTCCGGATGGGCCGCTGCATGAAAATACGTTCATCATGGACAGCTATAACTTCATGACACCCACCGATGAGGGCCGCACGCGGTACTACTGGTTCCAGCTGCGCAACATCCGACCCGATGATGAGGCCCTGTCCAAGATGATGAGCGAGGATGTGCAGCACGCCTTCGAAGAAGACCGCGCCGTATTGAACGAGGTGCAAAAAGGCATGGCCAACAAGACCTCGCCGCATATCGACCTGCCCATTGATGGCGGACAGCTTCGCTTCCGCCGCCAGTTGCAGGCGATGATCAACGAAGAACAACAGGTCGATCGCCAGATGGCCGAATAGCCCGCGCACGACCATCCATTTACCAAGGACGAAACCGATGACACATCCCCTCCTCACTCAAGACCACATCGACGCCTATGCCCGCGACGGTGTTGTCCTTGTCAAAGGCTTGTTCAAGGATCAGGTGGACCAGCTTCGCGCGGGCGTGGCGCGCAATATGGCGGACCCTGGACCCTACGCGGCCGAAAACCTCAAGGAAGGAGAAGGCGGTCGTTTCTTTGACGATTATTGCAACTGGACCCGCATTCCTGAATTTGCCGAAGCCATAAAGGCATCACCAGCTGCTGCGGTTGCCGCTGAGCTGATGGGATCAAAGAGCGTTCAGATGTTTCACGACCATGTGCTGGTCAAGGAACCGGGTACATCCAAACCCACGCCGTGGCATCAGGACAGCCCCTATTATTTTGTGGAAGGGCAGCAAACTGTCAGCTTCTGGTCGCCGCTTGATCCTGTGCGCGATGCATCCCTGCGCTGTGTGGCAGGCTCGCATTTGTGGGAAAAGCCGGTCTTGCCCACGCGTTGGCTGGCAGAGACCAGCTTTTATCCAAACGATGATGACTACATGCAGGTGCCAGACCCGGACGCCGAAGGGATGGACATCCGCGAATATGAGATGGAACCAGGCGACGCCGTGGCGTTCAACTACAAGACGTTGCATGGCGCGCGCGGCAATGAAAGCGGCACCCGCCGCCGGGCGTTTTCCTTGCGCTTGCTGGGCGATGACGCACGTTTTGTCGAGCGTCCGGGGCCAACATCGCCCCCGTTTCCCGGTCATGACATGAAAGAGGGGCAGCGCCTGCGCGAAGACTGGTTCCCGATGCTGCTGGAAACGGCCGACTAAGCGGCGCGATCTATGGGTCCGCCTATGCCGGGCTGCCCGTGCGAGGCTGACCCAAGCAGCCTACCAGCCACCAAACCGCGACCACTTCATCAAGGGGGCGCCCGCCTCCTTGGGCACAACGTGATACCCGCTGTGCTGTGCCGCCGTCGCGCAGGCATGGTTGGGCAGGATGCGCAGTTGCGTGTCGACCGGCAAGGTCGGTATCGCGCCCTTGAAATCCGGATGGCGCGCGATGACGCCATGTTCCTGATTGGCTTGCACCATGATCAATCCGGGGATCGGCACGCCTGCACTGTCGCATACAATCCCATAGCCCTGATCGACGCGCTGCGCTCCTGTGCCCCGGTCGCGCGACATTGCCATCCAGCCTGCATCGCAGATCGTCCATTCCCGCTCTTTCTGGTGACCGATGACGGTGGTCAGAACGCTGAGCGCGATGTCATCCACGCTGCATGCACCAATACCGGCCATGACCAGATCAAAGAACACGTAAACGCCTGCGCGCAGCTCGGTCACTCCGGTCAGGTCTTTTGCCGCATGCGCCGTGGGCGTTGAACCGACACTCACGACCGGGCAGAGCAATCCTGCGGCGCGCAGCGCATCTGCGGCCTGAACGACCGCGAGACGCTCTTGCTCGGCGCATTTTACATGGGCGTCTCGACCGACGGAACCATAGCTGCCTCCTGCGTGGCACAAAACACCGGTGAGTTCTGCGCCGCCATTTACCAGAATGCGCCCGACCTCAACGAGTGCCGGATCATTGGGTGACAAGCCACTGCGATGCCCATCGCTGTCAATCTCGATAAGTGCCGGAATCACGATGCCCGCCGCGCGTGAGGCAGATGCAACAGCCTCGGCCTGTGCGGCACAATCCAACAGCACCGTCACACGGCAGCCTGCGCGGTGCAGCGCGATAATGCGGTCAAGCTTGGACGCACAGATACCAACGCCATAGAGAATATCCCTGATCCCGGCGGCGGCAAAAACTTCGGCCTCGGCGAGGGTCGACACTGTGGCAGGCCCGTTTCCATCGGCCAGAACATAGCGTGCCGCCTCGACACTTTTCGTCGTTTTCAGATGCGGTCGCAGTGATACGCCCAATGTCACGGCATGATCGGACAAACGGTGAATATTTCGCTGCATGCGCGCCTCATCGACGAGCAAGCAGGGTGTCTGCAGATAGGAAAAACGAGGATCAGTCATGCGCCTGCCCTTACACCCGCAACGTCGAAAACGAAAGTGCCGTCACGTGGGTTCCGGTATCCGATGGCGACCGCTTCCCGAAAAAACCAAAAGCGGCACGCCCCCAGTATTCGATGCCACGGCGCGCAGAAACGGCGGCACCCTATCCTTTTGCGCCTGTCACCGAAATTCATTTCGCTTGAAACAAATACCAAGCGCAGCCGTCAGTTTTTGAAAACCTGCAACAGCGGCTAACGTTTATGACCGTCGGTTTGGACCGGTTGGCAGCGCTTATTTTTTGAGCATCCGCATTATTGCAAATTTTGCATTAATTAATGAGAATCTTACGCTCAATCTTTGCGGGCGTCTGCCTCTAGAGTGAAGACCAACAAGCGCGTTCGTTGCACGAAGCGTGCACCTTGTCGGCGAACATACATTTTACAACTAAAAACACATCCAAAATGCCACCAAGGATATCTGCCGGAATTAACCTTTGGCGATCACCACAGCGGAGAGACAAATGCAAAAAACAAATAAACCAACGAAGATTTCACGCCGATCTGCCCTGAAACAGCTCGGGACCAGCACGGCGCTGGCTGGAGCTTCCGGTGTTCTGGGCGCGCCGATGATCTGGGCGCAGGACATCAAGGATGTTACTTTGTTGCACCTCGGACCTGCCTATTCCGCATTCCCGGATATGGTCGCAAAGGCTTCTGCGGATTTGGGCTTCAAGGTAGAGATGCAAAACGCCTGGACCGATGGGATTATGGCGCGCGTCGTTAACCAGCCTGATACGCTGGACATTGCCGATCTGGAATTCTGGGCCACTCAGCGGGTTTGGAGGCGCGGCAACATGCAGCCGATTGACGTCAGCCGTATTGAGAACTGGGAAAAAATCATACCCATTTTTCGGGACGGCACCAATTTCGATGGCTCGCCCATGTCGACACAGGGCACCCTGCCCTTCGAAGTCCAGTATGTGAATGGCGAGGGCGGTTTCGCCAGTGGCGCAACGGATCAGGCGTCGATCATTCCAACGATCTACAATGCGGATACGCTGGGCATCCGGCCGGACCTGATCGGCCGCGATCTCAACAGCTGGGCGGAACTGCTGAACCCTGAATTTTCAGGCAAAACCGCGCTGATCAACGTGCCGCAAATTGGCATCATGGACGCGGCCATGGCCATCGAAGCGCGCGGCGACATCACATACGGCGACAAAGGCAACATGACGCCGGAGGAAATCGACAAGACCATCGCCATCCTGATTGACCTCAAGAAAGCCAGCCATTTCCGCGCATTCTGGTCCTCCTTTGATGAATCGGTGAACTTCATCGCCGGGGGCGAGGTCGTAATTCAATCCATGTGGTCGCCCGCCGTTACCGCTGTGCGCTCGCGCGGTATCGACTGCGAATATCGCGGGCTCAGCGAAGGCTATCGCGGCTGGGGCAATGGGTTGGGCATGATGAGCCACCTCGACGGTCTGAAACGCGACGCCGCCTATGAATATATGAACTGGATGCTCTCGGGCGAATACGGCGCATTTGTTGCACGGCAAGGCTATTACGGCACGGTGCCTGAAACCACAAAGGCAGCGCTGAGCGCTGAAGAGTGGGATTATTGGTACGAAGGAAAACCCGCCGCCGTTGAGATCAAGGACCCTTTTGGTGGCGTTATGGAACAGCCCGGACGCGCGCGTGACGGCGGCTCTTTCGAGCAGCGTGTCGGCGGCATCACAGCCTGGAACACGCTGATGGATGAAGGCCAGTATCTGGTCGAGCGCTGGAACGAATTCGTCGCTTCCTGACGCGCCCTTTTTCACAAACGGCCGGGCGCTGTGTCAGCAGCGCCCGGCCCAGATCAGCAATTAAGAGTGGTTGACCGTTCATGAACAAGACATTGATTTCATGGCTGCAAATCCTGCCAATGGCGACGATTTTGATCGCCTTTGTGGGCATTCCGCTCGCCACTGTCGTATCGCTCAGCTTTTGGACTTTTGACGGTCTGGAGTATTTTCCCGACTTCACATTGGAAAACTACACCAAGGTGTTTTCCTCCTGGGTCACATGGAAGATATTCTTCAACACGATCCGCTATGCGGCCATCACATGGGCCATCGCGCTGGTGATCGGTTTCACCGTTTCCTACTACCTTGTTTTTTATGTCAAAAACCTGAAGATACAGATCGCGCTGTTCTTGTTGTGCACGATCCCGTTCTGGACCTCGACAGTCATTCGCATGATTTCATGGATCCCGTTTCTGGGCCGAGAGGGGATTTTCAACACCGCGCTGATGTCGACAGGTGTGATCAACCAACCCCTCGAATTTCTGTTGTTCTCCGATTTTGCCGTGATCCTGACCTATGTGAACCTGTTCACGTTGTTCATGATCGTGCCGATCTTTAACGCGATGGTAAAGATCAACCCGAATGTCATCGAAGCCGCGGAGGATGCAGGTGCGAGCCAGCTGCAGATCCTGTGGAACGTGATCATCCCCTTGACCCGCACCGGCATCGCGCTTGGCACGATTTTTGTCGTGACGCTGGTGATGGGTGATTTCTTTATCGTCCGCGTGATGAGCGGCGGGCAAAGCACGTCTGTTGTCTCCGCGATGAAGAACAACATTGATCAGCTGTTCTATCCGCAAGCGGCTGCCATGGCGGTGCTGTTGATCGCGGTGGTGGTTTTTATGGTGTCGGTCATCCTGCGTGTGGTCGATGTGCGCGCCGAGCTGGCGAAATAGGGGCAAACCAATGACACAGAACAAAAAATCCCGGCGCGGTCTGGCTTTTTACCTGCTGACGGCTTTCTTCGTTACCTTCATCCTGTTTCTCTACGGGCCCATGATCGCGATCTTTGTCTTGTCCTTTCAGGGGGAAACGGGCGGCATGACCTTTCCGATGCGCGGGGCTTCGACCCATTGGTTCAACGATCTGTTTACCTCAACCCGATACGGCGATCTTGCAGGATCGTTCAAACGCTCAATGACTTTGGGCGCAGTGGCGATGTTGATCACGGTGGTTGCATCCTTCTTTGCCGGACTGGCGTTCAGACGCCGTTTCTTCGGCTCCGGTCCGGTGTTTTACCTCGCCATTATCTCGCTGGTCATGCCCGGCATTCTGGTGAGCCTCGGCATCGGTCAGATGTTTCAAACCATCGGTATTCGCCCGCACTGGATGATCTCGGGTCTTGGCGCGCACCTGAGCTGGACCCTGCCCTTTGGCTTATTGATCATGTTTGCGGTGCTCAACCGGTTTGACAGCTCATGGGAAGAGGCCGCACGCGATGCAGGCGCCACATCCGTCGGCGTCCTGCGCTACGTGACCCTTCCCATCCTGTACCCCGGACTCATCGCTGTCGCGCTCTTTGGGCTGACGCTGTCTTATGACGAATTCCCACGCTCGCTTCTGGCCGTAGGAACAAAGAACACGCTGCCGATCCATATTGCAACGCTGACCTCCAACGTCACGACGCCCGCTCTTTATGCGATTGGCACACTGACAACAGCCCTCAGCCTGTGCCTCATCGTGGCGGCATTTGCTGGTATCGGTTTTTCACAACGCAAACGCGGCAAATGACACCCGACGCACAATAAGGAACCCAAGAAAATGAGCAAAACGGGCGAAATTGTACTGGAAAAGATTACTAAGTCCTTTGGGAATTTTCAGGCCGTTGGTACTGTCGATCAGGTGATCGAAGGGGGCAGCTATTGCTGTATGATCGGCCCTTCCGGCTGCGGAAAATCCACGCTCTTGCGGATGATCGCGGGGCATGAAACGCCGACCTCGGGCCGTATTCTGATTGGCGGAAATGACGTCACAACCATGCGCACGGGCGAACGTGGTACGGCGTTGATGTTTCAGGATTACGCCCTGTTTCCGCATCTCAACCTGAAAGACAATGTCGCGTTCAGCCTCAAGATACATGGCGTGGCAAAACCGGCGCGGCAGGAACAGGCGATGGAAATGCTGGCACGGGTTGAGCTTGCGAACCTCGCAGATCGAATGCCCTCCGAGCTTTCGGGCGGGCAACGGCAACGGGTCGCCTTGGCTAGGGCCTTGATCACGAACCCGCAGGTCCTGCTTCTGGACGAGCCGCTATCCGCACTCGATGAATTCCTGCGGCTCAAGATGCGGGTCGAACTCAAGCGACTGCAGGACGATTTGGGCATTACCTTCATTCACGTCACCCACACCCAACCCGAGGCGATTGCGCTGGCGGACAAAGTCATCGTGATGGATCACGGCATCATCGAACAGGCGGACCATCCGCGTGCCGTTTATGACCAGCCATACAGCCCCTATATCGCCCGTTTCATGGGCGGCCAGAACGTGGTGACAGGCACGATTGCGGCCACAAACGGGTCGCAGGTCGTGGCCGAAGCCGAAGGTGGCGCGCGCTTTGATCTGCCCGTCAAACGGGACATGGCCATCGGTGATCCGATCAGCTTTGCCGTGCGCCGGGACAAAATCCGCATCGTTTCCAAGGCAGAGCAAGACATGAACACCCTGCAAGGTGAGGTCATCAACGTCGAATATCAGGGGACATTCGTCAAAGTCGGCTTGAATACGACGCAGGACGATGAATTCATCGTATATATGGACGACCGCGCATATTTTGATAACCCGCTCAAAGTCGGTGACGCTGTGATTTCGGAATGGTCGTCAGACAATGTCTGCCACTTGCTGGGCACCAACAATTCCAGCGGCGATTAACGCGTTATGACGCGTTGGGATAGAGCTCTTCTGCGACTGCGATAAAATTCATCAGGGCGGGCGTTTTATAGGCCCGGTTCCATGCCAGCAACGTTGAGATCCTCGCATCACAGTCACTGATGGGTTTGGTCATGATCGTGCGGGGCTGGAACCGTGCAATACCTTGGGAGTACACAGAAACACCCAAGCCGGATGATACAAGCCCCAGAATTCCAAGCGCATTTGACGCCTCATAGCTGATTTGAATCTTATGTCCTTCGCGTGAAAAGAGATCTTCGAGAAACAACCGAAAGAAGTCCCATTCCGCCCTGCTTCCCAACACCATCGGGTATTGTGCAATCTCGGCCAAGGTCACGGATGGCCGGGTCGACAGCCGGTGGTCCGTCGATAAGATCGCGACGGGTGGTTCGCTTACCAGCACTCTGTTTTCGAACTGCGGATGAGAGAAAGGACCCAGCATAAACCCCGCATCAATTCTGTTGCGCGACAGTTCGATGCGTTGACCTTGCGTACGGATATACTGCAGTTCAAGGTCTATATCGGGGTAGCGGTGGGTGAATTCGCGCACAACGCTTGGCATCACTTCCATTGCGGCGAACGACATATACCCGATCCTCAGAGAGCCGCTCTTGCCTTCGGCTGCGATGCCTGCGGCGCGCACAGCGGTCTCAATCTCGCTGCTCATCAGCCGCGTTCGCTCGTGGAAAACTTCGCCGGCGGCCGTCAGGGACACTTCGCGCGTTGTGCGGCGGATCAATTGATACCCCAGCAGATCTTCAAGTTGGCGGATCCTTCGGCTCAGCGCGCTCTGATCCATCGCCAGACGTTCCGCAGCCCGGCGAAAACTCAGCTCAACCGCGACAACATTGAACGCCTCAATATTCCTGTAATTCGGCAGTGCCGCCATAATCCATACCCCAATCGCATTAAAAACCCCCTGATTTATATAGCCTTAGCGATAATTGTAAAAAGATCAATAATAGTGGCTCACACAGCAATTGTTTCTGTACCCCTCAGGGCGTTCACTGGCGTCAGGCGATCGTTGCGCCACGCTGAATTTGAACAACAGATCGGTCCTTTCGGGCCCGAAACACAAAAGGACAGGACATGGAAGACGTAGATGTCAAAGAACTGGATCGCATGCTGCAGCAGGCGTTCGACGAGGCAACAAAGCTGTATAAAGAGCGTGGATTCGCCCGGCGCGTGGGCTTTGGCAAAAAACCCGCATTGGTCAGTGTCGATCTGGCGAATGCCTGGACGCGGCCGGGCAACCCTTTCACCTGCGATCAGGAAAAGATGGATAACGAGATCATTCCCGGCATGCAGAAGCTGCTCAAGGCTTTCCGCGCCAATGGTCATCCCGTGATCCATGTCACCACGGCCTATGAGATCACTGACCGCAATGCTCCTTTCACGGACATGGGCCTGTGGCATGATAAAATTCCGGTGGATGTCGTTGATCTGGCGAATGAGGATCTCTGGGCCATCGACAGCCGCATCGCGCCAATTGAGGGCGAGTATACCCTTTTGAAAAAACGCGCGAGCTCTTTCCACGGCACCGAACTGGCCGGCATCCTGCGCGCAAATGGTGTGGACACGATCCTCGTGACCGGCGTGACGGCCTGTGCCTGCGTGCGCCAAACCATCTGTGACGGCATCGCAGACGGGTTCCGCACCATCGCGGTGAAAGAGGCGATCGGGGATCGAGTGCCCGGTGCTGTTGCATGGAACCTCTTCGATATCGACTCCAAATTCGGCGATGTCGAAACCGTGGATACCTGCGTCGAATACCTCAATACCGTCGGCAAGTAATAACGCGCCAACGCGCGGATTGGCTGCGCGTTGGCCTTTCAAAAATCATTTGGGGGTTAAAATGAAAATTATCAGAACTTTAGGGTCTTGCGCCATGGTAACTGCATTGTCCGTAATCGCGGGCCAAGCAGAGACGATTCAACGTGATTTCAAAGTCGTCGGCACATGGGGCAACCTGTCGTCATGGCAGAATGTCGAACAGCCGTTCTGGAGCGAAAAGCTGCCTGCCGCGACAGGCGGCAGGATAACAGGCAACGCCATCCCGATCACCGAAGCGGGCCTTAAGGGCACCGAAGTGATGCGCCTGCTGAAGCTTGGTGTTTTCGAGGTCGCGCATGGGTTGGGCAGCTATGTTGCATCCGAAAACCCTGCGATTGAGGGCACGGATCTTTCCAGCATCGCACCTGACTTTGCCACGATGCGTCAGATCGCGGCGGCCTATGAGCCGACAATGGATCAGACGTTCCGCGATGTATACGGGGCCACGATTGTGTCGCTGCATCCCTGGCCTGCGTCCATGATTTACTGTGTTGAGCCAATCGCCAGCATCGATGATCTGAAGGGACGTAAAATACGGGTCCACTCTGCTACCTTGGGTGATTTTGTCGAAGGTGCAGGCGGCGTTGTCGTCACATTGCCCTTTGCCGAAGTTGTTCCTGCACTTGAAAAGGGGGTCGCCGATTGCGCGGTCACTGATCCGGTTTCAGCCTTCAAGGCGAAATGGCATGAGGTTATCAACCATGTCTTTACCCTGCCGATTGGCTATTCGATCACCTTTACCGCGGTGAATGCAGATCTTTGGGATGGCCTCGACGAGGAAAGCCGCTCGGTCATGCAGGCCGCGTTTGACGAGATGGAAGAGGCCGGCTGGGCCATTGCGGAATCCGAACAGGCCATGGGCGTTGGATGTCTGACCGGCACGGTTGAATGCACGATGGGCGAAGCAGGTGCCGCATCGTTGAACACGCCCAGCCCGGACGACGAGGCGGCACGTCAAGCCATCCTCAGCGACTATGTCCTCAAGCGATGGTCTGATCGCTGCGGCAACGATTGTGTCTCGGCATGGAACGAGACAGCAGGCGCTGCGGCGGGCCTGAGTGCCCCCACGAACTAAACGAACCTCCCTGTTGGCGCGGCAAGGACATGTCGCGCCACTCACTGGCGGTGCGCCCTAGTACGACAGGACGCACCGCATTTTCAACGGGTTCACTATGTACAACACTTTGCTTGCACGGCTCACCACCACATCCCGCATCGCCGTATGGATCGGTGGGTCGATGATGTTGTTCGCCGCCTTCATGGTCTCCATTGATGTGCTGTGTCGCAAGTTTTTCGGGATCTCGCTGGCAGGGTCAGATGAAATCTCCGGCTATCTCTTTGCCATATCCACCGCCTTTGCCTTTCCCTTTGCGCTTTTGCAAAAAGCGAATGTGCGCATCGACGTAGGCTATCAACTGTTTCCATGCATTGGACGCGCGCTTCTGGATATTCTGGGGCTGTCCCTTTTGACCTTCTTTGTCGTGATCGTCACATGGCGCGCCCTACTGATGGTGTCGGTCACATGGGAAAACAACTCTCATTCCATCACACCGCTTCATACCCCGCTTATCATCCCACAAGGCCTTTGGGTGCTGGGTTGGTGCCTGTTTTGTTTCACGCTGTTCGTGGTTCTTTACGGCATGATCTCGGCACTGGTGCGCGGACGGTTCGACACATTGCATGCACTCGGTGGGGCAACCTCGATGGAAGAAGAGATCAAGGAAGAAACAAGCGGGCTTCTTGACGATCCATCGACAGCCAGAAGGGACTAACCACAATGCTGGGCACAGCCTCGGGAATTTTATTCGGCCTGATCGCGCTTAGCGTTCCAATCGCTGCGGTGATTGGCATACTGGCTCTGGCGCTGGCGTATATCTACTCGCCGATGCCGCTTTATCTTGCTGCTGGTGACATCTTCTGGACCAACAGCATCGATTTCATTCTCACGGCGGTGCCTCTGTTCATCCTGATGGGCGAAATCCTGTTGCGGGCAGATGTAGCCAAAAAGATGTATGCGGCCCTGTCGCATTGGCTGTCATGGCTGCCCGGCGGGTTGATGCACTCCAACATCAGCGCCTGTACGCTGTTTGCGGCAACCTCGGGGTCGTCCATTGCGACGGCGGCGACGGTGGGCACGGTTGCCATGCCCCAAATCGAAAAGGACGGCTATAACCCGCGCCTGTTCATGGGGACTTTGGCGGCGGGTGGCACTTTGGGTATCCTGATCCCGCCATCCATCAACATGATCGTCTATGCGCTGCTGACGGATACCTCGGTGCCGCAACTCTATATGGCGGGCTTCATACCGGGGGCGATCCTCGCTGGCCTGTTCATGCTGACCGTGCTGATCGCCTGCATCATCAAACCATCCTGGGGCGGCACACGCGGTCACAGTGACTGGGGCGCGCGGATCAGGGCCTTGCCCGATTTACTGCCGCCGCTCGGTATTTTCCTGATCGTTGTCGGATCCATCTATGCAGGGATCGCCACCCCGACGGAGGCCGCGTCACTGGGTGTTGTCTCTTCCTTGGCGCTGGCCGCGTGGAACGGCAAAGTCTCAATAAACATGCTGCAGCAGGCCGTTGAGGGCACGATGCGGACCACTGCCATGGTGATGTTGATCGTCTTTGCCGCTGTCTTTTTGAACTTCGTGCTCGCCGTTGTTGGCCTGACGGAGTTGATGAGCAGCTTTGTCAACGGTCTGGGCCTTGAACCGATGCAGACCATGATCGTGATCGTCATCGCCTTCATGATCCTCGGCTGCTTTATGGAGGCTTTCTCACTTTTGCTGATCGCGACCCCGTTGCTTGCACCAATTGTTGCGGGCATGGGGTTTGATCTGATCTGGTTCGGCATCCTGATGATGCTGATGCTGGAAACGGCGCTGATCACGCCGCCGATCGGGATCAACCTCTATGTGATTCAGGGTGTGCGCAAAAACGGGCCCATCAGTGACGTGATAATAGGCACCCTGCCCTTTCTGGTGGCGTTGATCCTGATGATCGTGCTGCTGCTGGCCTTCCCGCAGATCGCGCTTTGGCTGCCCGGTGTAATGAAATGACAAACAGAATGACTTCAATAAACCCCAAGGGAGATGAAACATGGCGCGTATCGGCGTAGATGTAGGCGGAACCAACACTGACCTTGTTCTGGAGTGTGACAAAGGCACGTTTTTCCACAAAGTCCCCAGCACCACACAGGACCAGTCCATCGCCGTGGTCGAAGGGATTGAACAGATCTGCAACATCGCCGAGATCGACAAGAAACAGATCGAAGTGATCAGCCACGGCACCACGGTTGCCACGAATATCACCATCGAACACAACGGTGCCGAAGTGGGGTTCATCACCTCAAAAGGGTTCCGCGATATCCTGCATATTGGTCGCCACAAGCGCCCGCATAACTTTTCGCTGCACTTTGATGTGCCATGGCAGAGCCATCCCTTGTCCAAGCGCCGCAACCGAATTGCGGTGACGGAACGCATTCGCCCGCCCACCGGCGAGATCGAGGTTCCAATGAACGAAGACGAGGTGCGCGCCGCCTGTGCGATTTACAAAAAGCGCGGTGTGAAATCCATCGCGATTGGATTTATGTTTTCGTTTCTGAATGACAGCCATGAAAAGCGCGCGCGCGACATCGTGCTTGAGGAAATACCGGACGCCTATGTGTCCATCTCGTCAGAAGTTGCAAATGTCATCCGCGAATATGAACGTTTCTCGACCGTTGCGATGAACGCTTTTGTCGGTCCGCAATCCTCGCTTTATCTGCGCAATCTCGAAGCCAAGGTCAAAAACGCGGGTATCCCTGCCAAGCTGCGGGTGATCCAGTCGAATGGCGGTATTTCCACCATCGACGGCTGCGCCAAAAAGCCGGTTGGCATCCTGATGTCCGGCCCCGCCGGGGGCGTGATCGGTGCACTGTCCGAGGCGCGTCTGGCAGGCACCGAAAACATCCTGACCGTTGATATCGGCGGCACATCCGCCGATATCTCGACCATTGCGAACGGGCAATTTCGCATCAAAAACCCACGCGACACAATTGTCTCAGGCCATGCCGTTATGGCGCCGATGATTGATCTGGAGACCATTGGTGCGGGTGGCGGCTCCATCGCTTATCTTGATGCGGCGGGCGGATTTAACGTCGGACCGCGGTCCGCCGGGTCGCAACCCGGACCGGCCTGTTACAACCGTGGCGGCACAGAGCCGACCGTGACCGATGCGCAGGTGGTGCTGGGCCGGATGGATGCGGACAAGTTCCTTGGCGGCGATCTGCCGCTCGATCCGGAATTGTCCCACAAGGCGATCAAGGAAAAGATCGCGGACCCGCTTGGTATCTCTGTGACGGATGCAGCCCTTGGCATCATCAAGATCGTCAACAACAACATGTCCCTGACGATCCGGTCCAATTCGGTCGCACGGGGCTATGACCCGCGCGATTTCTCGCTGATGCCCTTTGGCGGCGCGGGCCCCTTCCACGGCACGGCGCTGGCAGAACTTGTTTCGGCCCGCGATGTTCTGGTGCCACTTGCACCGGGTATCACGGCGGCGATGGGGCTGCTGGGCACGGATTTGCAATACGAACACACGCGTTCTGTCATCACCAACCTTTTCAGTGCTGATCAGGCGGCGATCGACAAGGTCAACGCAGTTTCTGCTGATCTCAGTGCGATGGGCAAGGTGTTGTTGGACAGCGATGATATTCCCAACGCCGAACAGGCCTATGAGGTCATCGCCGAGATACGCTATCACGGTCAGGGCTTTGAACTGCGCATTCCGATGCCCACGGGCGGGCTGAGCCTTGAAAACAAGGCCGAGGTGATCGACGCGTTCCACAAACAGCACAAGGCGGATTACGGATACGCCTTTGATGATGCGTTGGTTGAACTTTATACCGTGCGCGTCATTGCCACGGCAAAAGTACGTCATCACGCGCTGGACCCGCTGTTCAAAGGCAAGCCCGATGATGTGGAAAACGCGTTTATGTATGAGCGCGAAACCGTGTTTGACGATGGCACAAGCCACATCACACCGCGCCTTGATCGCGGCAAGCTCGGGGCCGGAACCACCGTGGACGGGCCCGCGATCATCATCCAGCACAACTCCACCACGTTGTTGCCGCCCGGATATACCGCTGAGGTTCTGGACTATGGCAGCATGCGCCTGACGAAATCCTGAAGGAGGACAATTCAATGACCAAAGAGAATAAAACAATTGATCCGATCACCCTTCAGGTGATCCGGGGGGCCATCGAAACCATTGCCGAAGAAATGGCGCATGTGCTGTTTCGCATGTCTTTCTCGTCCATTATTCGGGAATCCGAGGATTTGGGCGCGGGTCTTTTTGATACGGATTTCAACACGTTGTGCGAATCTGAATCGACACCGATGCACATCGGTTCCATTCCCGGCTATCTGCACGGCATTGAGAAAACGCTTGATGATGGCGAGTGGTACGAAGACGACGTGGTCGTGCACAACCACCCCTATTTCGGAGCGTCACACACGCCTGATCTGGCCATCGTCATCCCGATATTCTACGAGGGCGAACTGGTCGGTTATTCCGGCAACACTGCGCATCATATCGACATTGGCGCGGCCACGCCGGGGCTGATCATTGATGTGCATGACGTCTATGCCGAAGGGATGTTGTTTGCCGGCACCAAGCTTTACCGCAAGGGCAAGCGCAACGACACGATGTGGAATTTCATCCACAATAATTCCCGTGCGGCGCGCCAGTTGGTTGATGACATCGAGGCGCAGATCGCCTCGGCCCGCCTTGGGGTAAAGCGCTTTGTCGAACTGCTGGATCGCTACGGCAAGGAACTGGTGTTCAACGCTTGCAACCAGCTGATGGATTATTCCGAAAAGATGCTGCGCCAGCGGATCGAGGCCATCCCCGACGGAGAATACCGCGCCGAAGGGTGGCTTGATGATGACGGGCGCAACCGTGGTCAGACCCTGCCCGTAAAAGTGTGCGTGCGGGTAATCCACGACCGGATTGAGGTCGATTTGACAGGGTCCTCACCGCAGACACCCACCGCCTATAACGTCCCGTTTGAAGGCTCGACCAAGGTGGCGGCCTTCGCCGCGTTCCGCAAGCTGCTACTGGATACCGCGACCAGTGACACACGGGTCCCGTCAAATCAGGGCTCTTTTCGGCCCATCTCGGTCATCGCGCCGGAAGGGTCGATTTTCAACCCCATTGCGCCCACCTCGGCCGAGGCCCGGTTTACGCAGTGCAACATGATGATCGACCTGATCATCAAGGCCATGGCGCCCGTGCTGCCGGATGAAATCATCGCGGGCTCATCGGCGTCGATCTCGTTCGCCTCCTACGCGGGCGTGCGCCCGGATGGCGAATACTGGGTTTTCCTTGAGGTCAACGAAGGGGCTTACGGCGGGCGTCCGCAGTCAGACGGCCCGGACAGCATCGACAACCTGATGGCCAACACCCGCAACAACCCGCTCGAAGATCTCGCGATGCATATCCCGATGATCTGCGAACGATACGAGTTGCGCGACGACGTACTGCCGGGGGCCGGAAAACACCGGGGCGGCATTGGCGTCGTCAAAAGCCAGCGTATCCTGACGGATGGCATCATCACACATGAAAGCGAGCGTCACACAAACGTGCCATGGGGCATTTTTGGCGGCAAGGAAGGGGCAGCTGGCAAATGCGAAATCTACAATGCCGCCTCCAACGCCCCGACGCGTGAGATGCATTCGAAGTTTCACGGCCTTGAGGTGAAAAAAGACGATGTGATGGCCTATTACAGCCCCTGCGGGGGTGGCTATGGCAGCCCGCTGGAACGCGACCCTCAAAAGGTGCTCGACGATGTTCTGGATGGGTTTTGTTCAGCCGAGCAAGCACATGAGGTTTATGGCGTCGTGCTTGATCTGGAGGCTGAGACCGTCGCACTTGATGCGACGTCGCGGCGACGCGAGGAACTGGAAAAGGCGGGTTGATCCCGCGCTGAGCTGCACGCGGTTCTAAATGCGCCAGTCCGGACGGCACACTCGTTCAGACTGGCGCATTTGGCTTTTCAAGTTTCCGTGTTTTGCCGTTCTTAGCACCGCTCACTCCGGTGGGGGCAGGATTTCCAACCCGACAGCGGCATACCAATCCGCAATCTCCCTGATCTCTGCGTCCGACAACTCCGCGGCCACGTCGGACATGATATCATGCTGACGCTTCCCGCGCTTGAACGCTTTAAGTTGCGTATCAATGTAAATGTTTGTCTCACCTGCAAGGTTTGGCGCATCAAGAAGTTGCGAGATACCATCCGCGCCGTGACAGGATACGCAGGCCTGCGGCGCGTTTGCAGCCAAGATGCCCTCGGGCAGTGTTGCGCGCGCCTCATGCGCGGCATACCACGCCGCCACGTCCGAAATTTGCTGCGCAGTCAGACCCGCAGTCACAACACTCATCATTTCATGCTGGCGCTGCCCGGTCTTGAAGGCCATCAGCTGACTTTCGAGGTATTCCACCGGCTCACCCCCGATATGGGGCGCGATTGGTATCGTCGCATAGCCGTCAATGCCGTGACAGGTGCGGCACATATTGGCGATTTTGCGCCCCGCTTCCGGGTCCCCCGCCTGTACAGGCACAGCGGTGCCCCCGGCGAGCATCAGCCCGCCGAGAAACAGTGTCATCAGAGCCTTCATTCGGACTGCGATCCGACGTAGGCAATCCGCCAGATCGCACCGGCAAAGTCATCCGATACCAGCATCGAGCCATCAGGCAGAAATTCGATGTCCATCGGGCGGCCACGATATTCGCCCGTGTCTTCATTCAGCCAACCGTCGGCGAAAACCTGTGCTCCGGCGGCGTTGCCCTCTTCGTCAAGGGCGGTGAACATCACCCGTGCGCCCACAGGTTCGGTCCGGTTCCACGACCCGTGCTGCGCCCAGAAAATGCCGCCGTGGTATCCTTCGGGGAAGCTGTCATCGTGATAGAACCGCATGCCAAGATCCGCCGCATGGGCCGTCAACTCAAGTTGTGGTTCAACAAAGCTGACCCCCTCTGGTCGCGGCACATCCTTATAGGCGGGGATCTCCACCCGGCTGTTGGTCCAGGGAAAGCCGAAGTGCTGCCCGGCTGCGGTCTGGCGGTTCAATTCGCCCGGCGGGATATCATCACCCATGCCATCGACCTGATTGTCCGTCCACCACAACTCACCCGTTGCAGGGTTGAAGTCCTGACCGACGGAATTACGAACGCCACGCGTATACACTTCGCGGTCTGACCCGTCGGTGTTTATGCGGATGATCCCGCCGATACCCCATTCGTCGTATATCTCAAGCTTTTCAACAGGTTGTACATTGTGCGGCTGGCCCAGCGAGATATAGAGTTTGCCGTCCGGGCCGATATCGCAGACCCGTGCAGTGTGGTTGAAGCTTTCTTCCTCGGCCGGGACAAGTTCGCCTTGCGCGACAACGACACCAACCGCAGGGTCCGGCCCTTCAAAGAAGAATTCAGCCGCCGGGAACACGAGGACCCGGTTACGCTCCGCGATATAGAGGAACCCATCCGGCGAGAAACAGGGGCCGTTGGGAATATCAAAGGTGATCGAGGGTGCAAAGTCTTTTACCTCGTCCGCCACACGGTCGCGGTCACGATCCACGATGGACCACATCTTGTCCTTGCGCGTGCCTGCAAACAGCACGGTGCCTTGCGGTGCCATCGCCATCGAACGCGCGTCCGGCACGACGGCGTAAAGGCTCACCTCAAAACCGTCCGGCACGTTTATATGATCGACAATTGCCTTGAGCGATTCCGCCCGCGCCCCGTCTTGCTCAACAAAAGTGAACGTGGCGTCCGTCTTTTGCATGTTGCTGAGTTTATCCATGTTGTCCTGTGCCATCAGTGGCGTGGATAAGATGGACGTACAAAGCATCGCCGCCAAGCTGCGCTTGATCATATTTATTCCTCCCAGAATGTATCTCGTCGTTTCTATTTCGCATGGCGAGAGCCTGTGTGCCCTCAACCATGAGAGGAGGTTTGCGCGAACGAGGACGCGTGTCAACGGTGAAGACCAGACGCTATCGTATGGTTTGAGTGCCCTGTGCGACGGCGCGGGCACTTATTGCTAATACCTTTTGCTATATTGCAAAATTAGGTTCTGGCTGGGCGCGAGGTACGCCTAAGAATCGCCAACTTTTACTGAGAGCGCGGAGGTCTGCATCCGATGTACGAATTCCGCATGTATCGGAAAAAGGCGCGAGCCTTTGACTGGATCACGCCAAATAGCCACCGTCCTTGAACGAAAATTCCGTCTCTTTGCCGATAATCACATGATCATGAATGGTCACGCCAATGGCAAGACAAGCAGATGACACCTGATCCGTCATCGCAATATCCTGCGAACTTGGCGACGGGTCGCCCGAGGGGTGATTATGCACGAGAATAATCGCACTGGCGTTAAGCTCCAACGCGCGCTTGGCAACCTCACGCGGATAGACGGGCACGTGATCAACTGTCCCTTTGGCTTGTTCTTCGTCAGCGATGATGACGTTCTTGCGGTCCAGAAACAAAACCCGAAACTGTTCCGTCTCGCGATGCGCCATTGTCGTGCGGCAGTATTCGATGAGGTCATCCCAGGACGACAAAACACAACGCTCAAGTATCTTGGCCTGCCCCATACGCTGTGCAAAGGCTTCGGCGAGTTTGAGCTGATAATAAACTTTGGGCTCCACCCCTTCGACTTGCATCAGCCGGTGTTCAGAGGCCGCGACAACTCCGTTCAGATCGCCAAACGCGCTCAACAGCCGTTTTGCCAAAGGTTTGACGTCAATGCGCGGAATCGCATTGAACAGCAAAAGCTCCAGTATTTCATATTCAGGCATGGGCGCGTGCCCACCTTTCAGGAACCGTTTACGCAACCGCTCCCGATGTCCCCAATAATGCGGGACCTTGTTGCCATCGCCGTCAATCAACAGCCCCCCACCCGCTGCGACATCCTTGGACAGGCGGCGCGTATTTTTATACGATGGCGTGAAGGCCGGTCTAGTTTCGATGTCGGGGGGCGGCATCCTCGCTTCCAAGTCATCAAGGCCCCGCAAGGCGTCTTCGGAAAATCCCTGCAGTTTCCGCGCAGGCGGATGTTTCAGGTCCGACCCCGAAGACCTCTTTTTCTTGCGCAAGAGTGAAGAGGTGGATGTCAGCCAACTATTCATGCCCATAATCCTCAAAGCGATTTTGTTACATCAATCGCTTAAAATGCGTGGTTTTGGTTAATGCATGGTTAACCAAAACAGGTCGCAAAAACTATTTATGGCGTACGAGCCCGTTGTTTTGGCTAACCGGGTCTTGTGCATCCTTCGGTGGGTTTTTGTCTGACCGTTCCACCTGTCAAAAGTCGTGCAATGAGCGCTGCGCGACCCAAAAAACGCGCATGCCATGGAAACCGCCGCAGATTTGGCGGTATGCTGGCACCAACCACAATGGAACAGCTGCACATGCACAAAAAATCATACGACCAACTTCGCTCTGCGCGCTGGTTTCAACCGGACGATCTACGATCATTCGGCCACCGCTCGCGCGCGATGCAAATGGGGTTGTCGCGCGAGGATTGGGAGGGCAAACCCGTCATCGCCATCCTCAATACATGGTCCGAGTTGCAACCCTGCCATATGCATTTCAAGGATCGGGTTGAGTTCGTCAAAAAGGGCGTGCTTCAGGCAGGCGGCATGCCGGTGGAAATCCCGGTCCATTCACTGGGAGAGCAGTTGTTGAAACCAACCGCGATGCTTTATCGCAATATGGTCGCCATGGAGGTCGAAGAGGTCCTGCGCGCGAACCCGGTCGATGGCGCGGTGCTGATGGGCGGATGCGATAAATCCACGCCTGCGCTGGTGATGGGCGCGGTTTCCATGGGCCTTCCCTTCATCTACCTGCCCGCAGGTCCGATGTTGCGGGGCAATTATGCCGGAAAGGTGCTGGGGTCGGGTGCCGATGCATGGAAATACTGGGATGAGCGGCGCACGGGGCACATTTCCAAAGAGGAATGGCAAGGCGTCGAGGGGGGCATCGCACGCTCCTATGGGCATTGCATGACAATGGGCACGGCCAGCACCATGACGGCCATCGCCGAAGGGCTTGGCCTGTGTCTGCCGGGGGCATCGTCCATCCCGGCCCCGGACGTGAACCACCAGCGCATGAGTGCCGCCTGCGGGCGACGCATCGTCGATATGGTCTGGCAGGACCTGACGCCCGATCAGATCATCACCCAAAGCAGTGTCGCGAATGCCGTGACCATTGCCATGGCCACCGGCTGTTCCACCAATGCTATCATTCACCTGATTGCCATGGCGCGCAGGTCCGGGGTGCCTCTGACGCTTGATGATCTGGACGCAATCGGAAAGACGACGCCCGTGATTGCCAATATCCGACCCTCCGGGCAGGACTACCTGATGGAGGATTTCTTTTATGCGGGTGGCTTGCCCGCGCTGATGAAAGAACTGGGCGACAAGCTGGATTTGGACGCACTGACCGTTTCGGGGCAGACGGTCGGGCAGAACATCGCGAGCGCCACGAATTACAACAGCGATGTGATCCGCAGCTTGAGCAACCCGGTCTACCGCGAAGGCTCACTGGCGGTGCTCAAGGGCAATCTGGCACCGGATGGCGCTGTCATCAAACCTGCCGCCATGGATGCGAAATTCATGACACATCGCGGACCTGCGATGGTGGCAAATTCCTATTCCGAATTGAAGTCGATCATAGATGACCCGCAGGCGAACATTACCGCCGACCACGTTCTGGTCCTACGCAACGCGGGTCCTCAGGGCGGGCCCGGCATGCCCGAATGGGGCATGATCCCCATGCCGCAAAAGCTGCTGAACGAAGGGCACCGGGACATGGTGCGCCTGTCCGATGCGCGCATGAGCGGCACGAGTTACGGGGCCTGTATCCTGCATGTGGCGCCTGAGGCTTTTGTGGGCGGGCCGCTCGCGCTGATCGAAACCGGGGATATGATCTCGGTCGACATTCCGAACCGCCGACTGGACGTAGAATTGACCGAACAGCAACTGGCAGAGCGTCGGGAAAACTGGGTGCCGCCAAAACCGCACTATGAACGCGGCTATGGCTGGATGTTTCTCAAACACATAGAACAAGCGGACAAGGGCTGTGATTTCGACTTTCTGCGCACGGAATTCGGCGCATTTGTACCGGAACCAGAGATCAATTGATTTGCAGCGCAAAGCAGACATATGATCCCGCAGGCGGGTCTGGATGAATTTCACGCATCGCTTATGCGATGGCAGTGTTGGGTATGGGGAATGAGCATGGACAAGGATGAAGAGAAAATCGCCGGACGTCTTCACGGGGAGCAAATAGAGCCTGAAAAAGCGGACAACCTGCTGGAGCGGCTGATTTACGTGCTGATCATCGCCGTCATGATCTCTTTTGCGCAAACAGTGCTGGGTGTCATGACCGTCATCCAGTTCATCATCATGCTGGTGAACAACAAACAGCCCAATGAACGGATAGCGGATTTTGGCACCGACTTGGGTATTTGGGTCGCGAAGGCGGCAAGATATCAAACCGCAGCAAGTACCGTAAAACCATGGCCCTGGACAGATCTTGATTGAGGCCTTGGGACGGGATCGGCCGCGCCCTGGATCGGATTGCCCAGCGCTTGCGAAGCATTGGGGCACGGCACCTGCTGTGCTTAACGATCCATTCAGATAGAAGCGGACGCATTCGATCCATATCGCAGGCCTGCGGGGCTGCTGTGAAAGACTGACAGGACCAATGATGACCCGCACCGCCGCTCTGCACCGCGCGACCGAATATTTCGACCAAGGGCGGTTTCAGTCCGACCTGACCCACCTTGTGAGCTATCGCACCGAAAGCCAGAACCCGTCGCAAACTGCACGCACTGAATGCGCGCGGTATCTCGACGTCGCCATCGGCCCACGCCTTGCAGCGATGGGTGTCACCTATGAGGTCATCGATAACCCTGATCCGCGCGGCGGCCCGCTATTGATCGGAGAGCGGCACGAAAGCCACGATCAGATCACCGTTTTAACCTATGGTCACGGAGACACAGTGCTTGGTCAGGAGGATATGTGGCGCGACGGGCTTGCACCTTGGACCCTGATCGAAGAAGGCAACCGCCTTTATGGGCGCGGCACGGCAGACAACAAGAGCCAGCACATCATCAACATCGCGGCCCTTGAGGCCGTGCTGGCCACGCGCGGGCGTCTTGGGTTCAACCTGCGCATCGTGATCGAAATGAGCGAAGAGGTTGGCTCAATCGGTCTGGCGCAGGTTTTCGCTCGTTATAAGGACCGTCTCACGGCGGATGTCCTGATCGCATCGGATGGCCCGCGCCTGCAACCCGACGTGCCGACCATGTTCATGGGCTCACGCGGGGCGACGACCTTTGATTTACTGGTCGAAACACATGAAGGCGCGCATCACTCCGGCAACTGGGGCGGGCTTTTGGCGGACCCTGCGATGATCCTTGCGCATGCGCTGGCGTCGATCACCGACCGGCGGGGCCAGATCAAGGTGCCTGAATGGCGACCTGACAGCCTGACCGATACGGTGCGCGCCGCCCTCAGGAACCTGCCGGTAACAGATGGGGATGGGCCAGCGGTCAATCCCGATTGGGGCGAAGAAGCGCTCACCCCCGCCGAACGGGTTTTCGGATGGAACAGTTTCGCGGTTCTCGCGCAGGTTTGCGGTGTGCCAGAGGCCCCGGTCAACGCGATTTCCGGCTGGGCGCGTGCCACATGCCAACTGCGCTATGTGGTGGGCACCGACCCGGCGGACGTAGTGCCTGCATTGCGCCGACATCTGGATGCGCATGGATTTGAGGATGTCCAGATCATAGAGCATGACCGCGGCTTCTTTTCGGCCACACGTCTCGATCCCAAGCACCCTTGGGCAGAATATGTCGCAAACTCGATCCGCGAAACCAGTGGCGGTGCGCTGCACATCCTGCCCAACCTCGCCGGGTCGCTCCCGAATGACAGCTTTACGGATATCCTTGACCTGCCCACGATCTGGGTGCCGCATTCTTATCGCGGCTGCTCGCAGCATGCGCCGGACGAACATGTGCTGAAATCCGTCTGTCGCAACGCGTTGCGTGTCATGGCGGGCATCTTTTGGGACGTGGGCACGGTTGGTTCAGCACTGCCAAAGAAATAAGACGTCTTCGTGCCTCAGCTATGTCCTTGATGAAACCTGCAACGGCCCTTAGAAAACAACACGGATCATAACGTCGCCGATGGCCCATACCTGATGCCTTTGGCATCAGATCATATAATGCCGCATTTACAAACCATGAGGTTGAAACGGCCCTCAGTTTTCTTATGTTGCTGCGCACGACCGGCCCAGACGCCACACATACAAAGGTTTTCACAATGACTGATGCAAGCGTAAAAGAGACATTTTCCTTTCAGACGGAAGTGGGTCAGCTTCTGGATATCGTTGCTGGATCACTTTATTCCAATCGTGAAATCTTCCTGCGGGAATTGGTGTCCAACGCCTCGGATGCCTGCGACAAACTCCGCTATGAGGCGCTGACCAACCCGTCCCTTGCACAAAATGCGGATGAATTCGCCATCTCGCTCGCGGTCGATAAAAAGGCAAAGACGCTTTCGGTCTCCGACAACGGCATCGGGATGAACCACGCCGATCTGCTCGACACGCTCGGCACGATCGCAAGGTCCGGCACCGGTGCATTTCTGAAAGCGCTGAAATCCGAGGAAAAGGGCGACATGGGCTTGATCGGCCAGTTCGGTGTCGGGTTTTACTCCGCATTCATGGTGGCCGACCGTGTGGATGTGCTGACCCGCAAAGCGGGCGAAGACGAAAGCTGGCTGTGGTCTTCAGACGGTAAGGGCGAATTTTCAATCGAACCCGGCGAGCGCGCCGAAAGCGGCACGACCGTCACGCTGCATATGAAAAAGGACGCGAAGGAGTTCCTAGAAGAGAGCCGCATTCGCCACATCATCAAGACCTATTCCGAACACATCAGCTTTCCGGTGCGGCTGGACACGGAAGCGCTGAATTCCGCCTCCGCGATCTGGACCCGCGCGCCCAAAGAGATTACCGAGGAACAGCACACTGAATTCTACCACCATGTCTCAAACGCCTTCGACAAGCCGTGGCATGTTTTGCACAACCGCGTTGAGGGCACGGTCAATCACACGAGCCTGCTTTATGTACCCTCCATGGCGCCGTTTGATCTCTATGAGGCAGAGCGCAAGAGCCACGTGAAACTCTATGTGAACCGGGTGTTTATTTCCGACAATACGCGCGATCTGATCCCCGCCTATCTGCGGTTTCTGCGCGGTGTGGTGGATTCGCAGGATCTGTCGCTCAATGTCTCGCGCGAGATGCTGCAGTCGGACCCGAAGCTTGCCAAGATCAAAACCTCCGTCACCAAGAAAGTGCTGGGCGAGCTGAAGAAGAAGGCCAAAAAATCCCCCGAAGACTATGCAGGTTTCTGGCAGAATTTCGGTGCGGTCCTCAAAGAGGGGCTGGTCGAAGACCCTGCCCTGCGCGATCGCATCCTTGAAATCTGCCGTTTTTCATCCACGAAATCCGGGGATTTGACCAGCCTGTCCGACTACGTCAGCCGCTGCAAGGAAGGACAGGATGCGATCTACTACATCGCCGGGGATGACGCCAAAAAGATTGCGCATTCCCCGCATCTGGAAGGGTTCAGGGCCAAGGACGTCGAAGTGCTGCTGTTGTCCGATCATGTAGATGAATTCTGGCTCCAGCACATCACGGAATTTGAGGGCAAAGCGTTCAAATCCATTACACGTGGGGCCGCTGATCTGGACAAGATCAACGACGGTGAAAAAACCGATGATGCCGAAGACGAGGCGCAAACGCGTGATCTTGCTGAACTGATTGCAGCGCTCAAACTGGAACTGGGGGCGTCAGTCAAAGACGTGCGCCCCTCCAAAAGGTTGACCGACAGCCCCGTTTGCCTGATCGCGGATGAGGGCGACATGGACGTCAACCTTGAGAGAATGCTGAAACGGCACGGCCAGTTGCAGGACGCGATGCCACGGGTGCTTGAGCTGAACCCGGATCACAGAATTATCACAAAACTGGCAGATCGCGCCAAAGCCAGCGAGGCCGCGTCTGATCCATTGCTCAGGGATGCGGCGCATTTGTTGCTGGATCAGGCGCGGATTGCAGATGGCGAAATTCCGACGGATCCCGCCGAATTTGTGCGCCGCCTCGGGTCGGTCATGGACAGCGCTTTGTAGGAACCTGCGCACTGCGGTGGTCGATTTGCACATGTGAAAACCGACCACCTGTCGAGGCAGCGCACAGGCGGCCAACGCATCGCTGACGGGGACGCTATTTTGCCCGTGCGCCTGAAAACGCAACGACCGCATGGGCGAGCACATCAAGCGTATCCACAACCGGGACCGGGGACGCAAGGCGCTGACTTGCAAGGGAAAACTCAGAGCAGCCAATGATCACGCAGGTGGCTCCTCTGGATTGTAGCTTTTGCGCCTCACGCTCCAGCAGGTCGATGTCCGCGTCGCCCGGGCCCGCTTTCTTGATCCTGCGTATGGCGGCCAGAATATCATTTTCCTCTTCAGGAAAGATCGACACAGTCCCGTTTTGTGCACAAAGGTCTTTGAACAAACCCGTGCTATTCGTCGCCGGCGAGGCAAGAAAACCGACAATCTCACCCTGTTTCATGGACCGCGCCGCATATGCGCAGGCCAGTTCCGGCATGTGCAAAAGCGGAATGCTGACGCTGCGCTTAATCTGCGGGGCGTATAGATGTGCAGTATTGCAGGGCATCGCTAGCGCTTTTGCACCCGCCTGTTCAAGCCTGACCGCCATTTCTGCAAGAACCGGTCCCGGATCGGGCCCGTCCTTTTCAATTAAATGGCGGATACGGGACGGAACTTGCGGGTTCATATCCACAATAAGGGGCACGTGATCCTGATCGTCCTGCCCAGCGGTCGCACCATGCACCCGTTGCATGAGGGCAATCGTCGCTTCGACGCCCATACCACCCAGAACACCGACGCGCCGAAACGCATCCGCCATCAGGACCAGCGGTTTGAAAAATCGAACGCCGCGTCATAGCCAAATAGGGCCACAGAGCCGCCGGTATGCAGGAAAACCACGCGTTCGCCCTTTTTGAAGTGGCCTTTGCGGATCAGATCGATGAAACCTGCCGCCCCTTTCGCCGAATAGACAGGATCCAGCAGGATCGCTTCCAGCTCGGCAAACATCTGAATGGCCTCAAGACCGCTGTCGGTGGGGATACCATAGCCTTCGCCCACATAATCAGTGTTGGCCACGACGTCTTCGCGCGCCACGACGCCGGGGCAGCCCAGTTTTTCAGCCGTTTTGCAGGCCAGATTATAGACGTTCTCTTCCTGTTTGGCTTTGGGTGCGCGCACGCCGATGCCCAACAGGGGAATCTGCGCGTTCATCGCCTTCAGCCCGACAATCAAACCCGCCTGCGTGCCCGCACTTCCGGTGGCCGTGACCATGTGGTCGATTTTGATCCCGCTGCTGTTCACCTGATTCAGCATTTCAAAGGCACAGTTGACATAGCCCAAAGCCCCGGTCGGGTTCGACCCACCGCCCGGAATGGTGTAAACCTTCTTGCCATCTGCACGCATTTCCACGGCCATCTCTTCGATCAGCGCATTGAAATCGCCGCCGCCGGGGCGTTTCTCAGTCGTCGCACCATGTAAATGATCCAGCAAAACGTTGCCGTTGTTGTTATAGTTGGCGTTATTCGATCCCGTGCGATCTTCGAGCACGATGTGACACTGCATGCCCATCTTTGCCGCGAAGGCCGCTGTCTGACGCGCGTGGTTTGATTGCGTGGCGCCTTGGGTCAGCACGATATCGGCCCCCTCCAGTTCCGCCTCTGCCATCAGGAATTCCAGCTTGCGGGTCTTGTTGCCGCCCGTGGACATGCCGGTGCAATCATCCCGCTTGATCCAGATCTCCGGCCCGCCCAATTCCCGGGTCAGACGGTCAAGGCGCTCCAATGGTGTGGGCAAGTGCGCAAGAAAACGGCGGGGAAAGCGGGCAAGATGCATTTTGGATCCTTAATTTGCTATATCCGCTGTTTACGTTTGACGAACCCTGAATGCTAATGCAAATTGCTGCCTCTAAATTGCGGAAATCGCAAGTTTTACATCATTCGGAGTGGATCTAAATGCGTTTGGAATGGATCGACGATATTCTGGCCGTTCTGGACAACGGGTCCTTGGCGCGGGCCGCCGAGAAGAGGATGTTGACGCAATCCGCCTTTACCCGTCGCGTGCGGCTCATCGAAAGCAGTATCGGCACAGAGCTTTTTGACCGCCGGCGTAAACCCGTCACGTTGATGCCCGGTGTCGAAGCGCTTGCACCGGAACTGCGCGACATCAGCATGCGGTTGCGCAAAATCAGGCTCAAGCTGAAAATGGCGACCAGTCAGACCGGCGTGGCATTGAGTTTCGCCTGCCAGCACGCGATCACCACAACCGTTTCGCCGTGGATCGTGCGCGCGCTCACCGCGGACCCTGATGTTTCGGTCAGGGTGCGTTCAAGCAATCAAGAGGAATGTCTGAGGCTCTTGCTGTCAGGTGAGGTCAATTTCGTGGTCATGTACACCTTGCCGGGGGTGCAAACGCCGTTCTTTGAACGCGCCTTTGACGTGCTGACCCTTGGCGGTGACGTCCTGATCCCCGTCTGCGCGCCCGATCTGGCCGATATCGCGCAGATGTCGCAGATCCCCGGCATAAGTTACCCCTCCGACGTGTTTCTGGGACAGGTTTTTGAACGCAACATCAGCCCACGGCTGCCAAGTGGTTTGCAGATTGTGTCAAAGGCGGAAACAGCACTGACGCTCGCAGCTTATGAATTCGCGCTTGGGGGAATTGGCGTGGCGTGGCTGCCACGTTCCTTGGTTGTGGGCGCGCTGGCCAACGGGTCGCTGATTTCTCTCGAAGACCAGCTTCCGACCCAGACACTGGATATAAAGGCTTTTCGCCTGTCAGAGGGTCAAAGCTCACAGTCAGATGTCACTTGGCGCAATGTGCTTTCGAGCATCGCATTGCCTGTGCATTTGAACGGCTTGGCGAAACCCTCGAACGACGCTGTGTCTGACGTTCAGTGAGCGGGCAACGCCGACGCCGGGCGTTCCATTCGATCTAATAAGGATCACCCGTCACCGACCCCGCGCGCTGGCATCTTTACCCGTTCAATTTGGCGAATGTCGGTGCGCCGGGCTAAACCGGTCAACCCTTAAGTTGCCGTTCTCGCAATTTGGCGAGCGAAGTTTGCATTAGACTAGCGCGCAGCAAGACGGTTAACCTTTAATCTATGCAAAACGCTCACTTTTTCCCTAGCTGCGCATATCTGACGGAGTGATTGGGCTACAGATCAGAACGACAGCGCCGAGCTTATCAATCAACAAGGAGTACCCGAATGCTATTTAAGAACACACTACTGACAGCGGCAGTTGCACTGGGCCTGTCGGCCCCGGTTGCGATGGCGGATGGTCACGGTGGCACGCTGGACAAAATCGCCGCAAGTGGTGAGATCGTCATCGGACACCGCGAAAGTTCCGTGCCGTTTTCATATCTTGATGAGAACCAGAACCCGGTTGGGTATTCGATTGATCTGTGCATGAAAGTCGTCGATGCCGTCGCCGCAGAGCTGGACCAGGAACTGAGCATCAAATATGTGCCGGTCAACCCCAAGACCCGTATCGCTTTGATGGCGAATGGCACCATTGATCTGGAATGTGGTTCAACCACCAATAACCTGACGCGCCAGCAGCAAGTCGAATACCTGCCGGTAACGTTTGTGACAGGCACCAAAATCCTGACGCGCAAGGATTCAGGCATCAACTCAGTTGCCGATCTTGATGGCATGGCTGTGGCTCTCGCCCAAGGAACAACCAACGAACGCGCCGTCATGGCCGCTGTCGAGGCTGCTGGGCTGGACGTCAAGATCCTGCCCGTACGCGATCACGCCGAAGGCATGCTGTCGCTGGAAACTGACCGTGTGGACGCTTATGCGACCGATCACATCCTGCTGCATGGTCTGATTTCAAAATCAAAGAACCCGGATGATTTCGCCGTTGTCGGTGATTTCCTGTCATTTGACCCTTACGCCTTGATGGTCCGCCGTGACGACAGCGCTTTTGAGCTGGTCGGAAAGAAAGCCCTCGCGGAAGTGTTCCGCACCGGAGAAATTGTTGAGATCTATTCCAAGTGGTTCGACCCACTTGGCGTGCCTGCGGATCCGCTCTTGCAGGCGGCGTTCATACTCGGCGCATTGCCAGAGTAAGCGAAAACCGGACCGGCGCGCAGATAGCCCGCCGGTCTTTTCATATGCGGGGCGCGACTGATGGACTACAATTGGAACTGGGCCGTTCTGTTTGAGGAGCAATACCTCAGCTGGCTGATCAGTGGCTTTGGATGGACCGTTTCGGTCGCGCTGAGCGCCTGGTGCATCGCCATTGTGATCGGCGCGCTGGTCGGGGTCGGAAAGACGGTGCCAAATCGTTTCATCCGGGCCATCTGCGCCACCTATGTTGAACTCTTCCGCAACGTGCCGCTGTTGGTGCAGATGTTCATCTGGTATTTTGCCGTTCCAGAAATGGTGCCCGACGACTGGGGCCGCTGGATGAAACGTGACATGCCAAACCCCGAATTCGTGACCGCTGTCGTCGCACTTGGCCTCTATACGGCCTCGCGCATCGCAGAGCAGGTCCGTGCGGGGATCGAAACCGTCCCACCCGGTTTGACCGCTGCCGCCACGGCCCATGGCCTGAACGTATCGCAGACCTATCGATACGTCCTGCTGCCGATTTCATTTCGCATGATCGTGCCACCGCTGACATCCGAATTTCTGACCGTTTTCAAAAACTCTTCACTGGCGCTGACCATCGGCCTTCTGGAACTGACCGCCCAAAGCCAGCAGATCGCTGAATACACCTTTCAGGGGTTTGAAGCCTTCACGGCTGCGACTGTGATTTACGTCTGCATCGCTCTGATCGCGACGATCCTGATGCAGATCCTCGAGAAATATACCCGCATTCCGGGCTATGTCGGAAAGGAGGGCTAAGCGATGGAAGACTTTGATTTCAACCTGATCTGGGACTCCCTGCCCTTCCTGTGGCAAGGCCTGCAACTCAGCCTTTGGCTGACCTTCCTGTCGATCATCGGCGGCATCGTTCTGGGCACGTTACTTGCATTGGCACGCCTGTCGGGCATCAAACCACTGGCGATGGTCGCCGCAACCTATGTGAACCTGATCCGCTCGGTGCCCCTGATCCTTGTGATCTTCTGGTTCTTCTTTCTGGTGCCTCTGGCCATCGGACGCCCCATCGGCAGCTTTTATTCCGCACTGATCGCCTTTGTCCTGTTTGAGGCCGCGTATTATTCCGAAATCATGCGTGCCGGCATTCAAAGCGTGAAACAGGGTCAGGTCCATGCAGGCCAGTCCACCGGGCTGAACTATTGGCAAATCCAGCGCTATGTCGTTTTACCGCAAGCCTTTCGCAACATGATCCCGATCCTTGTGACGCAGTGCATCATCCTGTTTCAGGATACCTCGCTGGTGTTCGTAGTTTCCCTGCGCGACTTCATGACGGCGTCGTCCATCGTGGCGCGCACCGAAGGCAGGCTGGTTGAAATGTACCTCTTTGCCGCCGTCGTCTATTTCGTAATCTGCTTCTCGGGCTCAATGCTCGTGCGAAGCCTCAAGTCCCGGATGAGCACATGATCAGCATCGACAAAATCAGCAAGTGGTATGGCGATTTCAAAGTTCTGAGCGATTGTACGACAAGCGTGACCAAGGGCGAAGTTGTCGTGGTATGCGGCCCATCGGGGTCTGGGAAATCGACATTGATAAAATGCGTCAACGGGTTGGAACCGGTGCAGGAAGGCCGCGTTGTCGTGGACGGCGATGAGGTAACGGCCAAAAAGGCCAACCTGACGGCTCTGCGCTCGCGCATCGGCATGGTGTTCCAGCACTTTGAGCTGTATCCGCATATGTCTGTGCTGGAAAACCTGTGCCTTGCCCAAGAAAAAGTCCTCAAACGCAGCCGGGCAGAGGCCGTTGCCCGTTCTGAGAAACTGCTCACCCGGGTCGGCATGGAGGATCACGCGAGTAAGTACCCCAGTCAGCTTTCGGGCGGACAGCAGCAGCGGATTGCCATCGCGCGTTCTTTGGCGATGGACCCGATTGCCATGCTCTTTGACGAGCCAACCTCCGCCCTTGATCCCGAAATGATCAAGGAGGTGCTTGATGTCATGGTGGAGCTTGCTCAGGAGGGGATGACCATGATGGTCGTGACCCATGAAATGGGCTTTGCGCGCAAGGTCGCCGACCGGGTCATTTTCATGGATGAGGGTGCGATTATCGAGGACCGGCCAACCGCCGAGTTTTTTGACAACCCCGCAAGTGATCGCGCCAAGGACTTTCTGTCAAAGATACTCAATCACTGAGGACAAGGCAGACATTTCGATCCTCATCAAAGTGGGTCGCACACTGCTCTTTGCCCATATATCAAACAGCACAAAACCGAACTGCCTTCGTTCGGATTCTATGATAGGTCGAATCCAGAGGCCGCTGCGTATTACTTTCCGGGCAGGCGCGCTAATCGGGGTCAGCGTTTCAGACGTTGACCGCATGGCGCAGAGGCTTCAGACAAAACGGAACGCGCGCAATCGCACTTTGTGAGATCTGATTTGACCAGTACCAAAACCACAGCCCACGATTTGGCAGAGCGGGTTCGCGCGCATCTGTGCAAGATTGCCGGGCAATCAACGCCGATCACCTATCAGGCGCTCGCATTGAATTTGAACCTGTCACCGCCAAACACAATACACCAACTGACGGTCGCGCTTGAGGTTCTGATCGAACAAGACGCCGCCCAATCCCGCCCCTTGATCGCCGCGCTTGTGATCAGCAAAGCAAGGGAAGGCTTGCCCGCCCCCGGCTTTTTCGGCTGCGCAGCGCGGGTGGGACGCTTTGAGGGCGATGCTTCGGGACCAGAAGCGGCCACATTTCACGAAGCGGAATGCGCCACGGCGACCACGTTCTGGCGCACCATTTCACCCTGAGCCGACGAAACGCTTCGACAAGGGCCTGACCTTTCTCAATGCGCTTGCTTTGCCGCTGTTACAAAACGGGCAAATCCAGCTCTTGTCGTTGGCAGTGTGCGCCTTTCCTCCAGGCGCAAAACGGCACGCTTAAATCATCAGTCCTGTGCGGGCGTGACCGCTGCGCATACTGATCGTTTTTCCTCTTCAGGGCCGCGTGTTTTTACATACGCGCAATGGCCCGTATGATATCTGATCCCTATGGATATCGTAGTGATCACAACCATCATCGCGTCGCTGTTCCTCGTTATCGGGGTGTCAGAGCCTTTGGCCGCGCGTTTGCGACTGCCTTACACGGTTATTCTGGCACTGGTCGGCATTCTGATCGGGGTGGGCGCGCTGTTCTTCCTGCGTACGGATCTGACGGATGTGCTCAACCCCGTGGCCGAGGCGATCCTTGGCCTGCCAATCAAATCCAACGTGTTCCTCTATGTCTTTCTGCCAACTTTGCTGTTTCAGGCCACATTGGGCATGAACCTGCGGCGTATGATCGACGACTGGGTGCCGATCCTGACCCTTGCTGTCGTTGCCGTGGTCGTGGCGACGCTGTCGGTGGGCTATGCGCTGGCCTCTGTCAGTGCTTTGCCTTTGATGGCCTGCCTGCTGGTGGGCGCGATTGTCTCCACGACGGACCCTTCTGCCGTGGTGTCGATCTTCAGGTCCATCTCGGCACCACGGCGTTTGTCCCGGATCATCGAGGGAGAAAGCCTGCTGAACGACGCTGCGGCCATCGCGCTGTTTGGTCTGTTCATGGGGTTCGTTATGCTCGGCATCCCAGACCCCACTCTGAGCGACGCATTCATGCAATTCCCATTGCTGATCATCGGTGGCGCGCTGATCGGTTGGCTGGCTGCGCGATGTGCGGTCTGGGTCATGGCGGCGTTCGCACGCTATGAGCTGGCGCAAATCTCAATCTCTGTCGCGCTGCCCTATCTGGCATATATCGTCGCAGAACAAAGCGTCGGGGCCTCCGGTGTGATTGCCGTTGTCGTTGCAGGTCTAACCCTGAACCTGACAGGACCGGGCAGGTTGTCGCCGCAATCCTGGGCGAACCTGCGCGAAGTCTGGGAACTGCTGGCCCATTGGGCAGGGGCGCTGATCTTTATCCTCGCCGCCCTTCTTATTCCCCGCCTCCTTGAAGAAGTCCGTCTTGGTGATCTTTTCTTGCTTGTCGTGGTCATTCTCGCGGCCATTGCCGCCCGTGTCGTCATCCTGTTTGGGCTTTTGCCCTTGCTGACCATTCTACGCATTTCACCCCCGGTAGAACGGCAGTACCGTGTTGCCATTCTTTGGGGCGGTCTGCGTGGTGCTGTGACGCTGGCGCTTGCCCTTGCCGTCACCGAAAGCGCAAGAGTGCCGGGCGAACTACAGCGCGTGGTGGGTATTCTCGCCACCGGATTCACGCTTTTCACACTGATGGTGCAAGGAACCACCCTGCGTACGGTGATCCGTCGGCTTGGTCTGGACCGCCTGTCACCGATCGAAGATGCGCTGTCGCGGCAAGTCGTTGCAGTAGCTTTGCAAACGGTGCGGGAGGATGTCGCGCGCACTTCGGAGAACTACGATCTGACACATGACATCGTGCGCGCAGAAGCAAAACATTTTGGTGAGCGGCTGGATACAGCAGTCAAACTGGCCGAGGACGCCGACGATATTCTGGAACGGGACCGTGTCACCCTTGGCTTGATCGCACTGGCCGCTTTTGAGCGTGACATGATACTGGAACGGGTCCGGGAACGCACGATATCAGCGCGGATGGCCGAACAGGTGATCCAGAATGCGGATCGGCTGATCGAGGCCGCCCGTACTGGCGGGCGCACCGGCTATCAACGCGCCGCGCGCCGCTCCGTGGCCTACGGCAAGACATTTCGCACCGCCGTGCTGCTGAACAGCCGTCTGGGCATATCATTCCCCTTGGCCCGAATGACGGCTGACCGCTTCGAACAACTCCTGTCACAACGTTTGATCCTCAAGGATATGGGGACATTCATCGAGGGTCGCATACGCCGGATATATGGCCGCAGGCTTGCAGATCTTTTGCAGGAAATGCTCACAAGACGTATCGAGATGGTCGAAACTGCGCTGGAGGGTTTGCGCCTGCAATACCCCGGTTATGCTGAGGAACTCGAGCGTCGCTTCATCAGGCGGACCGTCCTTCGCATCGAAGAGCGAGAGTACAACACCATGCGCGAAGATGGTTTGATTGGCGCAGAAGTTCACACCACGCTGATGCAGGACCTCACGACGCGACGCGCTGCGATTGAAGACCGCCCGCTGCTTGATCTGGCGCTTCAACGTGTGGAGCTGATCCGGCAATTTCCACTCTTCGTAGACCTCGATGAAGCTGCCGTGAAACGGCTATGCCGCGCGTTCAAGACGCAATACGCCAATGCCGGTGACCTGCTGATCACGAAAGACAGTGCCGCCAAGCAGGTCTACTTCATCGCATCCGGCGCAGTTGAATTGGAAAGTGCAGGCCAGTCCTGGCGGTTGGGACGCGGAGAGATGTTCGGGCAAATGGCAATTCTGATAAAGAAAAAAATCCGCGTTGAAGCGCGTGCCATTGCGCCGTCAACCTTCCTCGTCCTTGATGAACACCGCTTCCGACGTTTGCTCTCACGCAGTGCAAAACTACGCTCGGCAGTACGCGCCAGCGCCGAAAAACGCGGCATCGACCTTGAGGGATTGCAGGCGGATCAATCGCATTCCCCCTGATATGCGCCGGCGCGCGCCTGCTGCGATACTTGCAAAAGATGCGCACTGAGGGGTGTGCTGACGGTTCAAAAATGCCCGCGCTTTCGGATGACCCCAATGCATTCGACGCAGAGTGGCGGTCGGGCCGGTGTCCCTTTACGATATTTTAGAGTCTCGCTTTGATTATGTCGGTTGGCAGGATTTGCTTTAAATGAGGGAAAATAAAATTGGCTGAAAGAAATTCACCGACATCTTCACAAACAAAACAAGCGTTTGAGCAAAGCGCCGAGGACGCTGACACCCTCGTTCACCTCGCAAAACTGGAGCCCCTGACAGATGGCGGCCTTCGAACATCACAGCTGCTGAGCGAAACCCTGGCCATTGCCCCCGACCACCATGAAGCGCAGGTGCTTCAGGAGCGCCTGCACCAGATGTTCGTTCCGCGCTGGCATTTCCCGATGCTTGCCGACAAGGCGCGTAACCGCGCATATGCCAAGGCGATAAAAGCCAAAGTTCGCCCCGGTGATATTGTACTCGACATCGGCTGCGGTGCGGGATTGACCGCAATGCTGGCGGCGCGCGCGGGTGCAAAACATGTCTACACCTGCGAACAACAGCCCCTGATCGCCCAAGCAGCAATTCGGGTCATCAATGACAATGGCCTGAGTGATCGCATCACGGTCATTCCGAAATTGTCCCATAATCTTGTGGTGGGTGTGGATATTCCGGAACCTGCGGATGTGGTGATCTCGGAAATTGTTGACACCGTCCTGCTTGGCGAAGGCGCGCTTGCGACACTCACCCATGCGATGCACATGCTTGCCAAACCACAAGCCCGCGCGATCCCCGAACGCGGGACATTGATGGCGCAACTCGTGCAAAGCGAAGGGCTCTTGAACCTGTTGCGCCCGCGGGAGGCAGAAGGATTTGATCTGAGTGCCTTTCATCGCTTTGCCAGCGTCGCGCAACTTACACCCAATGATCTCACAGCCTGTCGGCTGAAGCCCTTAGGACCCGCATCAGAGCTATTCCAGTTTGATTTCACCAAGCCAAACGTGAGATCCGCACGCAAAACGACGGAACTTTCCTGCGCTGACCCCGGCACCATCCACGCGGTCTTTGTGAGTTTCGAGATGGAACTGGCCCCGGGTATCCTGCTTGCAAACGACCTCGATTCCGACGGCCACTGGGGACGAACCGCTTTCTTGCTGGATCGCCCGCAGTTCGCAGCAGAAGGCGGCCACTTGACAGTCACCGCTCAACACGATGCATCCCAATTGAGCCTTACGGTGACAGCTGACAACTCCCTCTCCAATGATGGAGATCATGCCACGGGCTGGCTAAAGCACGCACTGGATTTGCCACCGCATCTCTGGGACGCCCCTCATATCACCTCGCAGGCCAAGACAAAAAGCGGGGCATCGAAGGCAAAAGACAGCGTTAAAAAGTTAGCAAGTTGAGGAAAAAAAGCTCTGCTGACCAGACTTAGACTGTGCATTCCCAGCACGTAAAATGGCAAGAAGGTGCGGCATCAGCACCTTTTTCCTACCGGTTCTTTGGGTATGCCCGCCTGTGGAAAATGCAGGTCAAGGTGCCAAGATCGAAGTGTCATTCGAATGAGTGCACCGGCCTTTCCATGGCACTTCGAAGCAACAGTATACTCTATCACGTCACCCTCATAAAACGCTCAAACCACACCGCTTTGCAACGCACATCTCCGGTTTTCAAAACCTGAAAGATTGAGCAACAAACAGCATTTCCATCGATATTTGTGAACACGGTGGATCGCCGTCGCGCCGGCCAGCCTAGCTTGGATATTTCGTCCCGCAAACAGATACGGAGTTTCGCAGCTTACTCAAAAAAAATCACAGGCCAAGCCTGAAAAGGGACATATGAATGCGGCGCCTTCGTCGATCGGACGGCCTGCAACGGTAATGACCTTCCCCCCGAAACTTCGCTCGTTCTGATCTAGAGTTTGCTCAACCTTTTTAAGGAGTAAACGAGTGCGTCGTGAGCGCGGCCAACGTAAACCTTCGGTTTGGACGTCATTTGCAAAAGGGCGCAGCAACACCGTCCGCGCGTTTGATTAGACGTGTTCTGATCGAAAAAAATAGCTTGGCACAGCGGCCGGCTGGTCTAAACTATATGCAACCACCGATGACACACCTTGCGTTTATTCAGTTCCCCACAAACTCAGTCGAGCCATCTCTGGCCACAAAGGTAAGAAGCTTTTCGAACGGCATCGGTTTGGCAAACAGGAAACCCTGCAGCCGATCACACCCCAGATCGGCAAGGACGGCGGCTTGTTCCCGCGTTTCCACGCCCTCAGCCGTAATACCCATTTCAAGCGCGAGCCCGATTTCGACGATTGAACGCACAAGCCGCAAACCACTATCACTCTCGGTCACTTGCGCAACCAAACGGCCGTCGATCTTCAATCGGTCCGGACCGATGCGCTGTAGTGCAACGACCGACGCGTGCCCACTGCCAAAGTCATCTATTTCAATCGTGATTCCGATGTCGCGCAAGCGGTCCAGTTGGAAAAGGAATGCGTCGTCCTCTTCTTCAAAAAAGATAGTCTCCAACAGTTCAAAACAGATTTTCCCTGAATACCCTGACACTCGTGTTCTGATCTCATTGATGCTGTTCTCCCGCACCCGGCTTGCGCTCACATTGAAGGACAGCGAGGGCCGGGATGGCAAATGCGGCAGAACGCCTTCGCAGTCTTTCATCGCCTTTTCAAAAATCATTTCATCAATGCTGGCGGTTACGTTGAGATCCGTTGCGGTTGCCAGAAAACCTTCTGGCGCCACGATCCCTTTTTCCGGATGCTGCCAGCGCGCCAGAACCTCCACGCCCGCGACGTGACCTGTTTTGGAGTCGATTTGTGGCTGATAGTACGGCACGAACTCATCCTTTTCGATGGCACGCAATACATCATCCGCCAGCGTTTTATTTTTTAGGATGTCCTGCAGGTCGCTCCGGTCAAACAAACCCAGTCGACCGCGTCCTGCGCGTTTGGCCTTGTAGAGCGCGATGTCTGAGTTCGTCAGCAGTCTATCGACTTCTGAAAGCGGCGTTTCCGCAACCCCTATTGATGCCCCAAAGCGACACTCCTTACCTTCAAAATACACCGGCATCTGGAGCTCGTTCAGCAAAGTGGTTGCCAACTGAAAGGGGCGTGTGCTGCCCGTCTTAAAACGGAGCAAGACAACAAATTCGTCCCCCCCGATGCGGGCGATAACGTCCTGCGGCTGTACCTCGTGCCTGATACGGTTTGCCGTTTCCAACAGGACGTGATCACCCGCAGCATGCCCCATCGTGTCATTGATCTGCTTGAAACGGTCCAGATCAATATGCAGCATGGCAATTTCGCCGCCATGCGTCCGCTGGCACTCTGCAAGCTCTTGAAACCTTTGCGACAAATGGCGACGGTTTCCCAGACCCGTGAGGTCATCATGCACTGCTGTATGGGTGATTTCCTCATTCGCGCGTTCCAGTTTCTTTGTATAACGTTCCACCGCGCGCCGCTGATTGACCACTTCGGTAATGTTCAGTCGCAACACCACATATTCGCCATTCTTGGCTTTTGAACGCACAATACGGAAATGCTGACCGTCCGCGAATTCAAAGTCCTCAACAGATCTGTCAAGAAGTTCGGGGCTATAGTATCCCTCCAGCCACTCCTCCTCCCGGCCCCTCGCCGCCGGAATACGCCCCGAAAAAGCCGCTTGTCGCAAGAGGTCTTTCAGGTTGGTTCCCGTGCGCAGTTGTTGGGGTGTGTCCGTGACGGACCTCGCATAAGCCGGGTTCCAGACCACCAGATTGTGCTCCGCATCGTAAATTGCGAATGGATCAGGGTAAGCGTTGATGGCAGAGATCAAGCGCTCCTGAGCCGCCTCAAGCGCGCGGCGTTGTCGCACAAGCTCGGTTGTATCAATCCTCAGCATCACCAGGTCGCCGTTCTTTGCGCGTGACCTCAAAAGCCTGTGGTGAATGTCACCGGCCAATTCCAGATCCTGAACAGGTTTGGCAACATCCGCTTCCTGATGCTCAATTGACGCCCACTCTTTCTCCTTTCCGATGGCTTGCACGATCTTGCCGCCTTCGATTGCGATGCGGGCCGCCTCTGTTCGGTGCATCCCGACGTAAAGCGCCGCAGGATCGTCCGTCATTGACCGGCTATAGGCATCGTTCCAGACGATCAGACAGTCATCCTTGTCGTAAATCGCAAAGGGCGAAGGATAGGCATCCAAGGCAGCAATCAATCGCGCGCGGGATCGTTTAGCTTTGGCCTCGGCGTCTTTCAGCGCTGAAATTTCACGATAGGTTGCGCAGATGAAGCGTTCTGCCTCCGGGTCATCTCCGGCATCCAGAAAGGAAATGCTGGCCCAGAATTGAGTGCCATCCGCGCGGGTGAATTGCGATTGGGTCGATGGGTTTCGCTCCAAGTCTGTTTGATCTGTGGTAAGCGCCGCATAGAGGCGCAACGTGGTCCGAAGCTCACCGATCTCGTCAAAGGATCGCCCGGTTATGTCGCTGGGCGCGTAACCGAAAAGGCGGGAAAAACCCTTGTTGATATAGGCGACACGGGCGATGTCACACCCGGGCGAAATGCATCCAACCACGACGGCATCGCCGGTGAGATCCATAAACGTCCTCTGAAGTGTCTCGAACTTCATCGCCACCTCTACCTCGAAGCCCTTGCCTTAAACGATTTTCGTTAGGGTCTGATGAACAGGTGTCTCCAATTCTGCGCAGTGAGCCTGTTTTTGCGCGGGATTCTGTGAAACATCTCGGTTTTTGAAACACACAGAGGCTGGTTTCAGATTCCCCGACGGTGGACCTTGGTCAGGGCGTCGGCGGATGAGCGGACATGCATGTGCGCAACGCCGTTTGACGAAACCTTTGAACCTGCTCTACAGTCGCTTTCGAAGGCGGGGGAGGTCTGAGGGGATGAGAGGCGAGCGGACAGATATGTCCCGAGCGAATTGCGCAATTAAGCGAAATATGCGCGGTTTGGACGTCGTTTTTGTGCGGCGGACGACGCGCCCATTACGGACCAAATCGCAGCCGAAACCACAAACACACGTAAGCCGATGCTCGCCGCACCTGCCCTGCCAATCAGACGAATAAGAGGATTAAATACGCATGACGCAGTTCATCAACAAAAGGGAAAAACTGGTCACCGATGCGATCGATGGGCTGCTGGCGAGTTCGGGAGGGGCGCTTGAGCGTCTCGACGGGTATCCTCACATCAAGGTTGTCTGTCGTGCAGACTGGGATAAATCGCACGTCGCGTTGATCTCAGGTGGCGGCTCGGGCCATGAACCTGCGCATGCCGGTTTTGTCGGGCGTGGCATGTTAACGGCCGCTGTGTGCGGCGAGGTTTTTGCCTCGCCTTCCGTGGATGCGGTGCTTGCCGGTATTATTGCCGTGACCGGCACTGCGGGATGCCTTTTGATCGTCAAGAACTACACAGGCGACCGGCTTAATTTCGGGCTGGCGGCAGAACGCGCCCGTGCTCTTGGTTTGGTGGTCTCGATGGTCGTTGTCGGCGACGACATCGCGTTGCCTGACTTACCACAGCCGCGCGGCGTCGCAGGCACGTTGTTTGTCCACAAAATTGCGGGGGCCATGGCTGAACAGGGTGCCACGCTCACCGAGATCACCAAAGCCGCGCAAACCGCCATCGACTCCATGGCGTCTATCGGCATGTCGCTGGATACATGCACAGTTCCCGGCGCGCGCAAGGAAAACCGCATCGCCACGGGCATGGCGGAGCTTGGCCTCGGCATTCACGGCGAACCCGGCGTGCAACAAGTTGCCTTTGAGGATGCGGGCACCGCCATGGATATGGTGCTTGATAAGCTGGCCCCGCGGATCACCGGCGGGGACCATGTTGCGATCCTGAATAACCTTGGTGCCACGACACCGCTTGAGATGAGCGTGCTGGCCAATGCCCTGACGACATCGGACAAGGCCAAGAACATCAAACACATTATCGGTCCTGCCCCGCTGATGACATCACTCGACATGCATGGGTTTTCCGTATCCGTCTTGCCTGTCGATGACACAACCCTTTCTTATCTGAGGGATCCGGTCGACATGGCTGACTGGCCACAGATGCAAACCATCAGCGCACCCAAGGTCGCTCTTTTGCCCGATGGGCTTCGCCCTGTTCAGCCCGCTGCGTCCCGAAATGAAGATACACGCAATCTGCTGGACCACGCCTGCGATCTGTTGATTGCAAGCGAAGCCGAGTTGAACGCACTGGATGCAAAATCAGGGGATGGTGACACAGGCAGCACGCTGGCCACCGCCGCGCACGATCTCAAAGGCGCACTGGACCGCTTGCCGCTGGCCGATCCGGCGCAGCTTTTCCGGGCGATCAGCAATGAACTCAGCCAGACGATGGGTGGATCTTCGGGCGTCATCCTTGCCATTTTCTTCGGCGCTGCAGGTGATGCCTCGGCCAATGGTCTGCCACCCACCCAAGCGCTGCTTTCCGCATTGGAACGGATCAGCCAGGTCGGCGGCGCGCGCAAAGGCGACCGGACGATGATCGACGCGTTGGAGCCAGCCCTGCACGCCCTGCACAACGGGATCGCAGCCGCCGCAACAGCAGCGCGCAAAGGGGCCAGTGAAACGGCAAGGATCGGACAGGCCAAAGCGGGACGCGCGTCCTATGTGCCCGAGGAAAACCTGATCGGGCACAACGATCCGGGCGCGGAAGCCGTAGCACGGTTATTCGAGGGTCTGGCAACCATCACGTAAGCATGCAATTAATTTGGTCGATATCGGTGCAGGTCACGCAAAGCGCTCGCAATGTGGATGGGTATCCCCACGCGCCGGACACGAAAAACGCCACTAAGAGCGATATCACAGCCGGGAGGAACAGACATGAAAACAATCAAGGGACCTGCCCTTTTTCTGGCGCAGTTTGCAGGTGACGAAGCGCCTTTCAACTCATGGGGTGCGATCACCAAATGGGCGGCAGACTGCGGCTATAAGGGCGTGCAGGTACCCAGTTGGGATGCACGCCTGTTTGATCTGTCAACCGCCGCCACAAGCAAGGACTACTGCGATACATTCAAGGGCGAAGCGGTCGAAAATGGGATCGAAGTGACCGAGCTTTCGACCCATCTGCAAGGGCAACTGGTCGCTGTTCACCCCGCATATAACGCAGGCTTTGACGGATTTGCGGACCCATCGGTGCATGGCAATCCTGAGGCGCGTCAGGCATGGGCGGTCGATCAGGTTAAAAAGGCGATTTCTGCCTCAGCCAACCTTGGCATCAAAAACCATGTGACTTTTTCCGGCGCTCTGGCGTGGCCTTACATCTATCCATGGCCGCAACGCCCCGCCGGTCTGATTGATACCGCGTTTGATGAACTCGCCCGGCGCTGGCGACCCATTCTGGATCATGCCGAAGATCACGACGTCAACATCTGCTACGAAATCCACCCCGGCGAAGACTTGCACGATGGCGTCACCTTCGAGATGTTTCTGGAGCGCGTCGATAATCATACCCGGTGCAATATGCTCTATGATCCGTCCCATTATGTGCTGCAGTGCCTTGATTACCTTGACAACATCGACATCTACAAAGACCGTATCAAGATGTTTCACGTCAAAGACGCAGAGTTCAATCCGACAGGGCGGCAGTGTGTCTATTCCGGATACCAGCCCTGGGTTGATCGCGCGGGACGGTTTCGTTCGCTCGGTGACGGGCAGGTCGATTTTGGTGCAATATTTTCGAAAATGGCCGCAAACGATTTTGACGGATGGGCGGTTGTTGAATGGGAATGCTGCCTGAAACACCCTGAGGATGGCGCGCGCGAAGGCGCACAATTCGTGAAAGATCATATCATTCGGGTCACGGAACGCGCCTTTGACGACTTCGCGGATGGCGGCGCGGATGAAACTGCAAATCGCAGAATGTTAGGAATTGAATAATATGGCAAAGATCAAACTTGGTATGGTTGGCGGCGGAAATGACGCGTTTATTGGCGCGGTTCACCGGATTGCTGCGCGCATTGATGATCGCTACGAACTGGTGGCGGGTGCTTTGTCGTCCACGCCGGAAAAGTCGCAAGCCTCGGGCAAAGCCATCGGATTGGCGCGCATATATGATGATTTCAAACAGATGGCGATCCGTGAGGCGCGGCTGAAGAACGGCATCGACGCGGTGGCAATCGTGACCCCCAACCATGTGCACTATGCCGCCGCGCGCGAGTTTCTCAAACGTGGCATTCACGTCATTTGCGACAAGCCGCTGACCTCTTCGCTGGCGGATGCCAAAAAGATGGTCAAAGCCGCCGAAACCTCGGATGCGCTGTTTATTCTGACGCACAATTACACCGGCTATCCGATGGTGCGTCAGGCCCGCGAGATGATCACCGGCGGTCAGATTGGCAAAGTGCGCGTGGTACAGGTGGAATACCCGCAGGACTGGCTGACGGTCGAGCAGGATTTCAAACAGGCAAACTGGCGCACTGATCCCGCGCAATCCGGCGCGGGCGGTTCAACCGGCGACATCGGCACCCATGCGCATAACCTCGCGCGGTTCATGACCGGTCTTGAGGTCGACAGCCTCGCCGCGGACCTTGATGCATTCGTGCCCGGGCGGCAGGTCGATGACAACGGCCATGTGATGCTGCGCTTTGAAGGTGGGGCCAAGGGGATGCTGTGGTGCAGTCAGGTGGCGCCGGGCAATGAAAACGCGCTGCGCATCCGCGTTTACGGTGAAACCGGCGGTCTGGAATGGGCGCAGGAAGATCCCAATTACCTCTGGCACACACCTTTCGGCGAACCAAAACGGCTTTTGACGCGCAACGGTGCCGGAACCGGAGACGCCGCCGCCCGGATGAGCCGCGTGCCCCCCGGCCACCCCGAGGGATACCTCGAAGGATTTGCCAATATCTACACCGAAGCGGCCAATGCGATTGAAGCCCACCGCGATGGTTCAAAGGCGGACGCAGCGGTGATCTACCCGACGGTGATGGATGGGTTGCGCGGTGTCGAGTTTGTCGACGCCTGCGTGCGGTCTTCCGCGCGCAATGCGGCCTGGGTCAAGCTGAGGTAGCACCGTGACATTCATTGGTCTGGACCTCGGCACCTCATCGCTCAAGGCGATCCTGATAGACGCACAACAGAACATCCTGTCCGAACACGCTGTTCCCCTGAGCGTGGAGCGCCGGCAGGATGGATGGTCCGAACAGGACCCGCAAAGCTGGTGCGATGCTACCATCGAAGCGCTGACGGCTTTGGCAGCACACCCGGCCTGCGGCGAGGTTATGGGTATTGGCCTGTCGGGCCATATGCATGGCGCAACGCTGATCGGGGCAGATGATGCTCCCCTGCGGCCCTGTATGCTGTGGAACGACACGCGCAGCCACGTCGAGGCCGCAGGCATGGACGCCAACCCGCAATTTCGCGACATCAGTGGCAACATCGTCTTTCCCGGCTTTACCGCACCCAAGGTCGAATGGGTCCGCCGCAATGAGCCGCATGTGTTCGATCAGACCGCCAAAGTCCTGCTGCCCAAAGACTACCTGCGCCTGTTCCTGACCGGCGAATATGTCTCGGAGATGTCGGATGCGGCGGGCACGGCGTGGTTTGACACCGGGAAACGGGACTGGTCGGATGCGCTGCTCTCTGAATGCGGCCTGACACGCGCGCAGATGCCCGCGCTGGTCGAAGGGTCCGCCCCGTCAGGCACATTGCGCAAGGAGCTTGCCGCGCAGACGGGCGTCCCGCAATGCACCGTCGCGGGCGGGGCCGGTGACAATGCCGCCGCCGCGATCGGCGCGGGCGTTGTCACGGAAGGCTCTGCGTTTTTATCGCTGGGCACGTCGGGGGTTCTTTTTGCCGCCAACGCGGGCTACCGCCCTGCCCCGGCCTCTGCGGTTCACACATTTTGTCATGCGCTGCCCGACACGTGGCACCAGATGGGCGTGATCCTCGCGGCAACTGACGCTTTGGAATGGCTTGCCCGGCTCACGGGTCAGAGTGCAGCGGCGTTGACCCACGACCTTGGTGACGTTCGCGCCCCTGAAAAGACGCTGTTTCTGCCCTATCTGGGCGGGGAGCGGACACCGCATAATGACGCGCAAATCCGTGGACAGTTCCTGCATCTTGATCACGCGACCGACGCCAAGGCCGCCGCCCGCGCCGTCCTGCAAGGTGTCAGCTTTGCCTTTGCCGATTGCAAGGACGCGCTGCATGCCACGGGCACGGAAGTCACACGCGCGCTGGCGCTTGGCGGGGGGGCCAAATCCGATCACTGGGTCGCGATGCTGGCCACGACATTGAACATCACGCTCGATGTACCCAAAGACGGTGATTTCGGCGCGGCATTGGGGGCTGCACGATTGGCGATGATGGCCAGCGCGGGCGCGGACATTGCATCGCAGCCGCCCATCTCCCGCAGCGTTGATCCTGACCCTGCCCTGCACTCTGCCATGGCGGATGCGCATGCACGCTACAAACACGCATATACACTTCTGAAGGACCTTTGATTCATGACCGATTTCTTCAAGGACATTCCCGCCATTCGCTATGAAGGACCCGATACCGGGAACGAATTTGCGTTCCGGCACTACAATCCGGATGAAGTCGTGATGGGCAAGACGCTCAAGGATCACTTGCGGTTTGCCTGCGCCTACTGGCACAGCTTTGCATGGCCGGGCGGCGACCCCTTTGGCGGGCAGACGTTTGAGCGTCCATGGTTCGGGGATACGATGGACCTCGCGAAGCTCAAGGCGGACGTCGCCTTTGACATGTTTGAGCGTCTGGGCGTGCCCTATTTCTGTTTTCACGATGCAGACGTGCGCCCCGAAGGCGACACCTTTGCCAAAAGCACCCGCAATCTCGAAGAAATCACCGACTATTTCGCCGAAAAAATGGACGCAACAGGCGTCAAACTGCTGTGGGGGACAGCCAATCTGTTCTCACATCGCCGTTTCATGGCCGGGGCGGCGACCAATCCCGACCCCGAAGTCTTTGCCTATTCCGCCGCGACGATCAAATCCTGCATGGATGCGACCCTGAAACTGGGCGGCGAGAACTATGTGCTCTGGGGCGGGCGTGAAGGCTATGAAACACTGCTGAACACCGACATGGCCCGCGAACGCGCGCAGGCAGGCCGAATGTTGCAAATGGTGGTCGATTACAAACACAAGACTGGTTTTGCAGGCACCATCCTGATCGAACCCAAACCGCAGGAACCGACGAAACACCAGTATGATTACGATGTCGCGACGGTCTATGGCTTCCTCAAGGATTTCGGTTTGGAAGATGAGGTCAAAGTCAATATTGAGCAGGGGCACGCCATTCTTGCAGGCCATAGTTTTGAGCACGAGCTTGCACTGGCACGGGCACTGGGGATTTTCGGCTCGATTGACATGAACCGGAATGACTACCAATCGGGGTGGGATACCGATCAGTTCCCAAACAACGTTCCCGAGATGGCGCTTGCCTATTACGAAGTTCTGCGTGCCGGGGGCTTCGACACTGGGGGCACCAATTTTGATGCCAAGCTGCGACGACAATCGCTGGACCCGGCGGATCTGATCCTTGCGCATGTGGGTGGTATGGATGCCTGCGCTGCCGGACTTAAAGCCGCCGCGGCAATGCTCGAGGATGGTCAGCTAGAGGCGGCCCGTGAGGCGCGCTATGCGGGCTGGTCGGAAGATTTGGGGCAAAAGCTGCTGACCTCTGATCTGGCAGAGATCTCTGATCTGGTGACCGCACAAGGCATTGACCCACAACCACGTTCAGGTCGGCAGGAACGGCTCGAAAATCTGGTCAACAAATACCTTTAACGCGCTGTGGCGACCTTCAACACGCGCCATTGTGGCCGGAAAACCCGGGCACAACACTCTCCTGCTCGGAGTTCACACATGTTCCGGGCGGTCGTTTCGGGACCTATTCGACCAGCGCGGGGCGTTAACCCGTCGCGGCACTGGAAGGGGTTTTTGTAAACAGATCTTTATAGCGCGCGCGCAATTCGTTCTTTTGCACCTTGCCCATCGTGTTGCGGGGCAGTTCCGGCACAATGATCATCTTCTGCGGATTTTTGAACCGCGCCAGCGCCTGCCTGACGGCCTGTTCGATTTGCGACAGATCCGGCGTGGCCTCCGGGACGGGCACCAGCACAGCAACGACCGTTTCGCCGAAATCCGGATGTGGCACGCCGATCACAGCGCTTTCCAGCACGCCGGGCTGTTCATCAAGCACCAGTTCAATCTCTTTGGGATAGATATTGTATCCGCCCGAAATAATCAGGTCCTTGTTGCGCCCGACGATCTGCAAATACCCGTCTGCATCAAACCGACCCAAATCTCCGGTAATGAAAAACCCGTCTTTTCGTAATTCTTCGGCAGTTTTCTCGGGCATCTGCCAATAGCCTTTGAAAACATTGGGCCCGCGCACTTCCACATCGCCGATCTCGCCCTGTGGCAGCGCAACGCCTGTGCTTGCATCCGTGACACGAACCTCCACGCCCGGAAGCACAACACCAACGGTGCCTGCACGCCTATCCCCGTCATAGGGATTTGACGTGTTCATATTCGTCTCCGTCATGCCATAACGCTCAAGGATACGGTGGCCGGTGCGCTCTTCGAAAGCGGTATGCGTATCTGCCAGCAACGGTGCGCTGCCCGACACGAACAGGCGCATGTGTTTTGTCAGTGCCCGTGTGAAACGGTCATCGCTCAAAAGACGGGTGTAGAACGTCGGAACACCCATCATTGTGCTCGCCTGCGGCATCAGTCGGATCATCTCATCAAGATCAAACTTTGGCAGAAAGATCATCTCCCCCCCCGCCAGCAATGTGATGTTCGTCGCCACGAAAAGACCATGCGTGTGAAAGATCGGCAAGGCATGCAACAGGACATCCTGATCAGAAAACCGCCAGAAATCGGTCAGCGTCTGCGTGTTCGACAGCAGGTTTTCCTGTGTCAACATCGCCCCCTTGGAGCGACCTGTAGTGCCCGACGTATACAAAAACGCCGCCAGATCATCCGATGACCGGTCGACCGTTTCGAAGGCTTCGGACATGTCTTTGGCCATATCTGTGAAACTGCCTGTGCCATCCGCGTTCAGGGTTTCCAATCGCGCGTCTGCCTGTGCAGCAACGGCCGTGAGGTCCTCGCGTTTGCTGTCGTCGCAGAGCAACAAGCGCGCACCACTGTTTGCGACAAAATAGGCAAGCTCTGTTGCTCTATACCCCGTATTGAGGGGCAAAAAGATGATACCTGCCCGCACGCAAGCGGCATAGACCGCAAGCGCTTGCGGCGACTTTTCGACCTGAACCGCGAGCCTGTCGCCCGGTTTCAGGCCAATGTCGGAAATGACATTTGCGAACCGCCCCGCCATCGCCACAAACGCACCATGGCTTATTATCTGGCCATCAGGCAGCCTCAGAAACACTGTCTCAGCGCCGTGGTATTGCCCAAAAACTGCGTCATAAAGAGGGTTTGCCATGCTCAGTCTCCTGCCGGTTGCACCGGTGTCTTTTGCGCCAGATTTACCACATCCTTTGATGCGGCAACGCGCTGTTGTCCCACAAAGCTTTCGTGGTTCTGAGGGATTTGTGCAAGATCGTAGCAGTAATTCACCATTGCCCCCCCAGATTGCCGAAGCCCGTTTTCCGACGTGTCCGCTTCAGCATGGACTGCGTGGATATAGGCGCCATTTCCCAAATGAAATCGCGCCACCGGATCAAGGGGCAATCCATCGGCGCGTTTGACCTGCGTCAGGTAGCAGGACGCAAGGGAGCGGACCTCTTCAGGATCACCAGCCAAAGACAACCCCGCCCCCTCCGCCCAGGCCCTCAAACCGGGGATCGGGGACAAGGTCACAAACTGACGGACCTGTGGAAACTCGCGCGCAAGATCCGCGACAACCTGCTTGATCAACGAATTCCCGAACGAAATTCCTGCAAGGCCGGGCTGACAGTTTGAAATCGAATAAAACACCGCCGTATCCGTGTCATGCGCTGCCAGTTCTTCGCGTGTGTCTGACAAGAGGTGCTGGATGGAGTGCGGCACACCTTTGGTCAAAGCGACTTCGACGAAGATCAGCGGTTCATCCCCCATGGCGGGATGGAAAAACGCAAAGCAACGCCGGTCCTCGGGCTGCATCCTGCGCCGTAAGTCCTCCCAACTCTCGATCATATGAACCGCCTCATAAGCGATGATCTTTTCAAGGATCGCCGCCGGGCTGTTCCAGTTGATCGGGCGCAACATCAGAAAACCAAGGTTGAACCACGAGGCAAACAAGTGCTTGAAATCCACATCAAGCGGCGCAAGTCGCGGATGGTTAGGCATCATTGCCAGCAAGTCGGCGCGCATCGCGACCAGATCCCGGGTCGCATCTTCTATCCGGTTCAGGCGACGGATCAGTTCCTGACGGCGTGGCTCACTGGCGGCTGAAAACTCTTTGTATGTCGATCTTGACGGATGCGCCTGATAGGATTCAAGCGCCCGAAACACCTCTTGCGGTGAGATACCCAACCCGTCGCACAAAAAGTGGAAAAACGCGCCTTTCTCGGATGCATCCATCTCGCCATAGCGCTCCAACACGCAACGCGCCAGACTGCCCCCGGAGATTTCGCCGCGACTGCCCAACAACGCCTCACAGAGTTCATTTATCGGACGATCATCCGATTGCCCCGCCAGAAAACTTGAGTACCGGCGATCAAATACATTTGAAATCAGATCGCCAAAATACCTCACAGCGCTTGCCCCATGACAGCATCCGGCAACCATGTGGCAATGCCAGGAAAGACGCAAAGCAACAGAATTGCAATCACCATGCAGGCCACGAAGGGCAATGATCCCTTCAGGATTGTCTTGAGCGAAATATCCGGCGCGATCCCATTGATCACATAGAGATTGAGGCCGACGGGCGGCGAGATCAGGCCAATCTCCATATTGATGGTCAAGATGACCGCGAACCATATGGGATCGAACCCTGCGGTCGTTATGATCGGCAGCAAGATCGGGGCTGCCATCAGAATCACGGCCACGGGCGGCAGAAAGAACCCGGCAATCAGCAGGAACACGTTCACGGCCCCCATAAGCACCCACCGGTTTACATCAAGCGTCGCGATCCATTCCGCAATGGATTGCGTGATGTAAAGGCTGGACAGCATATAGGAGAAAACGCCCGCTGCCGCGATAATGAAGAGGATCATCACGCTTTCTTTGGTGCTGTCGCGCAAAACCAGCCAGAGATCTTTGGGGTTCCAGAGTTTGTAGATGATCATCGCAATCAGCAGGCACAAAAGCGCCCCGACTGCCGCTGTTTCGGACGGTGTCGCAATCCCGCCGTACATTGCATAAAGCACGCCAACGATGATCGCCAGAAAGGGCAAGACGCGCGGCAAGATCTCAAATTTCTGTTTCCATGTGTAGGTCGTTGAGGCCAGCAAGGCCCGGTCCCCGTATTTCCATGTCGAATAGAGCGACCACGCCATGAACAAGCTGACCAGCAACAAGCCGGGGAAGACACCAGCCAGAAAAAGACGACCAATGGATGTTTCGGTCGCGATGCCATAGACAATCATTGTGACCGATGGCGGGATCAGAATGCCCAGCGTGCCGCCTGCAGCGATGGAGCCCGCAGCCACGCCATCTGGATAGCCGCGTTTGCGCATCTCAGGGATGCCCATCTTGCCGATTGCCGCACATGTGGCGGGGCTTGATCCCGACATTGCGGCAAAGAGCGCGCAGGCCCCCAGGTTTGAAATCACAAGTCCGCCGGGCACGCGCGTCAGCCACCGTTCCAACGCCTCGTATAAATCCGCGCCTGCACGGGTGGAGGCAATGGACGCCCCCATGATGATGAACATCGGGATAGACAGAAGCGCAAAGTTGTCGAGTTTCCCGAACAGGATTTCGGGCAAAAGCTCCAAAGATCGCAAGCCATCAAAGACCAATAAAAACCCTGTCGAAACGATCAACAAGCCGAGGCCCACAGAGACGCCGGAAAAGAGGACGAGTATCGTGGATATCGCAACGATACCCCCTAGAACAAGCGGATCCATCAGCTGTCCTCCAGCCCAAAGGGCGTATCAATTTTCAAAATAACGGCGACAAGATCAGCGATGAGTTGCAACAGGAACAAGCCAAACCCGACAGGCAGCGCCAGATAGGGTATCCACAGCCGAACACCCCAAACCGTATCCGATTTCCAGTTCCGCTCGTAGGTGAGGTGCCAATGCTCAAACCCATAGTACAGCAGCACGGCCACCATCGCGATCGATACCGACAGCGTCACAATACACAGATAATATCGCGCTTTCTTTGGCAGGGCCAACGGCACCAGATCGACGTTCACATGCCCGCGCAAGTGCTGCACGTAGGGTAATCCCACCAGAGTTGCGCCGATGGCAAGATAGACAACCGCTTCGGTCTGCCAGACGGTTGATCCATTGAGCACAAAGCGCACAAAAATCATCTGACAGGTGATCCCGACCGCCGCGACAATCATACCCGCTGAGCACCAACCCGCGACTGTAGAGAGCGCTGCAACGACACGCAGGAACCGATTGTTGCCTGAGCGCGCCGCGGACACTGAGCTTTGAGCAGCCATTCCGCACGTCCTTTTTGATAGATCAAACGGTGACCCCTTGATCAGGGATCACCGGCAGGTTGGGAATTACTCGACGGAAAGCGCCATATCGAGCAAGGCCTGACCATCGGGCACCTCGTCTACAAAGGCTTTGTAGGAGGTTTCCTGCGCAAGCGCGCGCCATGCTTCGAAATCCTCAGTGGACATTTCAGCAATTTCAACGCCTGCTGCCTTAAAGACGTCTACCGATGCGGCGTCCTGTTTTTTGGCTTCAGCCAGATAGAACGCTTCGGCTTTTTCCGCGCCTGCCAGAAGTGCAGCCTGCTGCGCTTCATTCAACCCGTCAAAGGTGGATTTGTTCATCAGCAACGGCTGGTACATGAACCACAAGGCCACATCACCTGCGGGTGTGTAACAGGCGACCTGCTCATAAATCCGGTAGGATACAAAAGACGAAGACGACGTATTTGCAGCATTCAGAATGCCCGTCTGCATGGCATTGTAGATTTCCGAAGAAGCCATGGACGTAATCGAAGCCCCTGCCCCGGCGAGCATTTGCTCAAACGCCTTGCCCGCCGCACGTGTTTGCATGCCCTCAATATCGGATGGACCAGTGATGCATTTGTCTTTGCCGACAAAACCACCCGCCAGATAGCCATGCACCAGAACCATAACGTCATCGTCTGCCAGCTTGGCTTCGAGCGCTTCCATGAAGGGTGACGCGCTCAATCTGGCCGCATGGTCGTGGTTTTTCACAAGTCCGGGCATCAAGGTGAGGTTAAAGGCAGGTTGTTGCCCGCCCGCATAGCTGAGCGGCAGAACCGTCATATCCAACTGACCCCGGCTGAGCGGGCGATACTGCTCGCGCGGCTTGAACAGAGACTTTGATCCAAAGATTTTAATCTCCAGATCCACATCAGCGGCCGCGACCTCGTCTGCCACGATCTGCGCAACCTGATGGCGCACATCCTTGTTGGACCATTGGTGCGACAGCCGAAGCTCTGTTGCAAACGCGGCAGACGACAACCCCATCAGCGCGACTGCAGCAGCAGTCGCAAAAAATTTCGATTTCATAAATTCCTCCCAGATTATCTGGCTCGTACGATGGCCATGATGCCTTTTGTGTTCCACGCTTTGCATGCGCAGTCAACTTTTTTGTATACAAGATAAAAATTATTGTATTCTACTGCCGTTGTCCCTACCCTGCAATTTATGGAAACCAGACGCGCCGACCAAATCGCCCACAGCATTGAACAACTTGTATTCGTTGGGGAATTCAAGAATGGGGAGCGTCTGGACGAAATTCGGCTGGCACAGCAGTTCAGCGTCTCACGCACACCCATTCGCGAAGCCCTCCAACGGCTGGTGCTGTCGGGCATGGCAGAGCAGATTCCCCGACGCGGTGTCTTTGTGCGCAAACCAGACGCGGTTGAGCTCATGGACATGTTCGAGACAATGGCCGAGCTAGAGGCCGCCTGCGGGCGCTTTGCCGCGATGCGTATTACGGACGATGGGCTCAAGGCGCTGGAAGCGGCCAACCGCCGCTGTCACAGTGCGATCGATGCACAGGACGCAGCACTTTACTATGACGAGAACGAGACGTTTCACCGCGAGATATACAAAGGCTGCGCGAATGGCTTTCTTGAAAAGGAGGCGTTGCGGCTGCAAAACCGCCTCAAACCCTATCGCCGGATGCAATTGAAGTTCCGCGGACGCTTAAAGCAGTCGATGTCGGAACATGATGAAATCGTCAATGCGATCAAAGAAGGCGATGAAACCCGAGCAGGAACGATACTAAGGCAACATGTGGCCGTGCAGGGTGAAAAGTTTCATCAGTTAATCGCGAACTTAAACAACTGATAGCGTGTCGGCGGATTTGCGGCCCGCTGAGACAAGCGGGCCGCTGTGTTGCTCACGACAGATGGTGCACATCTTGCAAGCCATAGACCGGTGTTTCAATTCCCTCCATTCGAGCTTTGATCTGCAACGACAAAAACTGCGAATAATGTCTGGACTGGTGCAGGTTACCGCCGTGAAACCAGAGGTTTTCCTGTTGGGTCGGTTTCCACATATTGCGTTGTTCCCCTTCCCAGGGTCCGGGATCTTTGGTTGTGTCAGACCCAAGGCCCCAGACTTTACCAACCCTGTCGGACATCTCCTGCCCCATCAGATCGGCAACCCAACCATTCATGGAATTATAACCTGTCGCATAAACGATCAGATCTGCCTCAAGTTTTTGACCAGTGTCGAGGATCACGCCATCCTCAACCACCTCTGTGACCTGCCCATGTGCCAGTTTGATTTCGCCATCAATGATCAGCTGGCTTGCGCCGACATCAATATAATAGCCAGACCCGCGACGCAGGTATTTCATGAAGAGACCTGAGTCGTCATCGCCCCAATCGAGCTGAAACCCGGCCTTTTCCAACCCGTCATAGAACTCTTTATCCTGCTCTTTCATCTGCGCGTAGGCGGGTATCTGAAACTCATGCAGGATCGCATAAGGCAGTGAGGCAAAGATCAGATCCGCCTTTTCGGTGGTCATACCGTTGCGCACGGCCTCTTCTGAATAAAGCGCGCCGAGGCCCACCTCCATCAGGGTTTCAGAGCGCACGATATGCGTCGATGAGCGCTGCACCATCGTGACATCCACGTCGTTTTCCCAAAGGGCTGCGCAAATATCATGCGCTGAATTGTTGGACCCGATGACGACAGCCTTCTTGCCCGCCCATTGGTCCGGCCCGTCATGTTCAGAGGAGTGTTGCTGCACGCCTTTGAATGTATCCATTCCCGGAAAATTCGGCATTCGTTTTTTGCCAGACATGCCGGTCGCCATCACGAGTTGCTTGGGCTTCAGAGTGACCTGTTCGCCGTCACGGTCAACCACAACTGTCCATTCCTGCGTCGCCTCGTCATAGCTTGCCGACTTGGCCCAGGTTTTGGTCCAGTAGTTCAACTCCATGACCTTGGTGTACATTTCCAGCCAGTCGCCAATCTTGTCCTTGGGCGCAAACACCGGCCAGTTGTCAGGAAACTTGAGGTAGGGCAGATGATCATACCAGACCGGGTCATGCAGACAGAGCGATTTGTAGCGGTTGCGCCAGCTATCCCCGGCTCGTTCGTTCCCCTCCACGATGATCGTTGGCACCCCAAGCTGGCGCAGGCGCGCGCCCATGGCGATGCCACCCTGTCCGCCCCCGATAATCAGGCAGTAGGGTTGCTCACTATAGCCTAATTCCGCCAACTCTCTTTCGCGGTCTTCCTGCCAAGTGCTACGATTTTTGCCCGCGCCATGCTTGGCGCCCAGCGGCCGGTCAAATCCCTTTGGCTCTTCATAGCCTTTCAACTCGACCATCGTCGTCAGCAGCGTCCAGATTTTCCCCTCCCGCAGCCGTACCATTCCGTAGCCGCGCGCAACTTCGGTTTCAAACTGGATCCACGCGGTCGTCACGCCACCCTCTTCGGTCGGGACCTCACCATCTGCGATCTGCCAATTGCATGGCTTGGTGGTCGCAAGCTGATGCTTGAGCATGTCTTCAACCTGATCTTTGCCTTCGACCGTTTTGATGTTCCATGTAAAGGTCACGAGATCGCGCCAATAACAATCCTGTGCAAACATCTCCTTTGCGGCAGCAATATCCCCGCTTTCCAGCGCTTTGCCGAATTGGTCCAGAAATGCCTGTGTTTGGTCTTCAACCGTTGAATCGAGCATGTCGTCCTCCCTTAGCTCTTGAATCTTGCCTGAAACCTGCCGGTGATGGTGACAGGATGCCAGTGCAATTGATATGTCGCGGTGGCGTAAAACCTCTTGGCGCCCACAGATGTTGCGCGCGCAACAAAACGCAACTGATACGCCATGCCTATGCAGGCGGCGACAGACCCGCCTTGCGGATGCGGCGCAAAACGGTTGAACGGTTCACCCCCATACGGCGTGCCGCACGCGACATGTTCCATCCACAGGCATCCAGAAGCGCTTCAAGGGCTGCATCACTTTGCGTATCTGACTTTTGGGTTCCTTGCGGCATGGGCAGATCTGGCAAATCGATCACATTGCTTTCGGCAACGGCTGCCGCCACATCCATCACACTCTCCAACTCTCTGATGTTGCCCGGCCATGGACGACCTGCAAGCTCCGCCCGCGCCGCCGCAGAAAGACTGAGGTCCTTTGCCGTATGTCTCCGCAACACGCGGTCGATCAGCCAGTCAATATCATGACGCAAGCGCAACGGAGGCAGGATCATCACATCCCCGGCCAGCCGGTAAAACAAGTCCGCCCGAAATCCCCCCGGCCGGTCATCTGCGCGCAGATCCGTTTGGCACGATGAAATCACCCTGAAGTCCGTTCGCTGTTCAATCAGTTCCAAAAGGGCCGACTGCGCGGTGGGGTCCAACTCGTCCACACCCTTAAGAAACAGCGTTCCAGACGGTGCCGTCTGCAGCGACTGCCACGTGTCGGAGCCTACCGCTGTGCATCGCACGACATGCAAGGCACGACCCTGTGCTGCGCAAACGTGGATGGCTCTCGCGAACCTCTCTTTGCCCGTGCCTGTCTCGCCTTGCAATATCAGCGGCACCTGTGTTGGTGCCAGACGCGCGGCACGGCGCTGCAACCGGTTCAGCGCCGGATCTGCACCGGCTAAATTGGCCAGAGGCGCAGGTATATCCAAGGCTGAACGATGCGGCGCGACGCGCGCCTGTTGCGGCGCAATCGCATGCCCATAGAGGCCACGCCCGTCCTTGAGCCGCAAGACGCGTTCTTCTGCGGGTCGCCCGCGCATCAAATCAGGCAGATCATCCACCGACATATCAAGCAAAGCATCAATGCGCTTGCCGATCAGCCCGTCGCCGGTATCCGGCAGCAGCAGGGTCCCGGCGGCATGTGTCATGCCAATGATCCGACCTGACCCATCCAAGGCGACCGCCGCCTCGGGGTCCACTTCAAGAAACTCAGGTGAGGTGGAAAACCGCAGAACCCAATCCCGCCGGGTCATCGCCATCAGGTTAGCCATTTCAACACGCCGGGCGGAGGCTTTCACGAGGTTCATGGCCAGATTTTGGCTCGACTTTGGCGACGGCGACCGCAAAAGCGACACATCAAGGACCGCACTCAGCTTGCCATGAGCGTCATATATCGGCGCGGCTGTACAAGACAGGGGCGTATGGGCGATCCCAAAGTGATCACTTTGATGAATGGTCACCGCCTCGCCGGTCACCAGACAGGATCCGACACCACAGGTGCCCGCCAGATCCTCCGACCAGTCCGATCCCAGATAAAGACCCGAGCGACGCAGCTCTTCCTCGAACCGCGGATCACCAAATGAATCCACGCAAATGCCCTTGGCATCCGCCAGCAACAATACATAATTCTGCTCAGCCACCTGACGAAAAAGCGACTTGAGACCGGAACGTGCGGTTGCGATCAACCGTTCGGCTTGTTCGCGGTGCAGGCGCAATTCAGTATCCGTTACGATGTGCGCAGCTTCCGCCTTGGCCGGATCAAGACCATAGGTTTCCACACACCGCCGCCAGCTATCCAGAACCAAAGGGTCACGGTGATTGTCACTTGCTCGCCCACTGAGAACCCGGTCGATTTCCCTGATATGCGTCAGATCACTCAACGGCACGCCTCCCTCTCCCCTTGGACGAGGCTACATCAAGGCGATTTGATTTTCGAGTGTTTCGTTTCAGGCCATGCAATCAGGGCGAACCGCGCACTGAACGAAAGAACATATCCAGCGTTGTAGTGGGCGATGTGGGGTGGAACGTATCGTAAAACGCCTGATCGATAATGGACGGATGCGAGACGATTTTTTGCGATAAAATTTCAAAGAAACGCGCGACGCGCAGGGCCCTTTCGGGGTTATCCACATAATCCAGACGACCAAATATCGCGTATCGGTCGGTGGTGAATGTACGGTTGCCATTGGTGAAATCACAGCCCGGAATATCGTTCACATTGGCGAGAATGATCTCTCTGTCGCCGATGTAATTTGCCACCTGACCATTGCAAAACGCCTCGGCTGCCTGTTCGTGTGACCGGAACATAATGACGGAGCCGCTGATTTCACTGTTCAGATTGCTTTGCAGAACGTTGATCGCCTGCTTTTGCTGGGTGCTTAGATCACAATTGGACTCTCCGCGCAAAAAGGCAATCAACGCATCGCGATACTGGGGCATTTCGTTCGTCGTCAGCAAGGCCCGGATCCCCGAACGCGCCGACGACGTGTTCCCAACCAGCCCAAACAGAAATTTGGCACCCTTTGGATTGTCGCGAGGGATTTGTGGGCACGATCCATCGTCAATGCTGCCGATCTGACGGCTGATGCCGGGCTGCGTGAGATAGGAAACCCCGGTCAGATAAACGGGTGGTGAGATGATCAAACCAGTCCGGCGGGCATTGGTAATCGTTGCGGGGTCGCACAATATGTCGATTGTTGGTGCCACAGTTGTTTTGACGGAACCGCTGTCGTTCCCGTCGACTTCATAGCCTTTCAGTAAGCCAAAGCGTCCTTCGCTCGGCTGCTTATTCAGCTTTGCAATTTCCTTGTCGAGGTCCACGATTTTCACGCCATCGCGCGCAAGACCGACAGGTCCATCCGGATCGAGCATCATTTCGGTCAGGACGGCATCGCAGATACGGGTGATGTAGCCCGTGTATCTCTGCGTGGACAACGGACCCGGTGTCGCCGCTGTCAGAACATCCACCATCGTTTCGGCCTGAAAGGAAAAGGGCATCGCCTTGGAGCGCACACCGATGCGCAGTTGATAGTCGTCCGCCTCAGCACCCGCGTCTGCTTGTGCAAGCTCGTTTGCGCCGACAGAGAATGCCGTACATATCACCGCCAGTGTGCCAATGAGCCTGCGCATCACGCGACGTCCTTTTTACCGGGAAGGCCCTGCGGTTTTGTAGTGGATTGACCCTCCACCAACTTGCGCAGCCAGCCCGTCGGCTTGTTCGGCTCCGCCACGGTTTCCTCACCCTCCTCATCCTCTGAGCGGTCTTCGGTCAGCTCAATGAAGAATGCGAAGAGTATCAGGAAAAGCATCGGCAAAAATGCCTGAATAAGCCAATCGCGTTTTTTGTAGGTGATCCATTGATTGCCCTCAAACAAAGGGAAATCGTCAAATTTGTAGCTGAAAAAGACCACAGCGGCCATCAGGAACCCGACAAATATGGCGCATGGTACAGCCAGCATCACAATGGTGCGCAAGCGGCTGAAATCGTCATGTTTGTCCAGAATGACCAAAACGCCAAACCCAACCGACAACCCAACAAGCGGCATCATTGCATAGTAGATGAAAGCATCGTCGATCTGACGAATGATCTGCGACTGCGTCACCTGAAAATTACTGTCAAAAGCAAGCTCCAACAGTGACCCCGCGATCGCCAGAATAAACGCAAGCACTGCGGGCACGACACATAACCCCAGCAGGCGCAGAAAGGGGATGCGATGCATGCTCCACCCCGGTTTCCAGCTTTCCTGCTCCATCCGGACATCCCGTCCGAATATCACCGCCCCTGCAGCAGCAAGTGTGACGAGGGCCATCTGCAAGGTGTCCCACGCCGCCTGCACCAGCAAATCAGGCCGGATTTCGTATTTGTAGGCAACCTTGCCGGCTTCGATCACGGACAGACAGGCATCACTTGGCCGGGGAACCACACACCCCGCCAGCGTCAAAGGTGCTGCTTGCTCGAACTGACGGGGCGGGTTTGCGTTGAACATTGCGATGCTCGTCTCGATCTGATCATCCGCCCAGGTAAAATCCCTGTCGACCATACCTTGATGCCAAAACGCGTAAATCATGAACACGGCCACAACAGACGCAAAGCAGGAAAAGAAGGCCGACAGAGCAAAAGAGTTCTTTTCAGGAACATAGTTGCGGTCAATCACGTGCACGATCTTCGCCAACGGCGTTGCGGGATCGAGATTTTTTACCGATTGGTTGTTGCGAATATAATGCACGGCAAACAACGCCTTGGTGTTTTCAGCCACCCGCAGTGCCGTCCTGTGCAGTGTCACCAAGCCGTCTGTCGTTTTGGGATCATACCCCAAAAGAAGGTCAGAAAGCTCCGTCAACTCGCACTCCAGCTGACGCGACATTTTGGTCAACTCTTCGAGCTCCGCAACAGGGAAATATTGCGCCCTTTTGCTGGGGGTCACCGCCAGCGACAGCGCATCGATGATGGTCAGGGCCTTGTCTATCTCTTCACGCCGTCCGGCAAGGTCAGGTGCGAGCCTTGCGTCCTGATCTTCCGCGCCCTCTTCATCCTCTGCCTCTATCGCTTTTGTCAGTTCTTTACGAAAATGGGCCGTCAAAGCACCGGGTTTTCTGGTCTTGCAAATCCGAGTTGTTTCCTGCGTTTGAAGCGCATCAATCACGCGATAAACGCCGCGCGGAATCCCGGCAATGCGGTGCGCCGCGGACCTTACCATATTCTCAATCGGCCGCATGACGCCCACCGACATGATGGCGATCAGAAAGGCGGACACGAAGATCGGCTTTGCGTAGACTGTTCCCTCAAGGTTCAGGATATCATTGCCAAATGGGTCAAAGCTCGCGGTAGCCCCTACCTCGAATTTTGCGACATTGGCGTTGCGGATCAATTCGTAAAGTTCAGCAGACGAAAGGATGATCGCGTATGACACAAGATACAGCATCGAATAGACGATGAAGCCAAAGAAGCCGTCTTTTTGCGTGCACAGATCCGATACGCGTGCGTCTTGAAGGATTGGATGACGCTGGAAAGGCGTCTGTGTCAGCGACTCGCGGTAATTTCGGCGCGCTTCGATCAGCAACGCAATTGCACCAAAACAAACCACGCCGATGTAAATCAGCCAGTTCATCTCAGATCACGCGGCCCCGAAGATGCCCTACCAGCATTTTTGTACTGCAGGATTACAAGGTCCCGCAGCAATTTCACTCGACTGGTCGGCCACGTGCAACAGTTGCACACTTCCAACCGTGAGTATCGTTATCAGCGCAATAATACGAAGCATCAATTTAATCCATTTTCTCTAAACTCGCTAATTCTATCGCTAAAGTTGCAAAAAATCAATAGTTCCAACGGATGAGGCGATTAAGCAGGATTGTTCAAAAATCGCGCGCAGCGGTTCAATCAGTCCGGGCGATTCAAGTCTATCCCTTGAGGCAGCACCAAGATGACCGCGCAGACGACCAACACCGACACGAAAATCAAAGCGATTGGCGGGCATCACAACCCTATGGAAAGGTCATGACCATGAAACACTATATTCTTGCCACCCTGCTTGCCCTGCCCCTCCCCGCTGTCGCGAGTGACGAAGCTGCCATCCTCACCACGATCCAAGGCATCGCGACGGCTGCGGACGCTCAGGACTGGAGCCGTCTGGATATGAAATTCGGTGATCACGTCATCCTGAACCAACTGTCACTGGAAACCGATCAGGGTGCGCGTGTCCAAGACCGGACGGTAATCGGGATATGGGCAGAGTTGCTGCCGCGTTTTGACAACACACACCATGAGATTTCGCAGATTGAGGTGCTGGGCGTGTCCTCAGTCGTTGCGCGGGCGACGGCGCGATACCACGCCACATACGACCTGCATGGCCAGACGTGGGAGCAAACGGGTCGTCTCGACTACGTTTTGAAAAACACCGATGCAGGCTGGCGGGTCGTCGCACTCAACACAACGCCCGAGTGGGAAAACCGCCGCTTGTCGGACCTGTTTTTGCAAGATGAGGGCACACCCGCGGGAAACAGCTAATCGACGTTTCCGCCCTTGGTTTTGAGCGTTGAGATCAACATTGCTCGGTCGCACCGCATGATGAGAAAAACAGCGCTTCCAACTCACGAGGGGTAATAATATCAATTTCAGTCGCCATTTCGACGAAATCCAACAAGCGCCTTCTTGTTGTTCCGCAGTTGCTGCGGCATGCTAAGTATCATGCAAAACGCACTGCGTCTGTTGGTCTTCACCGATCTGGACGGCACATTGATTGATCACGACACGTATCAGTGGGCCCCTGCCCAGCCTGCACTTTGTGCGCTTTCGCGGATACATGCAGGCGTCATCTTGGCCAGCAGCAAAACCGCGCCTGAGGTCAATGCCCTGCGAGAGGCGCTGGACCTCGCAGACTGGCCCGCAATCATTGAAAACGGAGCCGGGTTGCTGCCTGCACATGGTCAAAGCGCGCCCGATGGGCATGAATATCATCAGATCAGGTCTGCTTTGGCGCAAATACCGAATGCATTGCGCCGCCACTTCACCGGCTTTGGCGATCTGACACCTGCCGAGGTCGAAAAGGTGACCGGCCTGTCCACCACGGCCGCCACGCAGGCCAAGGAACGCGCGTTTTCCGAGCCCGGGCTGTGGCATGGCACCGAAAATGAGCTTTCTGAGTTCAAAAATGCGCTACAGGCACTCGGTATCAGCACACGAGACGGCGGCCGGTTTCTCACCTTGTCATATGGCAAAAACAAATCTGACCAGATGGCGGCTATCGTCACCCGGTACGCACCGAAGCATACGATAGCCCTTGGCGACGCACCAAACGATGTGGAAATGCTGGAAGCCGCGGAATTCGGCGTTGTGATCCCCAATCCGAATGGACGCGCGCTTCCCAAACTTGTTGGGGAAGCAAAAGGCCGGATTATTCGCGCGCCGGAGACTGGCCCTGCGGGGTGGAACGCGGCAATACTCGGCTTGCTAGAAAAGCTCGACTTACAAAAGGACTGACCCACATGGCCGATTTCCACCAGAATGGAAACATCACGACCCTTCACAACCTGCGCACCCGGTCAGTTCCCGAGATGAATGACGAACTGGTCACTTTTGCTCAGACGCGCAAAATCTCATTGATCCTGCCTTGCCTCTATTCCGAGCTTGAGGGCGATGCGATGCCCAATATTCTGTCTGAACTGTCGCAAGTCACATTTCTGCACCGCATCATCATTGGACTCGATCAGGCGGATGAGGCGCAATTTCGCCATGCAAAGCAGTTTTTCAAGGGCCTGAACCAAAACCACATCGTGATCTGGAACGACAGCCCGCGCATGCTGGAACTTGGCGCGCGCCTTGATGCAATGGGCCTTGCCCCGGCGGAACAGGGCAAAGGCAAGAATGTCTGGTCCGCACTTGGCTATCTGATCGCCTGTGCGGACAGCGCGGTGATGGCCATCCATGACTGCGATATTCTTACCTATAAGAACGAAATGCTGTCCCGCCTTGTCTATCCGGTGGCCAATCCGAATTTCCCCTATCAGGTCGCCAAGGGCTATTACCCGCGCATTGGCGGCGACAAGATGAACGGCCGGGTGACGCGGCTGTTGGTCAGCCCGCTGCTGATCGCCTTGAAACGCGTGATCGGTGACAGGGACTACATCGACTACCTGCGCAGCTTCCGCTATCCGCTGTCGGGCGAATTTGCCATGCGCACTGCGATCCTGCCAGATTTGCGTATACCCTCCGACTGGGGGTTGGAGATTGGGGTGTTGTCCGAAGCTTGGCGCAACCTTGCCCCAAAAGCCGTGTGTCAGGTCGAGATATCCGATGCTTACGACCACAAGCATCAGGAGCTGAGCACAGAGGATGCAGACGCAGGCCTCAGCCGAATGTCCACGGATATTTGCAAGGCGGTGTTTCGAAAACTGGCTGCCGACGGCACGGTCTTTACCGCCAACACGTTCCGTGCTCTCAAAGCAACATATTACCGCAGCGCACTGGATGTTCTGGAGGCGTATTACAACGACGCCAAAATGAATGGCCTCTCGATTGACCGACACGAGGAAGAAACGGCGATTGAGTTATTTGCCGAGAACATCATGCGCGCAGGTCAGGTTTTCATCGAGAACCCGCATGAAACGCCGTTCATCCCAACCTGGAACAGAGTGCATTCAGCGGACCCGCGCTTCTTGAGCGACATGCGTGCGGCAGCTGCGGCAGATGAAGCAGACTACCAGTAAGCAGACGGATTAGATTTTGTTTGTAATCCAGCGGCATTGATAAGGGGCAAGAGTAATCGCGTCAGCAAAAACGTCAATCTTTTCGCCGCTCAGAATATCCACCCAGTCTTCGTCATCGATGAGGTTCATTGAGGCGGCAGGGATGTCGACGACCTCGTCACTCACATTGTGCAAGGCGAATACCGACTGAAAGCGGTCCAAACTTTGCCGCCATACTCCAAAGACCCGATCATCCAACGACATGGTAAACTGAGTGGCATTGGGGTGAAATGCGGATTGCCGCGCCCGCAGACGCAAGCGCGCGGACAGGGCACCGAGAACTTTTGCATGGATTGTCTCAGGATCCGCCAGTTGCGCCTGCAAGCTGGGATAATCCCACCGATGCCGGTTGATCGCCCGGTTCATGCCCCGCCTTTCGACCTGCCCATGATCATTGGAGGTCGCGAGCATGGAATGGATGTAGAAAGCCGGGATCCCTTCGAGAGACATCACGATTGTCTGAGAGCAGGTAAACCGGTCGAAATGCCGGTCATCTTCCCCCTTGAAGGTACGCGATGTAGCCTCGAAAAATGTCGTGTTCAACTCGTAGGGCGCCTCACCCCCGTCCGGCAGTGCGCGCATGGATACGAGCCCGCCGATGTCCCGGACCGTCTGGATCATCTGCGCCTGCTCCTGCGGCGGCAGAAGCCCTTCTGCCGGGCGCATTCCGATCCCATCGTGGCTGGCCGTGAAGTTCAGATAGGCGCAGCCCAATTGCGCGGGTGGCATCCCGCTTTGCCAGCGCCGCAGGTACCGTGCGGACCCCGACATCATGGCATGCAGGATCAGTGGCGGCAGCGGAAAGTTGTAAATCGCATGCGCCTCATTACGGTTCCCGAAATAGCTGAGGTTTTCGGCCTTGGGCACGTTGGTTTCAGTCAGCAGAATGATCGTCTCCGCCGCGTAGTCGCACAGCATGCGCATGAGCTGCACAATCGCATGGGTCTGCGGCAAATGGATCGACGGTGAACCCACCTCTTTCCACAGAAACGCGACGGCATCGAGGCGGATGATCTGAACACCATTGTCTACATGCAGTCGGATAATGCGCAGAAACTCCAACAAGACCTCCGGGTTGCGGAAATCCAGATCGATCTGGTCATGGCTAAAGGTACACCAGACATGGCGCGGCCCGTTCACGGTTTCGATTTTCTGCAGCAAGGGTGTGGTGCGCGGCCGGACCACTGCCGACAGATCATCATCGGGGGACGCCTCGAAAAAGAAGCGATCATAGGGCACCTGCCCCTGCCGGTAGGCATTGAACCACGCCCCCTGGCTGGACACATGGTTCAGCACAAGATCGGACATGAGGTGAAACGCACCCCCGATCCGGTTTATATCGGCCCAATCACCTAGCTGCGGATTTACCGCCCGAAAGTCAGATACCGCAAAGCCATCGTCAGACGTAAATGGAAAAAATGGCAGGATGTGCACGCCATTCACCACGCCTTTCATGTAGCGCAGCAGAAAGTCATGAAGCAGATCAAGCGGCTTGTGAGACCCGTCCAGTATAGAGTTGCCATAGGTGATCAGCAGCGCGTCTTTTTCAGTCCACAGATTGTTGCCCGGCAAGCGCCCCCGCTTGCGCGGCTTGGTGCCTTCCGGCCAGAACGCCTCAACGATCTTGCTGGAGAGGATATCAGCGTCAATGTCTGGATAAATCTGACGGACGAGCGATGCGAGGCGCATGCTGAAGGAGGTCGTCTTACTGGCTTTCATCTATTCAGAGGTCCGGTTGTCTTGAACGTTCAGCCACAAGCCAACATTGTTTAGCGCGGTTTGCCCAGCAAATTCCACCAAATCCGGCACAAAGGACAGTCAGAGCTACGCGGCTGACCATTTCTTTGTCGAATGCCGCGAGGGTCGGTTCATCCGCGCAAGCGGGTCAAGCCATCACGCAGAGCCATAGGGCGAGACACCATTCACGTTGAGATACACCGCATAAAGCGACGTGGTGCCGCAAATGAACAACCGGTTCAGTTTTTCGCCGCCAAAACAGACGTTTGCCACAAACTCCGGAATCAGGATTTTGCCGAGCAGTTCCCCGCCAGTGGACAGACAGTGCACACCATCCGCCGCGGAGGTCCAGATCCGACCGTCCGTGTCCAGCCGGAACCCATCGAAAAAACCGCTGTCACAGGTGGCAAAGACGTCACCACCGCTAAGCGTGCCATCAGCTGCCACACTGTGGCGGCGGATATGGGCGGGGCCATCAGGCATGTGCGTTCCACCGGTATCTGCGATATAAAGCTGCGTCTCATCCGGTGAAAAGGCCAGACCGTTCGGCTTGATATAATCATCGGCGACGATCCGAATGTCCCCATTGGGATCGACACGGTATACGTGACACGCCCCGATTTCACTGGGGGCGCGCATCCCCTCGTAATCCATCATGATGCCGTAGGATGGGTCCGTGAACCAGATCGATCCATCGGATTTGACAACAACATCATTCGGCGAATTCAGCCGCTTTCCCTGATAACTGTCGGCGATCACGGTGATGGAGCCATCAGGCTCGGTGCGGGTCACCCGGCGGGACAAATGCTCGCAGGAAACCAGACGCCCTTGCCGGTCCACGCTGTGTCCGTTGGAATTGTTTGAAGGCTGGCGAAAGGTCGAAACGCTGCCATCGGTCTCATCCCAGCGCAACATCCGATTGTTGGGAATATCCGACCAGAGCAGATAGCGCCCTGCCGCAAACCACACAGGCCCCTCGGACCAGCGCGCGCCGGTCCACAACCGATCCACGCGCGCATGTCCAATCAGGCAGTCGTTAAAGCTGGGGTCAATTGCGTTGAAGCCGGTCCCGTCGATCATCCCGAACATCGCGTTCTCCCTTCTGTTCATCAGGTATATTCATACGGCGCACGCCCCACCCCGGTGCCGCGCGCTGGTTGCCCGGATGCGCCGGGTCTGCGCCCCAGATGGCCTGATAGGTGTCCACGGCAAACCCCTTGCGCTGCAACACGACGAATGCACATAGCAATCCGCTCCACCACAGCCCCAAGGTCAGCCACATCCAATGCGGTGCATTCGCGTGCCACAGCCCGAAAATGATCGTCACCAAGGCCAACAGGATCGCCGCATAGCCTACGGATTTATGCACATGTTCAAAAATCAAACGCCATCGGGTCATATCATAGTGATCCCCGCGCATGTTGCCGCCCGGCATGGTTGGCCCCCCCTTGTCACCGCGCATAAAGCCGAGCGTGACCTGCACAAAAAGGGCTGCAAGCACGCCATAGCCCAGCCACCCGTGCCACGACAAAGGCCCGTCAAAAGAGACCCAGTAGAGCAAAACGAACCCCACGACGGAAAGCGCGGCAACCGTCAACTGCCCGAACAGATGGCACCGCCACCAGACCTGTACATCCAACTCGCGCGGCCAGTCCTGACCCGGTAAAATCTTGAAAAACCGCGCGATCAGAATGGCCAGCGGGGCAATCACGCCCCATGCAATGACCATTGTCCGCGCGTGCCATGAAACCGCAAAGCCGACGTCATGCACCCGTGTCGGGTCAATCGGCGCAAGCAGCCAGTCCCACATCATCCCTTGACCGCGCCCGCCGTCATGCCGGTAATGATCTGACGGCTCGCAAAGAGCGTGAAGATGATCGGCGGGATGGCAAGCAGCATGCCGGTCGCCATGATCACACCCCATTCGACGTTGAATTCCGACATGTTGTTCACGATCAGAATGGGCACGGTGCGGGTGTCGCGATCACTCAGAGCCGAGGCCAGCAGGTATTCGTTCCATGCAATCCGAAAGGTGAAAATGGCCGCCGCCGCGAGGCCCGGTTTGATCAGCGGCAGCACGACCTTGAAGAACACCTGAAACGGGCCGGCCCCGTCCACGCGCGCGGCTTCTTCCAATGATCGCGGCACCTGAACGATAAAGCTCTGCAAGATCCAGATCACAAAGGGCAGGTTCATCGCGACATAGATCAGGATGATCCCCGAATGCGTCCCGGCCAGACAAACATCACCGCGCCCGCCAAAGGTGTCGCGGATCATGCCGCCGATCAACCCATCGCGATCAAGGCAGAATTCATTGTTCCACAGTCCGAAAACCGGCACAAGCAGCACCGCGGGCGGTACCATGCGCACCATCAGCGTGCTCATCGACACAGTGTCACGGCCCATGAACCTGAACCGCACCAAGGCATAAGCCGCCATACAGCCGATGATCAGGGTCAGCAGGGTCGAGATCAGCGCGATGATCAGCGAGTTGATGAATGCGCCCCCGAATTTCAATGAGCAAAAATCAAGGTGGTCGATGTCATACCACAAGACATCGCAGAGCGCTGTTTCGTAGTTCTGGATCGTCGGCAAAAACAGCAAGCCCGTGCCGCCCGACAGGATGTCGACGTCCAGCTTGAACGAATTGACCAGCATCAACAGAACCGGCCCCACAGACATAAAGACCAGCGCCACAATGATGGCGTAAAAACCGACGGGTTGACGTTCTTGTCTGGCGGCCATCAGCTGTCCTCCTCCTGAACCATCGCGTTCAGACGGGCCGCGCGCGCCTCTTGCCAGCGGGTGAAGGCAAACATGCCCAGCGTCAAAAACAGCAGCAGAATGAGCAGATAGTTCGACATGGCCGCTGCGACCCCAAGTTCGCGAAACTCCGTCGCGGTGCGGGAAATGCGCAAGGCAAGGATTTCCGTGGACAGACCCGGCCCGCCTTCGGTCATCACAAGGATCACCTCAAGCACCTTGAACGCATCAATCAGACGCAAAAGCGCGGTGACGATCAGCACGGGCATCATCAGCGGCAGTTTGATATGCCAGATTTGCTGCCAGCCGGTCGCACCGTCAATCCGCGCCGCTTCAAGGGCTGAGCGGGGCAAGGACTGCAGCGCTGCCAGTGAGAGAATGAAAATGAAGGGCGTCCACTGCCAGATATCGGCAATGATGATCGACATCAGCGCATGTTCGCCCAGCCAGTCCACCCGGGGCAGACCCAGCTTGTCGAGAAAGCCGTTAAAGGTGCCGATGGTCGGATGATACATGTAGCGCCACATCAGACCCACCACCACCGGTGCGATCATCATCGGCAGAATGAACAATGTGCGCAAAATGGACATGCCGCGGATGTTGCGATCAAGCAGCAACGCAAGGCCCACACCAATCAGCATCTCCAATGTCACAACGAAGAACGCAAACTTCAGCGTGACCACAAGGCTTTCGTGGAAATTCGGATCGCCCCAAAGGGTAATGTAGTTTTTCAGGCCAACGAATTCGGCCTCACCGATTGTCTGACTGGGGTTCCATTCGCGAAAACTGCCCCAGATCATGTAGCCCAGCGGATACATCAATGCCATTGCCATGATCAGCACAGCGGGGGCCATGAACATGTAAGGCGTCAAACGGTTGGCCATGGCGATGCGCATGAAAACAACTCTTTTCTGGTTCAGTCAGGACAGGCTCGGGGCGCACAAAACAGCGCGCGCCCCGAACGCTGGGAGGTTACTGCCAGGTATAATAACCTGCATCATCCATCACGGCGCGCGTCCGCTCTGCAACACCGTCCAGTGCTTCCTGAATATCGAGACCCTCTGTCAGAACCTTGGACATCGTGGTGCCGATATCCGCGTTGATCTTGCCCCACACGGGGATGATCGGACGCCAGTCAGGGTCCGCGTATTTCAGAGCTTCGCCGAACGTGGCCGAGAACGGGAATTTCTCGTTCAGGCCGGGGTCTTGGTAGGTGGAGAACCGCGAAGGGTTACCGCCTGCCATCGCGACCTTCAGGTCCCCCTGTTTGGACGTGAGCCACTGCATCAGCAAAAAGGCGGCTTCCTTGTTTTCGGCATTCTTCGGGATCGCAATTCCGAAGCCACCTGTCTGGCTGCCCCTGCGCACGCCTTCGGGGTGCATCGCATAGCCGACTTTGCCCACAACCTTTGAGCGGTCAGGGTCTTCAAACCCGGGCATGAAGGCGATTGAATCAAGGAACATCGCAGCTTCGCCGTTGGAAAAGGCCGCCGCCGCCTCGGATGGTCCAAAGCTGAGCGATCCTTCGGGGCCACAATCCACGATGGTCTTGAGCGCTTCGGCAGCTTGCTTGCCCGCTGCGTTGTTGATGATTGGGTTCCACGCATCGTCAAAGACGCGCCCGCCCAATGGCGCGAGGTGCAGCAAAAACGCATGACTGGCCTGATGTCCGGATGCGGCACGCGATGCCATACCGCCCATGCCGGGTTCCAGTTCGGGTATATTACACGCCGCATCAAGCAGTTGGTCATAGGTCTCGGGCTTGGCGATCCCGTGCTTTTCAAAGATGTCCTTGCGATAGGCCAGCACGGATGTTTCCGACCCGAAAGGGATACCAAAAAGCGATCCCGTCGGGCCCGGCAGATAACCTTTGGCCCCACCTGCAACGCCGATGTTTTGAACATAGCCGTCAATCAGGTCTTCGGCATCGTAGTTTGGATCGGCCAGCTTAGGGTCCATGAAGTACTTGGCCAAGTTTTCAAGTTGATCCGCGAAGACATAATCAGCCTTTGAAAACACAACGTAGGAGATCAGGTCGTATTCACCTTCATCCTGCGCAAGCTCCAACGTCTGACGTTCGCGCATCTTGAGGTAGGGCAGTTGATCAACCTCAACCTCAATCCCGGTTTCTGCGGTGAACTCAGGCAGAATTTTCATGGCTGCGTTGTAATGCGGGTGTGCGGGAAAGTTGACGATCAGCGTCGTGCCCTCGTATTCAGCATAAGGGTTAGCGAAAGCCGCTCCCGTCATGAAGAGCGCAGCGGAAACGCTGATCCCTGTCCGTTTTAGTGTCGTATACATCTGTGTCCTCCCATAAAAAATTCAGGCCGCTACAAAGCAACCTCACTCTGGCGGTCAAAGAGATGTATCCCTCCTGAATTGACCGCAAACGTCAGCGTCTGGCCCAGTGCGACAGGCGTGTCCGAGCCAAGTTCAACCATGATTTTTGCCCCACCGCAGGTGCAGAGCAAAACAGACTGCGCACCTACGTATTCCGACACCATCACATGCAATTCCAACGCATGCTCCCTGTCGCAATCCGGCGCATAGGTCAGATCGGATGGTCGCACGCCAATGATCACATCCTTGCTTTTGTTCTGCAGAGCAGCCGACGCCCTCTCGCCCTCCAGCAACAGATCGAACCCGTCGCCCTTCGCATAGACCTTGTTTTCCCGTTGTTCGATTTCAGCGTTGAGAAAGTTCATCGGTGGCATGCCCAGAAAACCCGCCACGAATTTGTTGACCGGGTGCTTGAACAGCTCTTCTGGGGTGCCCTGCTGCTGGATGTACCCGCCATGCATCACCACAATCCGATCCGCCAATGTCATCGCTTCGATCTGATCATGCGTGACGTAGATCATGTTTTTCTGAACACGCTGGCTCATTAGCGCCAGTTCGGCCCGCATCTGACCGCGCAGCTTGGCATCAAGGTTTGAGAGCGGTTCATCAAAAAGAAATGTGCTGGCATCCCGCGTCAGCGCACGCCCCATGGCAACCCGCTGGCGTTGACCACCTGATAGCTCACCCGGTTTGCGGTTGAGGTAATCGCTCAACCCGAGGGTCGCCGCCACGGTGCGGACCTTTTCGTCAATTTCCGCTTTGGGTCGTTTTTGCAGGCGCAAAGCGAAGGACATATTTTTGGCGACGTTCATGTGTGGATAAAGCGCGTAGTCCTGAAACACCATCGCCAGATCACGGTCTTTTGGCTCAAGCCGACTGACGGGCCGACCATCTACGTAGATTTCACCCTCTGTCACATCCTCAAGCCCTGCGATCATGCGTAAAGTCGTGGATTTTCCGCAGCCTGAAGGACCCACAAGAACCGTGAACTCATTGTCGGCCATCTCAAGTTCGATGCCATGCAAAACCTCTACGTCACCGTATCGTTTTATCAGATTTTCCAAGTGAATTGTCGGCATTCAGCCCGCATCCCATGTCACATATGCAGGCCACCGTATTGATTGTGACCGGTAACACAAGTAGTTTTTGCTAGATTTCAGGTCTCTTCTTTGACTTTCAGCGAGATTTTGTGCTCCCACGAAAGCTCAACTCCGCTTTAACGGCCACCGTTCTCGCGGTCGTGTTTACTGTGTCAGTTTCGGAAAAAAGCTCAGATAAAAGGGCCCCCGTCGCCTGACCTATGCGCCTTGGGTCGACAATTACGGTGGTAATTGAAGGGTTCGAGAACCGGGACACCTCAAAATTGCCAAAACCTGCAACGCCAATATCATCCGGCACTGATTTGTGGAGTCCGGACAGCGCAGACAGCACCCCGAAAGCAGGAACATCCGAGACGCAAAAGATACAATCCACATCCGGATATCGACTGAGCAGTTCCGGCGTCGCGACTGCACCATCCTGAATCGAAAGCGGCGGTTTTCCCAGCTGCAGAATCCGGTGCGCGGACAGTCCCGCGGATTGCATAGCCTCGGAAAAGCCCCGGCGCCGCGCGGCACCGCGGGTCCAGGCGTCATCTGCTTCCCCTAAGAACGCGATGTTACGGTATCCTCGCTGGATCAGCGCACGCGTCATTTCGGCCGCCGCGTCACAGTTGGAAAACCCTATTGTGTGGCCAATCGGGTTTTCTGGTCGTTCCCACAATTCAATAACAGGAAGATTAGAGTCGCTGAGCAACTGAACGGTCCTGTCAGAGTGACCGTCGTAAGATAAAACGATTGCTTCTGGTCTGCGGCGCATCATGCTCTCGACAAGCTTCTCTTCACGTTCCACCGAGTAATCGGTATAGCCCAGCAAAATTTGCTGACCAATTTTTTCAAGCTCTTCCGTCAAAGCCTGCACCGTCTCGGCAAAATGCAAGTTATTGAGCGACGGTACCAACACAGCCACGAAACCAGACCGTTTCGTGGTCAAGCTGCCCGCCATTTGATCGGGCACATAATTCATATCGCGCACAACCTGCAAAATGCGCTGACGTGTTTCAGATGACACAGGGCTGTTATCACGCAACGCGCGCGACACGGTCATACGAGAAACGCCGGCTGCCCTCGCAACGTCCCGCATCGTAACGGGCGGTCTTGGTTTTGACGATCTCGGCAAGGCTCATCCATTCTGGTGTCACCGCGTCTATACTGCGCGCTGTTGGATAATGGTGCAAGTGGAGCTCTGTCGGAGCATGCCGTACTTTGGTTTATGGTAATGGGATCCAGAACACTAAGACACTTTTCTCACGCGATACCAGCTTTGCTGGTGTGCGTGGATTGTCAGGCATAGGTCAGTCGACCACCTCTGAGGAAGAACTGGACAGCATGTTCGCAGTTAATTTGCACGCCATCTGTCTATCAACGCGATCACTGTACACTTGGCATTTATCGTTCACAGGAACAGGTTTTCACCAATCCTGCCGCTCATAAGTTTCTGTAACTTCAAAGGTCTGTTCAGCATCCTGTCCAGGCGCGACAGCTTCGTCCAATATATCGTCATTTTCAGAGTTGCCGTCACGACCATCGTCATGCACTACATCAGCCCAACCCCCGGAAGCGGTTTCACCTTCGCCCGTTTGCTCAAGCAAAACCAGGTCTTGCTGTGCGTCATCCGTTTGCGAACCTACTTCATCACTGCCTACGTTGATTTGAAACGACGTGCTGACCTCGTTTTCTGAACCGTTTACTGCCAAAAAAGAAACCGAGACATCCACGTTAATTTCGCCCTCAAAACCGGGCGGTGGCATGACTTCTATCAGATCGAGATTCCACCCTTCAAGTACGATGTCATTGCCATCAGCAACAGCGGTCATATCACCACTCACAAGAATTGTGTCTGCGGGTATCCCGGAAAGCGTCGCAGGCCCGTGAGAAAGAAAATCCGATGTATCAAGACGAATGTCGATGGCGCCATTCTGATCTGCGATTAAATCACTGTCCGCCTGAACCAGTTCCCGCCCGTCCGTTCCGGGGCCGTCCCATTCCAGTTTCAGACCTGCGACGCCATGGTTTTCAAAGTAACGGATTTCGATTTCATGCGTGCCGGGTTCAAGCTCAATCTCGCCCGTTCGCGTTCGAAACGAGTGCAGCCCGTCATTTTCAACCACTTCTTCACCATTTACAAACAGCACGACGCCATCGTCGCCACCGAGGTAAAAGTTGTACACCCCGCCTTCTTCAACGGTGACATCGCCGGTAATTCTTGCGCCGAATGTATCCTTGGCGCCGCCCTCCCAGAACGACCCTGATCCGTTTTCGTAGTCTATTTCACCAACAACTTCTTCATGCGTCGGCGTGCCTGACCAATCAATTTGATCCAAGGCGCTCAGACTGTGACCAACGTCGAAATAACTGGCTTTGAAACCGGTTTGAACTTCAAGCTCAGGCGTAGGAATGTCGATAGTATTCACTTCAAAGTTCAGAGGTGTCTGGCTCGTCGCAGTGTTACCATCCTCAAGCGTGACAGTCGTTTTGACTACCGCAGAAACCTCACCGGCAAAGTCAATTGGTGGCGTAACTTGAACGACGGAAACATCTCTGCCTGAAATGTCGACCGCCCCCGTTTCGCCGACCTCAACGAGTTGATCGCCAAGCTGAACCATACTGCCCGGCGGCAATCCTTCTATTGTGTGCGATGCATTTTCGTCGCCTTGCTCAATATCCATGTGTACATGGAGAGGCATACCATTCACCGTTTGCAGGTCATCAATGGGCGGCGTGGTGACCAGCTCCCGTCCGTCAATTCCCGGACCTTCCCACTCAAGCTTTAGACCGGCATGGCCATAATTCTCAAAATACCTAATCTCGATTACATGTGTGCCGGGCTCCAGATCAACCTCACCGGACCGCGTTCTGTAAGAATGTAACCCATCGTCCTCAATGACCTCTATGCCATTCACATAGAGAACGACGCCATCATCACCGCCCATGAAAAAATCAAAGGTGCCACCTTCTTCAACGTCTATGTTTCCAGTAATCTGCGCACCGAAGGTATCTGTGGCACCGCCCTCCCAAAACGATCCCCTGCCATTTGTGTAGTCAATCTGTTCTACGAGTTCGTGGTGCGTTGGCTCTGCGTACCAATCAATATCATCAAGTTTACGCAGGGTCTGGTCTACGTCGAAGTACTTTGCATGAAAACCGGAGCCAAGGTTAACCTCTGGCATATCAACAACGTCGACGGAAAACTGCTCGGTTACGGCATTACCGGCGCTGTCCGTTACTGTGACGTCTAGCGTCAGATTGGTGGCGTCATCCGTGTCGAGACTTGTTCCGTCCTTAAGTTTGACGACACCGTCAAGAATTTCGAACCGGTCATCCGAAACAGAGAACTCATGCGTGTCCTGTGCATCTAGATCGCTGAAGCTTAACCGGCCCAGAACTGCCCCATCAACATTTTCGGCGATTGCCCCATTCGACAGTTGGACCGCTGTAGGCGCCGAATTCTCAACACCGCTGTTTTGAGAATTTTCTGCGTTTGTTTCATCGTCGGGTGCGGCCTGACGATGGTTCTTGTCCGGGGCCACCTGCTCTTCTTGATCGGACACCGGGGCTTGCTTGGCAGCAGGCTCCATCTGCGTCAAATCCAGCTTTGTACCATCGGCCGCAGAACGGCCGCCCCCTGAACGAGGCGCAGCCTCCGAGTTCGTCTGAAATCCCCCGCTCTGCGATATTGTACCAGCGTCTTGCCCGGTTGAATTTGCCTCTGCAGCGGACGTGGTTTCAGATTCCAGTTCATTCTCAGACGCATCTGTGTTGTCCGCGGCCTCTGGGTCAGCAATGAAGGTCCCGGCACCGTCGAGCGACCCTTCGGATGCCTGTTCAGGCTCTTCATCTTTGCCATAATGCAGTGAGCTGCGCGCCGGATCATCCTGCACCTGCTCTGCCGATTTCAGCGACTGTTCAGCGATCTTCTTTTTGAGGTCTTCCGCATCTGTTTGTGGCGCGGTTGCGATCTCTTCTTCGAACTCGTTTTCAGCCATGGCACTTCCCCCGGTTGGATTGGACCAAAATTCGGTGAAAACGCAAAAATTTCCTTAACGTGCTTTTCCAATACTGTTCAAATTTAACCGATTTTTCTGGCGTCTAATGTGAGACCTTAAGCAGTTCGTAAACGCACGGGCTTTACCAAGTGACTTCGAAAAGGGTGAGTTCGTATGACCGGAAAAGAAAAGATAACCACAACGCAGCAGATGCGACCAAGACTGGGAACAGCCGTCCTATCGGCGACAATGGCTTTGAACCTGCTTGCTCTCGCGTTGCCCTTGGTTGTGCTACAGATCTTTGACCGGGTTATTCCATTTCAAGCAACCGAAACACTATTTGTTCTGTTTTTTGGGATGTGCTTGGTAGCAATACTGGAATTTTCGTTGAAATGGGCGCGCATCGTCTTGCTGAGTAACGTCGGCGAGGCTTTCGATCAGACGCTGACAACCCGTTTCACTCAATCCACGCTTAATGCTGAACCAGAAGCGTTCACCAAAGTAACCCCAGCCGCACATCTGGATCATTTTGGTGCGATATCGCAACTGAGGTCTTATTACTCAGGTCAGGGTCGCATCCTGGCGATCGACCTGCCTTTTGCCGCGCTTTTTGTCGTCATGATCGGCTTGATCGGCGGCTGGCTTGTGCTTGTTCCGTTGGTCAGCATTGCACTGTTGATGGTGTTCAAAACCGCGCTTAAACGTGCTCAGTCATCGGTATTTGAAGAGCGCAAGAAGCTTGACGACAGAAGATACTCCTTCCTCGTTGAAGTAATGTCACAAATCAAAACGCTTAAGGCAAACGCGATGGAGGCGCAGATTAAGCGGCGATATGAACTGCTTCAGGATCAGACAGTCGACATCAGCCAACGGGTCATCAAATTTTCCGGCTTTTCACAATCGTTTGGCGCATTGTTCTCCCAAATGGCGGTTGCAGCAATGGGTTTGTTTGGAGGTTACCTGATCATTAGCGGCAGCTTGGGCATCGCTGAGCTTGCGGCCTGCATGCTTCTGAACGGGCGCACCGTACAGCCGATGTTAAAAACGCTAAATCTTTGGGTTCAGGCGGAAAATCTGTCCTCGTCACGCTCAAAGCTTGATGAAACATTCGCACTACCATCCCGTCAGGTCGCCACTGGGCAGCAAACATCGCTTGAGGGTGGAATTCGCTTTGAAAACGTCGCGATGAGACACCCAGCACGGGATGAATATCTTTTCCGCGGTGTGAACACTGAAATCCTACCCAATCAAAATCTGGCCTTGCTGGGAAAAACGGGCTCGGGCAAATCGACGCTTATGAAGCTCGTATTGGGTGAGATCATACCGTCAGAGGGGCGAGTACTCATTGACGGTCGGCCTGCGCATGAAATGTTCCATGCAAGAGGCAACAAAGGAATTGGTTATGCAGACCAGCAACCGGTTGTTTTTGCTGGTACCGTCCTCGATAATATCTCTGCGTTTGGCGACGGTGCAACAATCACGAAGGCCTTGGAGTATTCAGAGCGTTTGGGCATCGACAAAGTACTGCACCGCCTACCGCTCGGGTACAATACGCTGATGCAGGACTGTCCGGCGCTGATAAACAATCAAGCGGCTTTGTTAGGTATATCCATTGTCAGAGTAATGGCGCTGGAACCAAAAATACTGATTTTGGACGACGTTACAGCAACGATGGATAAAGTAACGCGTGATGGGTTCCTGTCGTTCATTGAAGACACCCACCAACATACAACGCTGATAATTTCGAGTACGGACCAAAAACTGTTGGAGTACGCAGAGGCGTCTGTGGATCTTAACCATGCGACGACCGAAAACATAAATGAATGGGATGAAGACAATCATGCCGATAGTCAGGCAGCGAGGCAGTTTATGACCGGACCGTTTCAAGAACGGAGCGCTTGATGGAAAAAGCAATCTCTCCCAGCTTCAACCTGCTGAACCAACTCATGTCAGCAGCAGGATGGCACAGCAGTCCAAATCGGTTGTACGAAGCCGTACCGCATATGTCAGATCAACTGACACCTTTCGACATGGTGAGCACATTTGAGAACCTTGGCGTTCCGACATCCTCGCAACGTTGCAAACTAAGCGATATCCAAGCCGACGATTGCCCCGCGTTATTCGTTGACAATCAAGACCGTATGCAAGCGATACTTGAGGCCAGTTCAGGAAATCTCCTCATCTGTCGATTGGAAGAAAGTGACCCGCACTGGGTCAAAGCAAGCGGTGTGGCAGGACGTCTGGTGCGTTTGGAGCGTTTCAAAAGCGAACGAATACCCACAAATCAGTACAGCTTTGGTCAGATCACCGGAACCTTTAAAAATCTATTGCCATGGCTGGTCATTTCTTCGTTCATGTCCAATCTGGCAAGCCTCGCGACACCCTTGCTGATTATGGTCATCTACGACCGTGTTATCCCTTCAGGTTCAGTTGATCTGATTACATCCCTCGCTTTGGCTGCATTTATTTTATTGGCAACGGACGCGGGCTTTCGCCTCATCAGGTCTCGGGCCATAGCTCATATGGGACGCGAAACAGAACTCGGTCTTGGCTTGGCTCTATTTCGCAAAATACTCGCCTTACCCGTATCACAAATTCAAAAAACCAGCGTTGAACAACAACTTGCAAGGTTTAGGCAATTTGAAAGCCTTCGGGATATTTTTACGGGTCAGATCCTAGTAGCAGTGCTCGACTTACCCTTCACTCTGATTTTTTTGGCTGTTTTGTATGTATTGTCGCCGCAGATCGCCCTATTGATTCTGGCCCTTATCGTCGTGTTCGCCGTGATTGCGTGCATTACGCTTCCTATGCAAACATCCCTGAACGCCCGTGCCGCAGAACACAAAGCGGCCTTACAGAGTTTCGTATTTGAAACCGCGCAAAATCAACGAGCGATCCAGCGCCTTGGCCTGATTGACTATTGGAGCAAACAAAGCGACGCGCTGAGCAGAAAAGCGGCGCGTGCAACGCGTCGGGCTTCCCAACTCCAATTGGTCACACAGAACCTAGGTCAAAGCCTGATGGCCATCGCTGGCTTGGGCGCAATAACCTTCGGTACGCTGAGCGCTATGCAAGGCAATATGTCGTTTGGTGCCTTGATTGCGGTTCTGTCTCTAGTGTGGAAAGTGCTGACGCCCTTACAGGCTCTCTATGCGAACTCTGCTCAAATAGTGTCTTTCCGGAACAGCAAAGCACAAAGTGACCGCGTCTTGAACTTACCTGAAGAAATGGTGCGCGGCGTGGCGCAAAACCACCAAAAAACGCTCAAAGGCCAGATTTCCGTTTCTGGGGTTACACATCGCTACGATTCAGCGAGCGCACCCGTGCTTTCACAAGTTTCAATCGATATCGAAGCCAACGAGTTTGTTGTATTGGGCGGCACCAGTAACAGCGGGAAGACAACTTTGTTAAACCTGCTGCAAGGATTTTACCAACCCAGCATAGGTTTGATCCAGATTGACGGCCTTGAATTAAGGCAAATCGCAGTTGACGATCTTCGCCGCTCAATCAGCTATTGCCTGTCGCAGCCAGAGCTATTTTACGGCACAATTTACCAGAACTTCAAGCTGGCTGCCCCGTCTTTAAGCCGCGATGACGTCCATGAAGCGCTCAGGCAAATGGATCTGTCAGATGAAATCGACAGCTATCCCGATGGCTTGGATACGAGGCTATCAGAGTCTTTTCGCAGCACGCTGCCGCTATCAACTCAGCGTGCCCTTGGGATTTCAAGAGCAATTGCCAGAGGCGGGTCGATTTGCATGCTTAACGAACCGCTTGCAGGACTGGACACCCAACATCGCGATGCCTTGCTTCGAACCTTGGCAGATTTGAAGGGATCTCGCACGTTCATCGTTGCAACTCAGGACGCAGATCTCGCACGCGTGGCCGACCATTATCTATATTTGCAAAACGGTAGGGTCGTAGCCGATGACCGCGGCAGCGCAGGCCTGAAGAAATTCAACGCTTTGCTAAACCGAACAGGAGCAAGTTGACATGACCAGAACCGAGTTGATGCAAGGCAAAAAGGGTGTGTTTGCAAAATCCGACGCGCGTGCAGCAAGGCGTGGGCCAAAACTGGCCAGCCTCTTCATTATGACGCTTGTCGGGTTTCTTGGCGGGTCGTTGTGGATGGCCGCATCAACCGTCGTTCCTGAATTGACGCGCGCAAGTGGTGCTCTTGTTCCCACGGGTAGATACCACCAGATTCAAGCGCCAGACAGCGGCACAGTCGTATCAGTTTACGTTCATGAAGGCCAAGAAATAGAAAACGGGCAAGTCTTAGCGGAGCTATCTTCCGCTACTCTGGACCAATATGAACAAGACATACATCAAGAGCTTGCTGCAATTGACACAAAGGCGAGGAATTTTCGGGCTATTCTGGCGGGCGTTGCATCAGACACCCCGACCTCAGTTTCATTTTCAAATCCCGAATTGGAGTTTGCTGAAACGCAACTGAGACTCTTCGCCAGCAAGCAACGCGCACAGGAGGAGTTGACGATACGGCTTCAAGAAACGCTCGAAACATTGGAACGTGCACGTGAGCTTGCCGAAAAGCGCGTCATCGCCAAAACGATATCCGTTGAAACAGATGAAGATCTATTCAGTAAAGGTTTAACTACCTCTCGCGACCTTGATGCACAAAAAGACCGCCTGGACCAATTACAAGCACGTCTTGTGGATGTGGATGTGCGCCTTTCTCAACTGCAAAAAGAGGTTAGTCTGGCACAATCCTCGACAGCGCAAAACCGTTTGTCTCTGGAGGAAAAATACACTGAGAAGTTGTTTGAATTAGAATTGCAACGTGAGGCAGCGGATAATCGGGCCAGAGTCATTGCACAACAACGCGATAAATTAAAATTGCGCGCGCCCGCAAACGGCGTTTTACATGCGATCGGATTTCCAAATCCAGGTGAGATCGTGAACGTCGGCGACGTCCTTTTTGAACTCCTTCCGACCCAGCAAAGCCTTGTTGCAGAAATCGAAGTGAACCCATCGGATATCGGACATATTTCAACCGGCGATCCGGTTGCCCTTAAGTTCGACACATTCGATCCAAGACGTTACGGGCAAGTAGAAGGCGAAATCATTAGCATCTCACCCAATTCGGTTATGGATGTCGATACTGGCCAAGAACACTTTCGTGCCACTGTCGCGCTGAACAACGCGTCGATAGGCGAAGGTGTTTGGCAAAGGGATCTGCAATCCGGGATGACGACAACTGCAGAGATCGTAACCGACGAAAGAACGGTACTGGCTTACTTGCTCAAGCCAATTAGCCGTTCGCTGGAGAATGCCTTCGGGGAGAGGTAACTTATATCCCGGTTGCATCAGTTTTCACGTTCTTGCGGCGTGGTGAACAAAATATCCGTCCAAACAAGCATCGAAATTCACCAACTGGCAAAGACGGTCTTGCCATCCAAATCCCGCCCGCAGGAACACGCGGCCGAGCCTCAATCAGTCAAATGTGCCAACACCTGATTGGCCCCGAGCTTCGCTTTTCCGCACAGTGAAGCGCGAACAGCCATTGCCGCACTGACCACGCCCGCTACCTGTCGTTCATGAGTGACAAAACTGACGACCCGCGCGCCTTGGCCGTCCCATCAGGCCGCATCGCCCGACTGAGCCGCCTCAGTTCAATGACCGCCGGGGTGGCGGGCAACATGGCCGTGAACGGTCTGGCGCAACTTGGCCAAGGGCAGCGCCCGTCCATGCGAGACCTGTTGCTTACCCCTCAGAACATCACCCGCGTGGCCGATCAACTGGCCAAGATGCGCGGGGCTGCGATGAAGATTGGGCAGTTGATGTCCATGGACACTGGTGATGTCTTGCCCCCTGAACTTGCCCAGATTATGGCCCGGCTCAGAGATGACGCGCATTTCATGCCGCCCGCGCAACTCAAGCAGGTGCTCAACGCCAATTGGCCCGACGACTGGCTTCAAAAGTACAAGAAGTTTGATGTCCGCCCCATCGCCGCAGCTTCCATCGGGCAAGTACACCGTGCGCAGTTGAAAGACGGGCGTGATCTGGCGATCAAAGTGCAATACCCCGGTGTTGCAAAGAGCATTGACAGCGATGTTGCAAACGTCGGCGTTCTGATGCGGATGTCGGGTCTCTTGCCGAAAGGGTTTGAGCTCGCGCCATATCTGGAAGAAGCGCGCAAACAATTGCATGACGAAACCGATTACGTTCTGGAAGGCGCGCAACTCGCGCGCTTTGGCACGTTATTGCGCGACAATCCGGCGTTCATTGTCCCCGAACTTTACCGCGACTGGACGACGCCCGGCATTCTTGCGATGAGCTATGTCGACGGGGAACCAATAGAAAGCGCACAGAATGCGCCGCAGGACACGCGCAACCGGATCGCGAGAAATCTTATAGAGCTGACTTTGAAAGAGCTTTTCGATTTTGGCCTGATGCAAACTGACCCGAACTTTGCAAACTATCTGTATCAACCTGAAACCGGGCAGATTGTCTTGCTTGATTTTGGCGCGACGCGCGCACTCGATCCGGTCATAGTACGTCAATACAGCGCGTTGATGCGCGCGGGGCTGAGCGACGACAAGGGCGCGATCGCGCAAACGGCGCAAGACATCGGGTTCTTTGTGGCAGAGACGCCTGAGACACACAAAAACCGGATTGTAAAAATGATCCGACTTGCTTTTGGCGTGCTGCGCGACAGCACAGAGTTCGAGTTTGCCGCAACAGATTTATCCCAACAGATGCAAACAGAAGGCATGGCGCTGGCCCAAGAGGGTTTCGTGCCGCCACCCTTACCGATCGATGTTCTGCTGTTGCAGCGAAAACTCGGCGGGGTGTTTCTTCTCTGCGGGCGTTTGAACGCAAAGGTTGATCTGTCAACGCTTTGGGATGCCTACCTTGCATGACCGGAACAGCACCCCGACGCAGTAAAAACCGTAACGGGGTATCTCGGTGCAGCCCTTGATGGAAAAACCGATACTCGCGTCAAGTATTGTGGCAGTGTGTAAAAACCGGCAAGCGCGCCGTCGTCATTGAAGGGTCTCAGAGAAGTCACTCACCGTTAAACGGAGGTACCACAATGTATCGTCTCATCACCTTGGTTTGCATAACACTTGCAGGTCCGGCGTCTGCATTGGACTTGAAATTGACAGGCCAGTTTGATCTGAATTACCCCTCCAGCCTTGATTACGATCCGGCCTTTTGTGGGCTTTGGATTGCAAACGAAGGCCCCGAAGCCATTCTTTTGACGCTGGATGGGCTGGAACTGCGCCGCATTTCCTCAGGACTTTCCCGGATCAAGGCGATCACCATCGAAGGGGACCATTTACTCGTCGCAGACGGAGCCGGAAGCTTTCAGCGCATAACGAAAAACGGGGTCGCGCTTGCTGATCCATTTCGGATTTCATCGCAATGGGCCGATACAGAAGGGTTGGCCGTTGATGCAGATGGCACCTTGATCATGGTCGAAGATGACCCTGAATATCTGACCTGGATGTCCCCGTCGGGCGAAATTATCCGCCGGATCGACACGATGACATTGACCCCACCTCTAAGCGAAGCGCAAGGGATCGCGCGCGATCCGCGCAGCGGGCATTTGTTGATCGTAGATGACATGGAAGGGACGAACAGCCTGTATGAATTTGACGCCGACGGCCAGTTGCTGGCGACCGCCTCGCTTCTGGAATACGGCATGGACCCGGAAGGCATCGCCATACGACCCGGATCGAACCAGCTGTTCATCGCTTTTGACAGCGGCACAAGCATTGCAAGTTTCGAATATTCGCCGACGCTGCCAGAAGGTGCCGCACCTTTGCCGCCGGGTGCCGATTGCGCATTGATGTGATCCCCTCCAGATCCAGAAACACGACAGACACTCAAGTGATTGCACGTTAAGCCATGATCGGCACGTCGCCCGCCAATGCGTTCAGGCGCTTTGTGGCGATACGATGCGCGACAATTGCTCGCACTTATTGGTTGCAAAAAAACGACATGATGCTTAAGGCGAAGGTAATAGCCTCAGGAAATATGCATGCTAACTCGTTTCGCGCTGCCTCTAGTCATCTTTTTTTCATTGATTTTCGCTGCAATTGTTGCGCCCGGACCCGGAGTTCACGCGCAAACAGTAACGAGCCAACCGGACACGACACAGATGCCCGATCCGCTGTCGTCCGAGGCTATCCGCGAAATGGTTGCGCGCATGTCGGACGATCAGGTGCGGGTCATGCTGCTGGACAGGCTCGATGCCGTTGCAACAGGAAACGCCGAAGAAACAGCTGAAGTTCAATCACTCGCGCTAGCTGCGACACGCACATGGGAAGCGTTCTACACACCCATCGTTGAGGCTGTTCAGCGCGTTCCGATCCTGTTTGTGCGCCAGTTCGAAGCTTTCGGCAATTTCGCAACGAGTTTCGGCGCGAGTGGCCTTGCGGTTTTGTTCGGGCTTTTGATTGGCATCCTGGCTGTAGGCTATGCGGCAGAACTGCTGGTTACCAAGACGCTTGAGCGGCGTACCAAAAAAGCAATCGTCCAAGAGACAGGGTCACTGCGTGATACACTGTTCTTTCTGGCCAAACGGTTCGGGCGGGAAATTCTGGGTCTTGCCGTTTTCTACATCGTTATCCGCATCGTTGGCGCGTCTTTCCTGACCCCACAGCAGATTGCCATCCTTGCTCCGGCGGTGCGCCTCTTGGTGCTGGTGCCAAGGCTGATTGCGGCGCTGTCGCGCTTTGCGCTTGCCCCGTATGAACCGCAGTACCGTCTCGTCAGCGTGAGTGATCACTGGGCGAAATACCTGCACCGGAACCTGATCGGATTGGGTTTGCTGGGCGGTTTCACGATGTTCATCATCGGTTTTAACGCCCAATTCGGCGTGCCCATCGGCGAGACCCGCCTCGGTTTCTGGCTCACATTTGCGCTGCACGTCTATATCATCGTCATCGCATGGACGGCCCGCGATGGTCTTGTCGAAATGATGCGGGGCAATGACCCTGACCGCACCAGATATGATGAGCAGGTCGCGCAGTACTATCCGGTATTTGCGGTCGTTGTGTCTGTCTTTACCTGGGCGCTGTCGACGATTGTTGCGGGCTTTGGCAATATCGCGTTGCTGCTGAAAGCACCACATTACACCACGATGTTCTGGCTGCTCATGGCCCCGATTATTGATACCATCATCCGCGGTCTGGTGCGCCACCTGCAACCTCCGATGATCGGTGAAGGTCCTGTCGCAGAGCAGGCGTATAAATCCAACAAACGAAGCCTGATCCGCATCGGGCGCGTGCTCGCTTTTGGCATGATTGTCCTCATCATTGCCGGCGCTTGGGAAATCGATCTGTCCAACGTGGGCGCGACCAGTGCAGGTGAGCAATTCATCGGCAATCTGATTGAGTTTCTGGTCACTTGTGCGGTCGGTTACATCGTGTTCGAGCTGATGTCGCTGTGGATCAACCGCCGCCTTACGCGTGAACAATCCTCCAGCCTGACGTCGGATCAGGAAGCCGGTGAAGGCGGTGGAGCGGGAGGTTCGCGCCTTGCCACCGTTTTGCCGCTGATCCTGATGGCCTCACAAATCGCCATTGGCGTCGTCTTTGGTTTGCTTGCCGTGGGCACGCTTGGCATCGACATTACGCCATTGCTTGCCGGGGCGGGGATACTTGGTCTGGCCATTGGTTTCGGGGCGCAGAAACTCGTCACCGATATCGTATCAGGCATTTTCTTTTTGATTGATGATGCATTCCGGGTCGGAGAATACGTCGACGTTGGTGGCACGATGGGCGCGGTCGAAAAGATCTCCATACGCTCCATGCAATTGCGTCACCACCGCGGCAATGTGCATACGATTCCCTATGGCAGCGTGGAAAAGGTCACCAATTTCAGCCGCGACTGGGTGATCATGAAGCTGATGTTTACGGTGCCCTTTGACACCGACCCCAACAAGGTCAAAAAGATCTTCAAGAAAATCGGTGCGGAAATGCTGGAAGACCCGCTATTCAAGGATGATTTTCTTGAGCCCTTCAAAAGCCAGGGCGTGTTTCAGTTCGACGATGTGGGCATTGTCATGCGTGGTAAGTTCATGGCCAAACCCGGCACGCAATTCACCATCCGCAAAGAAATCTACAACCGTGTCCGCAAAGAGTTTGAAGCAAACGGCATCGAATTTGCCCGTCGGGAAGTTCGCGTCGCGATGCCCGGCCTGGAGGATCATGACGACCTGAGTGATGTGCAACGCACCACCGTCGAAGCAGCAGCAAGCGGTGCAGTGCAGGCACAGATAGAGCAGGAAGCAGCAGAGGCCGCTGCGGCCAAGAAATAGCCCGCGCCTAGCGTTTCCAGACCGTCTTTGGTTTCATGCCAGAAGGGCTGCCAGAAACAGGGACAGGTTGGCGCCATCGCTGCCGTCAGGGTCCGCAACAGCGGCCGTTTGCGCGATGACGCTTGCGTCTGTCGGTCCGTCCCAGTTCGGCTCCAACCGTCCCAGACCGCCTTGTTCGACGAGGTCCTGCACCAACGAAAATGCCGCCGTGGGGCGCTGCAGCCGGATAAAGTCCGACGAGGGTAACCCACTGGCATCTCTCGGCACGACACCGAGACGTCCAGCCATCGATTGGATGCGCTGATTTCGCACCTTGGCGCTGTAACCTTGGGCGATGGTATGATCGACAGAGGCCACCGCAGCACTGCCATCAAAGCTGATACCACGTCTGCGCAAATGTGTGGCACCGGTCAGGGAATAGACATCATCCACAACGACGGTCGTGCCCTGCAGCCGCGCAGCCCGCCCCGGAAAGGCGCCCGGGTGAAAGGCGACCACACGATCTGCGGCCACGCTTTGCAGCGCCAGCAGCGCTTCGTTGCGCAACTGGATCGCGGCGCGCACATATGGCGGATTGATAAAGTCGGTTTCGCGCGGGGTGCATAGAATGACCTTGAGCCGCGGTTGCACAGCCAGACGATCGGCCAATATCTGGATCAGGTCCACCGAGACCGCACCGCTGCCAGCACCGGCATGAACTGTGCGGGCAAGGCCAGCCGTTTCCACGTAAACCAATTCCTGCGCTTCGTGAAACGCTCGCGCCAAAGACCACAGCGCATCGCGCGCCCCGTGGACCGACAGCTCATATTCGCGACGCAACTCGTTCAGCAAGCGGTTACCATTTGTCACATCCACCGTGGGGGCCGGCAGTCCCAACGCACCAGCCACATCATTGATAACAGTTTGCAAATCAAGTGGAGTGGCTGAGTTGAGCGGGTTGCCATCAGGCAATAGCGACAGTTCTGGCGTTTCGGCCACTGCCGCGATGGATTGCAGCAACACACCGGATGATGTGGCTCCTGCGGGTGCCCCACCTGCCCGCACGGGCGGGTTCATATTATCCCCTCCTGACATCGCCAACCAGCCCGGCGCCTGCCCGACAGGAGGGCCACCGGGCAAGGGAATGAATGGCTGCACACGGCGCACTGCGTGGCGTGCGAGGTCATAGCCCAGCGCCCCCTCGACACGCACAGCACTACTGTGGGTATCCGGCCCGGGCGGGTTGCCCGGGTTGCCCTGCGCATGGCTGGCTGACATCGTATCACGCGACCAGGACGCGGCACTCAGCACCCCGTCCCAGTCAAGACCGGCGCTGACATTGACCGAGCCGATGCCACTTACGACGATGCCTTCCAGACGCGCCATAGTCGGGAGCCTCGGCCCGATGCGCGGCACCGTTTCGGACGCCAGCGCACGTGCCGCATCAACGGGCGTGCCAGCTGCGCCATCATCAGGCCCGGCATCCGTACCGAAAATCGGGACTGGGGCCACCGATTTCAAATTATCGGACAGACCGCCCATACGATCGAGCGCAGGTGCAAAGACGTCAGGCGGCAGAGCGGCAGGTCCGGGCGCAATCTGCAAAGTTCGGGCGGCAAACAGACGCCGGTTTTGTCCGCGTGGTGTGACCACTAGATCAAAGACCAACGTCGCCGGGTCCGGCTTGGGGTCACCTGCGCTCAGGCCAAGCGGGTTGTGCACCCGGATCAGCGTCGGCTGGCCTGCCACCGCAATTGCAGCACCGCCATCACCGCGCTTGAATGACGGCGTCTCTCCGATTGCGGGAATGGAAATAAACCGTTGATTATAAAGCCTGACAGCACTGCCATCAGGCACAGCGTCAGCAACGATCTGAACGATAACATCTTCATCCGCAGTCCATGTCGCCGTGGCTCCTACGATCGGCGCCGGGTTTGGGCCGAACATGCCAATACCTGCCGGGGTCGGAAACGTAGGCCAGCGGGCCGCCGCACCCGGCGCGGTTGGCGCAGGGACCAAATCGTCAATAATCGGCGCGACGGCAAACATCAGCGGATTGCCCGGTGCACCATCAACCCTTGCAAGCACAGCATCCGCACGCGCCATCAGGTCCGGGCCATCGACGACGTAGTCTATCACAACTTCGGTTCGCACCTGCGGTTTCAGATCCGACGGCATATCCCCATCCTCACCGGGCACACCAGCAACGGCGCTGGTGGTGCGGTTCCCACGCAGATGCCAATCCAGATCAACCGCATAGGCGCGCAGGAACTGTCTCGGCAACGACACGCCACCCGGCAGCGCGGGCTGCGTCAAGGGCCCGGCAGCCAAAGTGCCGCCCGTCGCCCACCCCAAGCGCACGCGGCTTGCAGCATTCGCGCCGGTCGCTGCAACCGTTTCATTTGCAGCCAGTGTCATCAGCCCCGAGGCATTCGGAACTCCCGTGGATGTGGTATCAGCGGCCTGCTTTTCCACACCGACATCGCCCAGATGGCTCACGAAGGGCGATCCATGCAGATCCACCACCTGCACCACAACGCCGGATGCAGCACCCAGACCGGTTGCAATCGCACCAATCCCGCCTGCACCGCCTGTGCCCCCACCGTTTGAGAAATCGAGGGCCGGAAAACTGGTGATCAGATCATCAAACAACGCCGCGATGGAAATCGGGTCAATGATCAACCCGCGCCCGTCATGAAAGCTCATCGGTTCCGTGCGACCGAGGCTTTCACCGGGTTCATAGGTTTGGGGCGACCGGTCCGGCATGGGAACGGCCCCTGTAAACACCAGCGTTTCCGGCACGGGGCGGTGGTGCGGTGCAGGGGCCACGGCATAGCGCGCCATCAAGCGGCTGAGGCGTTCAACGGCTTGGGGGTGAAGTCGAAAGGCCGCAACCGGCCCGGCAATGCCAGCCCCCGTTACATCTCGGAATTCATGGCCCTGATCAAGATACTCCAGCGTGCCGCGAAATGGGGCCAGTGCGTTGCCTGATGGCGTCAATCTCAATGTGTTGGCATCAAAAGTCGGATTGGCGCTGCCCCAGGCATTTGACAGGCGCGCCATGGTCAGGCCCAAAGCATCCAGCCCATTATCCTGCAGGGCCTGTGCAGCGGCCTGTGGTGTCAGCGTAAAAACGTTAAGCTGTGTCACTTAGGTCACTCCCGATCTGAACTTGAGACGCGCCGCCCGTCTGGCATGATGATCTCGAAGGTGATCGCCCGCAGATCCGAGCGCGCGAATACCGTGATGCCGGTGCGCACTCCGATGCTCTGGCGGCTGGCGGAATAGAGCGGCGATTTAGCGTTTGTCTTGGCCGGAACGCCACCAACAGGTATTTCGTCAAGCGGTGCCTCATAGACGAGGTTCTTGCCATCAGTCCTGAACTGCGATTTCGGCCTGTTGGACCCCAGATCAATGATAGGACCGGGGCGCGGCTCAAACCGCGGTATTTTTCTGCCACCGGCAAATCCCGGATCGCTGCCGGATTGGCGACCAAAGCGGCCAAATTCCTCTGTCTGGTCGCGCAGGGCGCGCAAACGGTTCGGCCCAAGAATACCGCCGCCTGAGGTTGGTCTGATCGTGATCCGGACCCTGTATTCAAGCGGCCCAGAGATGGGCGCATCGGTTGTGACAGAATAAACCGTTCCACGGCCAGAGATGCTAAAGCTGTCCACATCGCTGAGGGTTGGCAAAGGAACGATCGAGCCTTGAGCAAAGCGGGCCAAGTGTTCAGTCACCCGGCCAATCGGGTCGGTGAGCCTGAGCGTGACACTGCCGCCGGGCATAGCAGCGGGGCGTCGAATAAAGACGCGATAGTTTCGGGCTGACCCGTCAGGCTCGCGCCAGAATGCTGTCTGCGTTGTTGTCGGCACTTCACTCACCAGATTCAGCGGCGTTGCACCGGGCAGTTTCTCGCCCGGATTGCGCGGGTCATCAGCAGCCTCAGGTGCGACAGTATAGAAATGCGACAGGTCTTTTCCATCGAACCGGACATCGACCGATATCCTGTGCGATCCAAGTTCGGTGGGATCAACCGGTGCGTCTGAATTGAATGACACAAGTATATCGCCCAGATTCCCGCCACCCGGCCAGACAAGCACGGGCGGGCTCAACTGTGGTGGGCCATCGGGTGGGATGACAATCGAAACTGCAGGGGACGGTCTGCCACGGCCCTTGCGAATACCGCGTTGCGGATCATCCAAGCCCCATGCGATAGCGCGGTACCATTGTGGTTTCCAGGACCCGGATGGAGCATCATTGCCGGTGATATCAGTAATCCAGGTTTCTGATCCATTGGTGTCAGAACTGGCTGCCCAATCGGCAGTGCTCCCTGTCAGCGACACCAGAGGTGGCCCCATACTGTCCAACCGGCGCGCCGCATCCGCAACACGTGTTCGATAGATATCAACACGACCCGGCCTTGCGCCTGACGCGGGGCGGGTTTCAACTCTGATGCGCGCGGCAAACCCGCCGGGGCCTTCGACGGGCAAGGCTTCGATGGTTGGTGGGGCGGGCGTTGCAATGCGTGGGGCCACAAAGGGTATCATCGCCTCATCTGCGGTCGGCCCGCTTGGCCATGGGCCTTCGACGCCGCCCGTACTTATGGGAATAACGACAAATAGATGAATGGCTTGGGACCCGCGCGGCAAAGCCACGTCCAGATTGGTGCCCGTCAGCAGTTTCTTGTTGACCCGATTGAAGTCCCGGCGGTCCGGTTTGCTGGCAAATTCGGTTTTCAGGGTGGACAGCCGGTCGCTCAAAGACACACCGGGCAAAGCCTCAGCCAGATTCCGGCTGGCGAGCATTCTGGTTTCGGTGCTTTGATACAGGATGTAGCCCTCGGCCCCCGGCACAGATTGCCATTCGACAATCGCATGGCACTCGCCCTTTGCATCGGGAAGGCTGGCCAGCCGCACGATATCAATCACCTGCGTCGGCCGCGAGCGTGGGTCTGACGCATAGGTCAGCTTGCTGCGTGGGCCATAGCCCCCTGCCCGCCCCGGTGCGACAGCCTCGCGCAGACGCGCCTGAAGCGCCAACCCCACATGCGGGGTCGCCGCATAATCCAGCGAAAAGGCGGGAATGGTCACGCGGTAACGCCGCGCATGTCCCTGACTTGCAAAACCCGGAGTCGCCACTTCGGCGCTGCCCTGCGCGTCCAGATTGATGACGCTTGCCTGACCATTCAACCCCGGCACGCCGGGATCGGTTAGCGATGCAACATGCCCCGAAAAGGTGATAAAGACGTTTTGTACAGCCCCACCGATTGATTTTTGCAGGCCCGCTCCGGGCAGACCACCCGGCGGTTCTGCATGGCGCGTTGCCGCTGCAAACAGCCGACCGCGAAAGTCGATGCGCGCGACCGAACGGACGCGCCAGTCCACAACAAACTCGACAACCAGATCAGCCGGGCACACCGTGCCGCTGCCCGTATCTATCGGCCTGAGTTCCGCTGACACGATATTGACCGGATCAGGCGGTGGCTGCGTGGTTGAAAAGGCGCGGGTCGCCCATGGGCTCCAGATGCCAAAGATATTCTGGGTGGCGATGCCGTATTCGGCGCTGACAGCACCGGCGGCATTGGGGATCACAAAACCTGTGTCCGACGCAGATTGGCGCGGGTATTCTGGGTCTTTGCGGTTTTCGTTGTTCCCGATTGGCATGTGCCCCTTGCCGGATGGACGCCGCTCCATCAAGGGCGCGGCAGGGTCGGTCGTGCCGCTTTCCGCACGGCTGAACGCAAAGCTTGAGACGGCGTTCAGATTATCAAGCGGCAAGCGCTCCCAACTGGCACGGCTTGTCGCAATCCATGATCCATCCGGGGCGACGGGGCGCTGATGCGACAGAAAATGCACACGCAGATCAACAGCCGTCAGCGGGCGCATCACCCGGCGTGGACGGGGGATAATCGCGGCCAGCTCGCGTGCTTCTCCTTTTCCGTTCAAGTCGTTTGGCCAAAGACCTGTGATCATATAATCGTAGTCGGCCATGTCGGAAGAGCCGAGAAAACTCCGATCGGCCAGCACGATCGGGTCAAGATTGACATAAGGAAACCCGGTCCCGAAACCCATCAGTACCGACTGCATCGGGTCGGTTCCGACAGCCATTTGCAACAGCTTCACAGCCGAAACATGCGCCTCGCCCTTTTCGGCTGGCATGGCCTCTCCGCTCAGGTTTTCCGGCGGGCTGATCACATGTGTGTCGAGCACATCCACCTGCTTATTAGGCGGGGCCTGCAACGCCTTGTGCAGCATTTGCAAAAGCGTTTTTCGGGCGTCGTCAATCATGCCATCCGGGTCAGGCATTTCCCAAACAGGTCCTTTGTCACCAGTCGGGAAGTTGGGATACCAACCGAAAGGGTTAATGCCGCGCGAAAACCGCTGTTTAGCAGCATCTATCGCGGAGACCTCGCTGCCCACGAGACCCTGTTCCTTGCCATGCGCCTGACCGTTCAGGTCTGCGAAGTTGTCGGGATCCACCGGTAGCCCGACCGTTTCGACCAATTCCCAGCCGGTGATTTCGTTGGCATGTGATACAGGTTCACCAATGATTGTGACATCCTGTCCATCGGCACCGCTGATCAGCAGTGCTGTGATGTGCGGGGCGTAAAACTGATAGCGCCGCTCGCCATTCGCAGCCACGCTCAAGCTTTCAAAACCCAACATGTTTTCAAAGCCAACGCCATTTGCAAGCGGAACAATATTGACCGTCAAGGCAGGACCGTTGCTTTTGATGGTGACGTTCACCGACATCATCGGTTGAAAGAACTGATGGACCGTTCCGAGCGGCGGCATAGCAGTCTTTCGGACAGGCGTCGCGACAGGTTTGGGCAGAAGCGGGAAAGCAATGCGACGCCAGACCTTGAACGGTTCAGAGGGCAGACCAACGGACGGATTGAGTTGCCAGCGCAAAAACACCGAAAAGACGTGGTTACCAAAATCCTTGAGGTCGATGCCTTGGGTTTCGCGCTTGGACGCTGCCCGCAACGCGTCACCCCCTGCAGCAGTGTCGCCGCCGGGGCCAAAAGGGAATGTCACAACGTCATTTTCATCGGCGAAAGGTCGCAGAACCGAGCTTGCGGTGATCATCGCGCCCTGACCGCGGAACCAATATGGGAAAAATGTTCGCTTCACGGCCATACCTACTCTTCTTCCCACGGGGCGCGGGCCAAGTCAGTTGCAATGATCTCGATCTCGACGTTGCCGGAAAAACCTTCGTTAAGGTAAGGTTCGTCAAAAGCCTTGCGGATCATATCCATCCGCAGGCTCTTGCCGCGCGAGCCTGCCTTCAGCGTTACGAGTGCACGCTGTGCGCCCGGTGCAAACAGGATCTTGTCCACGATGTCATCGGATGCCGCGCTTTCCGCGATGGACAACCACGGCGCAGGCTCAAGGCGCCAGCGGGTGGCCGCGATTCCATCGGGGTCCTCTTCGGTGACTTCCTGCGGAATCGGTCGCGTGCGATGCATCGGCTCACTCGCATCCAGCAGCAATGCCGCTGGTTGCGGATCGGCTGCCGGGTTTGCCTGCTCCCAAAAGACGATGACGCGGGCGGCACCGGGCACATCCATCGGCTCAAGGCCGGCACCAATCAGTTCCTCGTCCAGCTCCGGGCCCATTGTGGTCAACAGATCCTGACCGGCAAGGATGCTCTCCAGCGTCCGTCCGGCAAAACGCGGATCATTTCCGATCGCCTGAAGCGCGCCGCTTTGCACGAAACGATGCTCCATCAAGGTGGCCTGAAAATCACCTGCAAAGTCTTCCAATTGTCCGAACTGGCCGGTGGAGAAATTCAACCGATAGACACGCGCGCCGACGGTTTCCGCAGGCGCACCAATGTCTACCGCCTCAATATCAATGACGTAGTCGGTGTAAGGATCAAGCGGGATCGGCAGGGTCAGCATTGAATGCCGCACCCGGTTTTCATCAATCGGAACGCAAGGCCCGCTTTCGCCAAGAACGTCTTCGACCACCGCCTCAAACGGGGAAAGCACATGGGCCTTCACGTATTCCAGCGTGCCTGCATCGATGGGCACGGGGTGCGGCAATCCTGGCTCGTTCACCTGCCGGAAAGACGCAGCCTTGAGCCTGACGCGCAGCTCTTTGCCATAAGCTGCAAACAACTGATCCACTGAATTCGTCGCAAAGACAAAGCGGGGCGCATCCAACCCGAACACATGCGCCTCACCCTCAGCCGGCAACGTGCATAATATCCATGGATCCAGCCGTTTGGGTGCGGCACTATCGGTCCGGAACCAGAATGTAGCCGATTGATCCGCGGCATCACTCTCAGCACCTTCATCATCGCGGGTCCGCACATCCGTTTTACAGCTCACACGGTAAAGCGCATCCGGGAATAGCAGTGCCACATCCGCGCTGGGACCGCTCACAAGGTCTTCGAGCACCTGCCGGTCTTTTTCAATTTCAATGTTATCGTAAGCTTCACGGCGCGCTTCACTCAGGCGGGTCAGCTCAATTGCGCCCACATAATAGGGGCGTCCCTGTTGCTCAAAACGCTGCGCCTGCTTTTCATCAAGATAAAGCACGCCGATCCGGAAGCGTTCCGTGCCATCAGGTGGCGCAAGCTCAACGCAAACAGGCTGGCGTGGCGCAAGCCGCATCTGACCATAGAGCACCGTGTGATACACGTCCTCGAACCAAGGGCCATTTGTGTCCATCCAGTTCGGCGGCAAGCTGGTGACGGTCAGCAAGTCTGAAACCCGCACCGGGCGCATGCCAAGCACATTGCCATCCCCATCAAGGAAGTGGATCACCAGACCGCGCCCCGTGCCCTGCTGGTCATCGTTTAATAGGCCGCGGTTGACCCACATCAGCAAATGACCGGACAGGATTTCGCCGCTGTCCACTTCAATCACATCAGAAAGAGGTCCGTGTTTCAGTCCAAGAGATGCAAGCTGGTCCGCGACCTCATCTGCACGGCTGCGATCTCCAAAGACCACCGGCTCGCCCGTGTCCCACAGCGGGGAGGCCAGCACACGGCCCGGGCATTTTGGTTCATCGACCTTTGAGCCGCCCGGCACAGTCGTGCCATGCGGGCCAGCAGCCGTGGCACCCGCCAGCACGCTAAGCAGTGCGCTGCGCTCGATTTCCACGCCGCGTGTCACCCGGCGGATCGCTTCGCCAAGCTCCAGATGTTCCGCTGATAACTGATCGACCGGGCCGATTGTCCCGAATGATCCGGCAATCGCACGGTTTACCTTTTCGCGCTCCAACGTACGGTTCAGTTTGGTGTTCAACGTGGCCTTGGTCGTTATCTTGTCACCAAGGCTCTTGTTCAACGTGCCTGATCCCAAGGACATATTCCGCGTCAGTGTCCGCATCTTCAGCGCGGACGTGCCGGTTTCATCTATCTTTTTGAGCGTGCCCGTCAGATCGCGCCCTGAGGTGGCAACCACACCTGTCAGATCTCCGCCCCTGATGCCTGTCGTCAGGCGACCAGTTTCAAAGCCGCCGCGATTTGGAGTTCCGTCGCGGCCCTCGGGCGCGCAATCAACCAAGCCCCCTTCGACGACCGCGGGGACGATGCCGCGCATCTGATCGAGCGCGAAATCACCCGAACGCCAAGTTTCATGCACATGCAGCTCGACGTCCGGATCACGGGAGCGTTTGGCGTCATCAGGGTCGGGCCATGCAGTCCCCTTCAGGTCCCAGCCATCGGCTGACGGGCCAAGACGTTCGTCCGAAAAGGTCCACAGAACCGGGGCCGCAGGGGCTGCGGGTTCACACACGTTGCCCCACCGCTCCCGGATGGTCTCTTCCAGAATTTCCGTCCGTTCCAGCGCTTTGGGCGCAGGGTTTGGCACCCAATTCAGCAAGGACAGATGCGTGGTCAGGTTTTCACCGTCCGGCGGCTCAAGCGTCCACCATGTTGACGGCGTATTTCCGGCCATGACCGCGTCGGTTTCCCCTACCCGCTCCAGCGTGACCTCGGTCATTGTATAGCGATAGGCGAAATCGCCCCGTGCGATAAAGCCACCTGCGGGGGCGCCGGTACTGCCGCCCGGCGTCTCACCCAGCGGCGTGATACCCCCGTCCAATGCGGGCATCGCAAGGCTGATCACCGGGATCGCATCAATCGGTACGACGGGGATATCTGCCTCCGCGGGCGTGTTGTCGTCGCGCGGCATGTCGCCAATTTTGCTGTCTATGCCGCGATCCACTCCGGTGCCTTCGGCCAGCGCGGGCGTGCGGCTCACCAAGACGGCCCCGGCATAAAGATCGGGTGGCGGGGGCAGTATCTTGGAATCCTCGCCGAGGTGGAAATCAACGCAGCCCTTGATGGAAAAGAAAAAGAGGTCCAGCTCACCGCAAACCTCACCGTCGATGCGACTGACCTGCGTGCCATCTGCGCGCTCGCCAACCTGCGCGGAAAGTGCCGCAGAGGCCGACAGGCTGATGATGAACAGCTTCAGCTCGCCCCGGATATAGAGCAGCCCGCCCACGTAAAACGGCTGGAACCCGATGATCGCGTTAAAGCCCGCCGTCACCTTGAGGTAGAGGTTGATCGAGGTGTTACCCCAGATGATCGACACCTCAAGCCCGGCGGCAATACCAAAGCCATTGACCTGGCTCAGCGCGGGCAGATTGTTGCCCGGCGGCTGATAGCTTGGGATGCCATGCCCTGAGAACATGACGTAACCAGAGCCGTCAAAAGCCCCCAGAATGGACGCACGGATCGGACCCGGCAGCGGGTTGTCCTGCAGGTCTTTGCCCGCAAAGCTGCCAAGATACACGTGCCAGAATTTGCCATCCTTGAGGTTGAAAAACGCCTCAATCGGAATTTTGATCTCGACCAGCGGGTCGATGGTGAAGTCAATGGAAATGCCGATGGTCAGCGTCCCGCGCCCAAAGTCCAGATCAATGACACAGAGGAACGTCCCCTCGGCGTTCTTGTCTTTCAGCTCAGGCAGCACCGCCAGCAGGTTGGCCTTGACCACCAGCAGGACACGCGGCCCGGGCAACTCCAGCAGGAACATGCCTTTGACGTTAAAGATGATCGGACTGCCCATCGTGCCCAGCGTGATCCCAACGCCAAAGGCCCAACTGTCGAGGTTGGTTTTCCAGGCTTGTAAGTTCGTAGGATCCCCGTTGGCGCGGTTCTTCAGCCATTCAAGCGCCGGGGTGAGCGAGGTGATCCCGTCCTCATCACGTGCATAATGCATCGCGAAAAGACCGACAAAACCGTAAATGCCAAAACCCGATTGCGCCAGCGGAATGGCGACGGGCAGTTCAACCTCAAGGGCCACCGCCACGCCGGTTGCAGGACCACCCGCGCTTTCCGGGATCTGCTTGATCGCAATTTGCGCTGCAATCCGCATCTTGACGGGGATCAGGCGGACATCAATCCCGCCCTTGATCTCGGTACCATCGTCCCCGTTGTTGAACTCCATATAGCCGGAGCCTTCGAGCACGCCCGGAACCTTCAACCCTGCACCAAAGGCAGTCAGTTCGGGCGGTCCCAGCGGATCAACCGGCATGCGCACCCGTGCCCGGTCAACCGAGATCACACCGAGATCAATGGCAAAGCCCAGATCAATCTCAAAACTGAGCGGGTTCGTGCGGGCAATGCGCGCACCCAGAACCTGCAATATCTGGCCCAAAGGTTCAGCCACGCGAATGGCACCGGGGCCCGATACATCAATGGAATAGCCTTTGGAGCTGTCAAAAACAGGTCTCAAATCAAAACGTCCACCCCCACCCGGCGGCACGCCAAAGCTCAGCCCGATCGCCTTATAGCGCACGGCAAGCGGCGTATCGCGCGGAATTTCCAGCAGCGGGTCGCCATCGCCAAACCCGATATTGACGGATACGGCTGTTTCCACGTCGAACAGGAAACTCATCAACCAGCGATCCCCCTGCCTGCGGAAAGCGCCCTCTCCGCCAAACAGGATCACTCTTTCAATGTTGAAAAACCCGGCTTGCGCCAGACCTGTTGCAACACCAACTACGGCCGCTGACGCCACGAGGGGGGCGATGCTGCCATCCGAACCTTGCGCTGGCGTGCTTTCCGCCAGCAACGGCGTGAAGATCGTGGTCATCCCCAACAGATCGCGTCCGAAATTCTTGGGCTTCAGGGCTTGCCCGGGCAGTTGCCCTGTCATCAGCAATCCATCTTTGTCCGCCGGGTCTGCGCCGATATAAAGTTTGACCTCATCCGTCTGGCTCGCCGGGTCGGTCTGGTAGAGAAACAGAAAATCCGTAATCCCATCGGCAGGGTTGTTGCCGATACCGCGAATGTCATCGGGGAGTTCGGTCGCCCCCCCGTTTTGCAGTGTGCTTTCCAGACCCGTCTGGAAATCGATCTTGCCCGAAAGCTCAAGTGCAACAAACTGGTTGCGGATAATGCGCACTTTCAGACGCGCCGAATGGAACCAATCCGGGGTGGCCGGATCATTGGGTGGCGTGTCGGGCACGACCGGGGGCGGCAGTGGCTCGGGCGCTGCAGGCCTGCGCACCGTACCGGTGATGACTTCACCCGGCAGGTTGACCGAAAAGCCTGTGATCGTCGCCTTCCAATATTGTGATCTGTTGGTGGGGCCTTGGGTTTTCCATGTGGTGTCGCGCCAACTGGCCGTGTGGGTCGCGCCCAAGGGCGCATTAGGTCCGGTGAACGTGGGCGGAAAACGGTCCTCGATCAGTGCACGCAACCCTTCGGCGCGCCGTTGGCTGAGCTTCCAGTTATACTGCGCCTTTGAATCATCCCCATCCCAGCTGGCCGTGCCGGTAATGGTGACGTCCTTGGGGTTAATGCGGGATAGAATATCCGTATAGGCCACATCAAAAGCACGGGCACCCGGTTGCCAATCTGATGTTTTGCTGGCGGTCAGTGCTTCCTTGTCGCGAATGTGTCCCGGCACCCGCGCATAATCGGTGTAATCCACCTTTGGTGGCGTATCAAAACGGAAAAACCCGACGAGCGATGTCACCGCATCGTCTGGCGTGCGCGCCTCAATCGCGCGCGATTGCCCGCCCGTCACATCGATATCCACCGTCACACCAACTGTGGGAGGGCCTCCGTCGATGCGCCATTCCGTCGCCGGCGGCACGCTGAACCCCGCCAGACTGACCCTGACGCCGCCCGCCTCTCGGTTGTCACTCAGCAAGGCCAGCGGGGGGGCGACCAAGGACTGCGTGCCGCGCGTGATGGATGTGGTTTCCAGAATGGCTGCAAGCGGTGCGCCGGGCGGTGGGGCAATCGCGGGCGGCGCGCGCCGTCCGACCGAAACGGTCAGGGTTGCTTGTTTGGGCGGCGCGCTTGCATCTGCTGCCGTGATTGTAATGGTTCGTGTGCCGGTCGCGGGCGCGCTCACATCATGCACGATGCCCGCCTGCGCCCCACTGCCCTGATCCACGGTGACGCTGTAAGGCGCGCGCCCCCCGCGCACATCGACCGCAAGGCGCGTGGTTTCCGGCAGGGCCGCAGTCGCATTACCCGGGCTGGTGCGCGTAATACCAATCCCGCGCCCGTCACTTGCAAAGAAGTTCGCGCCGATCACAAGATCGCCGCCGCCCTGATTGATGACAGCAACGTCAAAATCGCCCGTGACCCCGTTGGAGCCCCCCAATCCGATCAACAGGTTTTCAACACCTGCGTTGACGGCGAAATCCTCAGCCCCGTTGGGGGCAAAGAAAATCCGGATTTCCGGCAGGTAAAGACCGGTCCAGGCTTCATCAAATCCGAACTGCGACAGAACTTCGGGCGGTGTGTAGCCATCCGACAGGTCCAGATATGCAGAGCGAAAGCCAAATCCCACCACGCGGCCTGACCCGATAAAGGCGTGATGCGGCTCCATCGTGACAAGCTCGGCTGCCGAAAGCGCGCCCGGATCATCAAGGCCAGAGGCCCCCAGCGAGACAAGGCACACCTGCACCTGCGCGTTCGTATCCGTCCCTTGGGTCAGCCGCAGCTTGACCTTGGGCAAGTGAAAGACCACGTCCCGGCGCGATGTATGTGGCACCAGCAATCCATCCGCCCGCATCTCGGCAGGCTCCAGAAAGGGCGGGCGCATTTCAATGCCTGACAGGATCAGGTCCAGCGTAAATCCGGTGTTTGGATAGTCCGATGGCGGCGGGTCAATCGGTGGCGCATCAAGCGCATCCAGAACATCGCGCACCGCTTGAAACGCGGCATCCCCACCAGCCACTCCCGCGACACCGTCGGCGATAATGGCGCCCGCCACGCGCGGGACGGTCATGCTGAACTCGACCTTTGTGTCGGTTACGTCCAGCCAGGGTTCCGAGCGGTCGGGTTGATTTCTCGGATGCCCTTCCGAATTCGCCGCCGCCCCGCTGAGCGTGCCTGTGCTGGGATCAAAAGTGGGCAGGTCCACATCACCGGAAAATCGCCCGATGCCGCGAATGACCATGCCACCGGGGCCGGTCGCGGTCTCGTAGCTTTCAACGTAAATGACGGATAGAACTGCATGCCAAGGGGTCGATTCGCCGCGCAAAATGTAGGGGCGAAAAAGATCAACGAGTGACAGGTCAAAAGGCATAGGCCAAACACCTTCGCAATTCTTGCTAAGAGAAAAATAACGGTGAGAAATGGCAGCAATCTAAAGGTTAACACAACCATAAATAGTGCTTTGAGTCAAACTGGCATGGGCACGAGCCTCCCGCCGGGGGCCAGCGCTGGAAGTCGAATGCCTGAGGCACATCCTTTGAAGATGGGATACGGCAGTGCTGAAAAGTATCGCGTAAACCTTAGCGCGGTCCGCTATTTTTCACATACACGGCATAGGGTTGGCACTCATGTGAAGCTCTTTCTTACACGTAGTGCACCCAGCCCCTTGAGCACCAAAAGGACGTGGCTCAAGCTGTCAAAACATACGATCATTTTGAATGCAGCAGCGCGTTGGCAGACGCCCCCGACTCAGGCGAAACCACTGCCCTCTCAAACTCGACAGCTGCGTTGCCTCAGATAACAGCGCGGCTTACAGCAGCGCCTCAACCTCTGCCCGCGTTGGCATGGCGGGTGCGGTTCCGGGCCGTGTCACGGATATTCCTGCCGTCACGCATCCATAATGCACCGCCACCTCTGCCGATTTTCCTTCAGAGAGGGCCGCCGCAAATGCGCCGTTAAAGGCATCTCCCGCACCTGTCGTTTCCACGACCGGACCTGCATGCACCGCAGGAACGAAACCGTGCCCTGCGAGATAAGCGCCTTGTTCGCCCATCGTGATAATTGGCCTGCCGACACCCATTTCTGACAAAGTATCACAGGCTTTCTGTGCGCTGCGCGCGTCTGTAACTGCAATGCCGGTAAGTGCCTCGCATTCGGTTTCATTGGGCGTGATGTAGTCGCAAAGCGCAAGCATGCCGGGCGGCAACTCGGCGGCGGGTGCGGGGTTCAACACCGTCACCACATTGGCAGTTCGCGCGATTTCAAGCGCCCTGACTGCTGCATCCATCGGTTGCTCAAGCTGCGTTACAAAGACATCCGCGCTTTGGATCAAATCCGCCTGCGCCTGCACATCCTGCCCGCTGATAAAGGCCGCAGCACCGGGCGCGATGATGATCGCATTGTCGCCGGTGCCTTCTTCGATAAAGATATGCGCGGCACCGGTATAGCTGTCCTCCATCTGGATTACATGCGGGGTGACACCTGCCGCGCGCCAAGTCTCCAACGCCAACCGGCCAAAATCATCTTGCCCGAGCCGCGAAATCAGATGTGTTTCAGCCCCCAGCCGCGCAGATGCCACGGCCTGATTGGACCCTTTGCCGCCCGGACCAAGGGCAAAGGACTTGCCCATGATCGTTTCACCCATCTTTGGCATGCGGTCCGCGCGGTAGGCCGTATCGGCCACAAAGACGCCGAGAATAACGACCCGACTCATCTATGACGCATCCGGCGGCACAACGCCTTTGCGAAAGGCGAAACAGCCGTAAAACCGCCGCTCGCCGGTCTGGATCACCGCATAGGCTTTCTTGGATCGGTCGTAAAAGGCAAAACGTTCGATGCTCATCATTGTCGGCCCGCCAGCGGCAGAGACCTCATGCTGAACCTCCTGCATGACGGGCAGGATGGTGTCTGGCTCATCCACAACCTCCATCCGGGCGGCGGCATCATCGACGAATGTATCAATCGGATAAACGGACAGCACAGCGCGCACCACTTCGGCGGCAGGCCTGTCGATGCGCAGAATTTTTCCCAGCACAGTATCCCTCGCGACACTGTCAGAGGGGAAATTTGTATCCGCAATGATCAGATCATCGCCATGCCCCATTGCGCGCAGTGCAAAAAGCACTTCCGCATTCAAGATGGGATCAATTCCTTTCAACATGGGTTACGTCCTTTCTATTATTGCGCCAAAACCTGCTCAAAAGGGCGCTCCAATGGCGGTATGGATCACCACTTCAACACAGCCCAACGATCCGGCATCATCGGGTCAAACCATCCTTTGGCCAGTTTCTGCGTCGAAACAATGCAGGCGGTCCGGGTCTGGCTTCAGATGAATGGTGCTGCCCGGCTCAAAGGCATGACGCTCGCGGAACACTGCCGTCACATCCTGACCTGCGTAGCGCAAGAACACCATGGTTTCCGACCCGGTCGGTTCGACCACTTTGACCTCCATGGGCAAACCGTCATCCGACAGGATCAGATGTTCGGGCCGCACCCCAAGGTTGACCTTGCCAGAGCCTGAGGGCCCCGCGAACAGATGATCCCCGATGCGAATTTGCCCGCCCTCAAGCTCGGCGGACAGCAGGTTCATCGACGGCGCACCAATGAAAGTTGCCACGAATTCATTGGTCGGGTTGTCGTATAGATCAAGCGGTGTGCCGACCTGTTCGATCAATCCGCCCTGCATCACGACGATGCGGTCAGCGAGGGTCATTGCCTCAATCTGATCATGGGTGACGAAAACAGTCGTTGTTTTGAGCCGCTGGTGCAGTTCCTTGATCTCGGTGCGCATCTGAATGCGCAATTTGGCGTCAAGGTTCGACAAGGGCTCATCGAAAAGAAAAACCTGCGGATCGCGCACGATGGCGCGCCCCATCGCCACCCTCTGACGTTGCCCACCGGACAGATGCCTTGGCTTGCGGTCCAGATAATCGGTGAGGCTGAGGATTTCTGCCGCTTCTTTGACCCGGCGGTCGATCTCGGCGCGGTCGGTTTTGGCGACCTTGAGCGCAAAGCCCATGTTCTCGGCCACGGATTTATGCGGATAAAGCGCATAGGTCTGGAATACCATGGCGATGTCGCGCTGCGCGGGGGGCAGGTTATTCACCACACGGTCCCCGATGGAAATCGTCCCACCGTTGATCGGCTCAAGCCCGGCGATCATGCGCAAAAGCGTCGATTTCCCGCAACCTGACGGACCGACCAGCGCTACAAACTCACCATCCGCGATATCGACATTCAGGTCACGAATGACCTCGACAGACCCGTATGATTTACGGATATCTGTGATCCTGACGTCAGCCATGCCGTTTCCACTCCCCCTGAATTAAGGCGATGCTAAACAATGAAAAATTCGCTGTCCACGGGGTCAGACACCTTTTGTTGACTAAACGTATTTCTCGACCATACTCGCGTCTTGATGGGGGAGCTTACGGTGCCGGTCAATCAAATCAATTTGATGGCCGAGATATCTGCCGCCTTCCCGTTTTAGCAGATCTGATTTACTTCCAGGGAGGACACCTATGAAGGTCGAACTTTACAATTACATCCGCGCGGCGCAAAAACTGAACCGCCGCCAGATGCTCAAAGGCACCGCTGCAGTCGGCGCCATGGCCATGATGCCAAAAGGGGCCGCAATGGCGGACGGGCACGGGAATGTGCGTGCCGACATCCTGAAAATCCCCGGCGTGGGCATGGGAACGCCGACGGACAGCGACTATCAGAAAGTCGGTGCGATGTGTCTCGAAGGCACCAAGGCGAATGTGGCCGAAGGCGAGTTCGAAGGGGTTGAGCTGACCTTCATGGGGCTGAACAACCAGAACCAGCACAACTTTATCTTCCGTGGTTTCCTGCGGGCGTGGGAGGATTACACAGGGGCCAAGATCAACTGGATCGACCTTGCACAGGCCGATTACAACGCCCGACTGCAACAGTCGATTGCGACAGGGACGGTGGATTTCGACATCATCGAAATGGGTGCGCCGTTTGAGGGGGACGTGCTGGGCAAGGGCCTCGCATCGGAGATGCCCGATTGGGTCAAAGAGCAGATCGACATGGACGATTATGTGGATTACCTCAAAGCGCCCGTGGGTACATGGGATGGCAAGACATATCGCGTCTCGATTGATGGCGACACGCATACATTCGCCTATCGCAAGGACTATTTCGGAGCGGATTCCATCACCGGGCAAGAGGTGCCAACGACCTGGCCAGAGGTCAATCAAATCACCAAAGACCTTGTAGGCAAGGAAGATCCGCTGACCGGTCTGCCCGCGCATGGGTATCTGGACCCGCTCAAGGGTTGGGGCGGTTTCGGGTTCTACTTCCTCGAAAACCGGGCAGCACCCTATGCCAAACACCCCGATGATCCGGCATGGCTGTTTGATCCCGATACGATGAAACCACGCGTTAATAATCCAGCCTTCGTTCAGGCGATTCAGGACGTGATGGATCTGATCGAAGCGGGTGCATATCCCACCGATCAGATCAACGCAGACCCCGGCACAACTGCCTTCCAGCAGTTCCTTGCAGGCACCGGCGGCATGATCAGCTGGTGGGGCGATGTTGGTGCCTCGGCGCGCACGTCCGATACATCTGTCGTGGGCGACGTCGTCGGCTTCAGCATCAACCCGGGCAGTGAAAAGGTCTGGAACACCGCCGCCGGGCAATGGGACGAAATGCCGAACGTGGCTCCCAACAACGCCTATATCGGCTGGGGCGTCTATGTCATGGCCACCGTTGAGGGCGACGAGAAGAAGAAAAAGGCGGCATGGTCCGTGGCCGCACATCTGGGGGGCAAGGACATCTCGCTCTGGGCGTCTGCCTATCCGACCGGGTTCCAGCCCTATCGGAATTCGCACTTCCAGTATGAAGAGTGGGAAGAGGCAGGCTACGACCGCGCTTTTGTCGAGGATTACTTGGGCTCGAATGCGGATAGCTACAACCACCCCAATGCGGCCGTAGAACCACGTATTCCGGGCATCTTCCAATACTACTCTGTTGCCGAAGATGAACTGGCCAAGGGCTATGCCGGTCAATACGGCTCCGCTCAGGAGACGGCAGATGCGATTGCCGCCGCCTGGGAAAAGATCACCGACCAGATCGGCCGCGACAGCCAGATCGCGCTTTACAAGGCGTCACTGGGTCTTTGATCCTTCGCAACGCTACAAAAACGGCGCGGTTTTTACACCGCGCCGTTTTTTATTGTGTCACCTGATGGCCGCATGGTGCAACACCTGACGCGCGATCAAACGTTCATAAAAATGCCCTCAGGCGTTAGCGCAGTTGTCAAAAGCAGTTTTTACAAAGCCGCCGCCCATTGCAGAACGGCCCATTAACACTCACTCTCAAATTAATGTCACCGGGTTAGTCGGCGAATTGCGGATTGATCATGACCGTGCAGGCTTCAGGCTCAGTCATACAGGTCGTGCAATTCCTGTTTGCACAGCAGCCCGGGCGACAGACAGGCCGAAACTTAATCAGAGAAATATTCGGATGGAACACGCACCATGTATCGCGTGTTTGGATACTTGAGGAGCTGGCACAGGTGCCGGAAACCGCGCAGTTTTCCTCCACTTCATATGTCCATTGAAATAACCCGACGTTCACTTCACCGTTCCTGGCTGTGCAGGAAACCGATAACTCCTGAAGAGTCGATTGTTCCAGTGCCTCGGTCAATGAACGCGACTCTCCACCCGACGCCGTGAAGGATAAAGAGGTCGTTTGCTTTGCGAAGAGCGCGTTTGCTTCAGCTTCAATGGCGGTCGTGACCGAAAGGTTCCACTCCGACGTCTTTGTGTCCGCTCGGCTTCCAGTAACGCCAATAGCCGTTTTAAAAGCCATCTTGTCATTATGCCCTATGATCTGCTTCCACTGACCTTTGACAGAAATAATTTCGAGTGAGTCATCCGGGACTGTCGCGACATAGCATGATTTTACAACGTTGTTCATCGGGTCCACAACAAATGTGTCCAGCCCACAATTTACCTTGTTGGCAGCGACCTCGCGATACGTATGGTTGCTGCCATCGTTGCCTTGACCATAGCGCACCAACTGAACAACAGATTTGTCGGTCGTGCAGGGCCTTTCGCCGCCAGAGCAGATTTCCCAACCGGTAATGTCAGAATACTCAATGCCTGCTTCACAGTGCTTATGGGCGTTTGGGACCGGATCATATCCAAAGGTGTGTATGCTGCATGCGACATTCCCCTGTGCATTGGGGGCCACAGGAACCATGATCCACGCATCGTCCGTCCCATACTTCATGTAATAGGGTCGGTCCTTGCCGCCATTTACAAAGCAATTTGTCCCTTCTGTGCCGCATTTATAGGTATTCTCGGCGACATACTGGTCCATCCCCGTCAATATCTGGTATTCGCAGGTCTTTGCGCCGGGTTTGACGTCGCCCAAGCTGTTATTGCAGGGAATAAGTCCGCCATCCCGTCCCACGCCTGCCGTCGTAATAGTCCAGTCCTCGCCGCTGCCGTAACGAAGACGCACGGGATCAGTTGTGTTGATCACGCACCAACCGCCTGCATCGCCGCACGATACCCACCCCCCTGATTGCGCGACGGCAGGCGACGGCGCGCCAACGCCAATGAGAAACAATCCAACTGCGGTAAAAAACACTTTAGTGTAAAGACTTCTGATCATTCTACTCTTCCCTCAATGGGCCAAAAATTTGCCCTGCGCTGACCGTAACAGCCTTTCGCATTTTTACCGAAGCTAATCCGTCTGAAGAAATCTTTTACGGTTGACCGTCGGCGTGGGCATATTTTCTTGGAAGATAGAACCGAGGGTCTTTCGAACCGAGGCACCCCAAAAGCTTCAGGTTTATTTTACGCCTTAACAGTCAGCAACTTCCTCGCTAACGTCCCGGTATGACGAACGAAGGCGACCTTCTCCACACCGTTACGGCGGACGCAATTTCCGACACGCGCAGGCGGGTTGGCAAAGCACTGGTATGGGGATCCGCCGGGCTGTTTTTAGCACTGGCCGCCTGGCAAATGGCCTTTGACACCGGGCGCGTGACGAGTGGTTTCGACACGTGGCGACCCGTGCTTTATGCCTATATGCTCTGGGCCACGGCGCTTTGTGCCGCTCAGGTGATCGTGAATGGTGAAAAGGGCAAACGCACGCTTTTCGTGCTGCCCGCCGCCCTGTTTGTGATCAGCCTTGTGGTCTTTCCGCTGCTCTTTGCGCTTTATATATCGTTTACCGACTGGAACCTCGCCTCGCCCAATGGACCGCAGCCCAACGGCTGGGACAACATGCGCGAGATGTGGAATGATACGTTTTACTGGAACGCGTTGAAAAACATGGTCTATTACGTGCTGGCGGTCAGTGTGGAATACGTCATCGCCTTTGGTCTGGCCCTGCTGTTGAACGCGCAGATCAGGGCGCGCAAGTTCTTCCGTGTGGTGTTTTTACTGCCGCTGATGCTGAGCCCTGTGGCCGTGTCGTGGATGATCGGAAAATCCATGCTGGAGGTCCGCTTTGGCCCGATCTCACGCGTGTTGCGCGAAATGGGCATTGAACCGAGCTTTTTTGGCACCCCGGAGATCGCCCGCTTCATGATCATGGCCATGGACGCATGGACGTTTATTCCCTTCATGATGATCATGCTGCTGGCTGGTCTGCAGGCCCTGCCGCGTGAAATCATAGAGGCCTCGAAAGTCGATGGCGCATCCGGCTGGCAAAGCTTTCGCGAAGTAATATTCCCCCTGATGCTGCCCGTATCGGTCACAGCCGTGGTGATCCGCATTATCTTCAAACTCAAGCTCGCCGATATCATCATCAACGTGACATCTGGCGGACCCGGCGGGGCAACCGACAGCGTGACAAGTTTCATATTCCGCGAATACCGGGACCGCTCGAACGTGGGCTACGGGACCTTACTGGCGATGGTCTATCTCGTCCTGATCGTCATTTTCGTAACGCTCATGCTGAAACTCGTGAGCCGCTGGATGGAGCGTCCTGCATGAGCGCGGTTTTCAAAGATCACGAGGGCGACCAGCGCATGCCGACGAAATGGTGGGCCAGCCGCATTGCCATTTATGCCGCCCTGATCACATGGGCCTTTGTCTGTCTGTTCCCGATTTTCTGGACGATCACCACGTCTTTCAAGCTCGCGCCAGACGTGATGAAGGGCAATATGATCCCATGGGTCGACTTCGTACCGAAATGGCGCGGCTGGGAAAGCTTAGGCTTGTCGCCCCGCCTCATCGGCGAGGTTTCCACCGTGCGCGAAGAGTTCTTCAAACGCTTCTGGAACAGCGCCATCGTCGCCATCTCCGCCTCCACCCTCGCGGTGGTGCTTGGGTCACTGGCGGCCTATGGCCTGTCGCGGTTCAACTACCGCTTTGGATTCATGCGCAATTCCGACATCTCGTTCTTTTTCCTCAGCCAGATGATCCTGCCCCCGGTGGTTCTGGCACTGCCGTTTCTGGTGCTGTACCGCTCGCTGGACCTGCTGGACAGCCGCATCGGTCTGATCCTGCTGTATACGCTGATGGTGCTGCCGATTGTCATCTGGATCATGCGCGACCAGTTTCAGGGCATCCCCGTGGAACTGGAAGAAGCAGCATTGGTCGACGGGCTTGGCATCTGGGGCGCATTCATGCAGATCGTCCTGCCCATCGCCCTGCCCGGCATGGTCGCCGCCTTTATCCTCAGCCTCGTGCTGTGCTGGAACGAATATTTCTTTGCCGCCCTTCTGACGGCCACGAACTCAACGACGCTGCCGGTGATGGTGGCCTCTCAGACCGGATCGCAAGGCATCAACTGGTGGTCCATGGCCGCCCTGTCGACCGCTGCGATCTTTCCGTTGATAATCGTCGCTGTGTTTCTGGAGAAATACATCATCAAGGGCATGGCAGCCGGGGCGGTGAAATAAACGCGGCACAATGTCGGTTCTGAGCCCGTGCCGGTCATTGCTCTGATCTTGCTGCGCGCGCGCAGCAGAAGAAGTGCTGCAGGTGCGCGGTTGCTGACGCCGCTATGCAGCGGAAAAATTGCCATTCGTCCTGCGCATAGCGTAACCTTGGGAGTTAAGGATCAGGTCGCGGACGAAGCCGACATCCCCCAAGCGCCCGCTTTCGCTATAAGGCCAAAAACGGAGCTTTGCGCCGACGGTAGAAACGTATGGGTTCTGATCGATCTCAGCGGGGCGGTTCTCGGAACAAGCTATCACCCCGATCGGGCGCATCGTCAGGCGCTGTTTTCCGATCTTTGCGGATTATCTACAAAATGAACATTAGTTAATTTGCGATCAGAAAAAATTTACATTTTCATCGCGCCGCATAGAATGAAATAATTAATGAAGCTATTAGGTAAAAAAATTTATGTGGATCAAAGGGCTAGGTGGGATATGCTTCGGTGCGTTTGGATCCGAAGCAGGCCAAACACTGTTTGGGTTTGACAGCGAAGAAGGCGGCCTGAAAGAGGTTCGTACTGCGACCGGATCGACCTTTACACCATATTCTATTGTAACCGAAGTCTTCGGGGAAATCATGGTGTCGGGTAGACCTCATGGAGTGGAAGGTGACGCCGTTGGTTACGAGCTGTATCATTTCAACGACGATGGTGCGCTGTCCCTTTTTTCTGAGATTACGCATGGGTCCGCATCCTACTTTTTTGACTTAGACACGATCGTGCCGGGCTTTGAAGATGATGGCAGGATTTTGGCGCTCGAAGGCGGAGGCGATCGGGTCCCGACTTTTCTATTCACAGATGGCTCAACCAGCAGGCTTTCTGACGAAATTCCAGGAGTTGAAGAGATTACCGGCTTCAAACAGGCCTACCCTCACGATGACGGTTTTATTTTCAGTTATAAGAGCAATCCGGGCTTTTTGCAGTCCTTCCATAGTTACCATTACGACTTCAGAACGGACTCAGCGACGTTTCTGAATTCGTTCGATATACCCATGCATCCGACGTATATAAGCGCTTGGAATCAGTGGACAGCAAATGGTCGGGTGTTTGCTGATATCAGAGGATGGACTCCGGATTCCAGCGAAAGCGTATCAGGCCTTTGGGAATTGGTCGACGGGGTTTGGACATATCTAACAATGTCTGACTCGGAAAACTCCATCTTTGGTGCGCGCCCTGCGATGGTTTTTGACGGGGAGGTTTACGTTGGAGGTCATGGTCAAGCGGGCAACAATTTGTACTAGGTGACCGCAGATGGTTTCGAAGTCGCTGCGCCCTCATCCTTCGAGCTTACCTATCAGTACGTCCTGCCACTTTGGCCCATCGTTTACGATGGGAATGTCTACTTTTACACGGAGTCCGCACGTATCGACACGGGATCGTTTACCACACTGTACAAGGGCCTTATTCGTTTAACACCCGATGGACATGCAAGTATTGCATCGACGTTTGGAAAGGAAAAACTGCCGTTGCCATCGGTGGTCATCGATTTTGATACGCAAACCTACCAAGGTATTCGAACAGATGATAGCGCTGACCTAATTTATGTAGTTGAAAATGGGGAAACTAGGATACTTGAACTTCCGACCGGAAAGTTCTCTTTACATGGGTTTCTCGGCGGAACGTTTTATGCCAGTGCAATTGATCTCGAAGGAAATTTGGGTTTATTCGCTCTAGTTGAAGACGATTGGATCAATGTACTCAGCTTGGATGGTTCGCGACCCATTACAGATCTAACTCGGTTCGTTCAAATGAACGTCGTCAGTGATGCGGCAGATGTTTGGCTAGGAGACGAAACGTCAGAGCATGTTAATTCGGGCGAAAAAGATAGCATCGTTTACGGTAGAGCGGGAGATGACGTGTTGCGGGGTGGGATCGGTAACGACTCTCTGTACGGTGATGAAGGCAACGATCGCTTGAATGGTGGAGAGGGCGACGACACGATTTCTGGTGGTGAAGGCGATGACAAGGTCTTTGGCCGACAGGGCGATGACGACATCGACGGCGGCGCGGGGGATGACCGGCTACGGGGGGCAAGCGGCAATGACGAGCTCGACGGCGGTGACGGGAACGATACTGTGTTCGGCGGAGAGGGCGACGACATCGTGCGCGGCGGCGCGGGCGATGATGCGCTCATGGGCAACGGCGGTGCGGACCAAGTTTTCGGCGAGGACGGCGCCGACACGCTGTTCGGCCAGACCGGCGCGGATCAAATGCTCGGCGGCTCGAATGATGACACGCTCTTTGGCGGCAACTCTGGCGACACGCTCATTGGTGGTGCGGGTATCGACGTCATGGATGGCGGCACAGGCTTCGATGTTTTCGAATTCAACGCGATCTCGGAGTCGGCCTTTGGGTACGCCGACACGATCTCGGGCTTTGACGGTGCGGGCGCGGGAGGAGGCGATACCATCGATGTGGCAGGAATCGACGCGAACACGAACGTGGTCGGCGACCAGGCCTTCACCTTCCTGGGTGCTGTCACCTCAGCCGTGGGCCTGAGCTTCGGCGCAGGGGCGCTCTGGGTGCAGGAGTTCGGTGGTCAGACCCGGCTTTACGGCGAGGTCAACGGCGACGGCATCATCGACACGGAGCTCCGCATCAACGACGGTCCTGGCACCGACGCGACAGATTTCACGGCAGGGGATTTGTTTTTGTGAGAGCGATGATGATCCCTCTAAGAAGGGGTTTGACCGCTTTGTCCGGCTATTGCTTCTGCGGGGTAATGCCCCTGAGCCGATGGATCGACCTGCTGGCCAAATCGTCGACAATAAGACCACACACACACAAACGATTTTTTCCCCGGGCATTGCGCTGCCCAAGCAGAGCAAATCGCTTCGACATCACTCAGCAGGGCCGATTAAGTGAACGAACATACGAAACTACTGTCAATCTGCGAGGTTCAAACACGCTTTGAACGACTGCTCTAGCGACAACATGCTACGTCATAACGTATTTATGGCCACGGCTACGAGCGGATGCTGCGTCAGCGAGAAGGAAAAACCCAAGGTCGGGTTTGTCCCGCACAGCGGACTTCATCCCATCTCTTTCGCGATATCCTTGGTCTGCTCATAGAGACGGCGGAACAGGGCGTAGTGCTTTTCATAGATCGGGTCCGGGGTGGCTCGCACGGTCTCCTGCACCGGGTTCCAGTCTGTGATATGCGCGCGATCGACTGCGCCAATTGCCAAAGCGGCAAGGAACGCATCACCATAAGCCGCGCCGGACGTTTTTTCGCAAACCATCTGATCAATCCCGGTAATATCCGACGTGGCCTGCAGCCAAAGGCGGTTTTTCGTGCCACCTCCAACAGCAAGCAGGCGGGTCGGGCTTTGACCTGTTTCGGCAAAGGTGTCCGTCACATGCCGCGTGCCATAGGCGATCCCCTCGATCAGCGCGCGATACATGTCGCCGCGCGTATGGGTCAGGTTCAACCCAAAGAACGCACCTTTCGCATTCATGTCGTGGATCGGGGTCCGCTCTCCGGAGAAGTAGGGCAACATCAAGAGCCCATTCGCACCGGGTGGGCTGGTGGCCGCTTCCTCAGCCAGCGTCGGGAATGCAGCATCTACCGCAAGATCACGCGCAAACTGATCGCGGAACCAATGTGTCAGCGTCCCCGAGGTCGCAAGGCCCGCCATCGCGGTATGCGCGCCTTCAAAAAGCCAAGGCGCATACCAGATGCGCGGATCAGGGGTCCGACCAGCGGTGCGCAGGACAATGAAAATGGTCGAGCCATACATCATCATCATGTCACCCGGTTGATCGACACCTACCGAGAACGCCTCTACCGCCGCATCAATGGTGCCCGCCGTGACAGGCGTGCCAGCCGCAAGCCCGGTCGCCGCTGCCGCCGCCTCAGTGATGGTCCCGGCGATTTCGTTGGACCACAAAAGCCGCGGCAGCTTGTCCAGTGGCAGAATATCCGGCGCAAGATCATCGACCCAGCCCTGCGTCACGACATCATAAAGCGGTGAGAAACTCGCCGCTGTGAAATGATCAATCACCACCTCACCCGTGAGGCGTTGCACCAAAAAACTGGTCGATGTCAGGATATGGGCAGTGTTTGCGTAAATCTCGGGGCGTTGTCGTTTCAGCCAGAGGATCTTGGGCCCGACCGATTGCGATGTCAGCGCATTGCCGCAGCGCGCGATGATCGTGTCTTCGCCGATGCGCTCGGTGAGTTCACGCACCTCCGCTTCGGCCCGCCCGTCCACACCGTAAAGCACACCGTTCATCAGCGGCGTGCCTCGGGCATCCACCGGCAGCATGCAGGGGCCAATCGCGCTGCAGGCGACGGCCTTGATATCGGCGGGATCTATCCCGCTGTCGCTCAGTATGGTCCGGCACACATGGACGAAATCGCCCCACCAGTCTTCTTCCGGACGGTGTTCCGCCCAGCCCGGTTGCGGCACAAGCATCTTGTGGCCCCGCGCCGCCTGCGCGTGAATGTGGCCCGTTTCATCCACCAGAACGCCCTTGGTTTCATATGTGCCGATGTCAATGCCGAGCGTGTAGGCCATCACGTTCTCTCTTCCCTTGTCGCCGTTTGAGTTGACGATTTCCCATCAAACGGGACGCGCCCCCAAAATCTGAAACCAAACCTGCCAAATCAATGCACGTCGCAGGTGCCGCTGTGTATAGGGCAGATAGAACGCCTTACCAACCTGTGCACAACAAAAACGCAGCAAGGCCGACCAGTTGCGCCGCGTTCCATAGTCGACAGAAGGCCCGCGCGGTGATCTGGTCTTGCGATGGCAAATCGGTCTATGCTCGCACCAACATCAGGGAGAAGACCAACATGGCATTGAAAACGCGGCATTGGGACAGACTTGGCAATGGCGGGCTGACATTTACGGAACTCGGGTTCGGCACCGCCCCTCTGGGCAACCTTTACCGCGCCATCAGCGACGAGGACGCGCGCGCCACGCTGGATGCCGCATGGCAGGGGGGCGTTCGCTATTTTGACACGGCACCACTTTATGGGCTGGGCCTGTCGGAGACGCGGCTCAATCCTTTCCTGCGCGACAAACCACGGGATGAATACGTGCTGTCGACCAAGGTGGGGCGGCTTATGCAGGCCTGCGATGCCCCCTACCGGTCAGGGATTGGCAAATGGTTTGACGTCCCGCAACGGCGCGAACAATACGATTATACCTATGACGGCGTGATGCGTTCGTTCGAGCATTCGTTCTCGCGCCTTGGGGTTGATCGCATTGATATTCTCTATGTGCATGATCTGTGTGTCTTTTCGCATGGCTCGAAAGAAGCCTCCGACATGCGGATCGAAGAGTTCTTTGGCGGGCGGGGCTATGATGCGATGATCTCGCTGCGTGATCAGGGGTTGATCCGCGCCATCGGCGGCGGTGTGAATGAATGGGAAGTCTGCCAAACACTGGCTGAGCGGGGTGATTTTGACCTCTTTCTGTTAGCCGGGCGCTACACGTTGCTGGAACAAAAAGCGCTGGACAGCTTTCTACCGCTTTGTGATAGCCGTGGGATCGGCATTGTCACGGGCGGGCCCTATAATTCTGGCATATTGGCCACAGGTGCCAAGCCCGGCGCGTTTTACAATTACGATCCGGCACCTCAGGAAATCATGGACCGGGTGAACGCAATCGAGGCTGTGTGCAGGGAGCATGGTGTGCGCATGGTGGATGCCGCTTTCCAGTTCCCGCTTTTGCACCCGGCTCATGTGGCCGTCATTCCCGGGGGTCAGGGCGTGGGCGAAATGCGGGCCAACCTAGAGGCGGCACAGGCCGAAATCCCTGCGGCCCTTTGGGCGGACCTCAAGTCAAAAGGCCTGATGCGCGAAGATGCACCGGTCTGACGTTGGTATGAAAATCGACGCACATCAGCATTTCTGGCAGCCTGTGCGAGGTGATTACCACTGGATGCCACAAGACAATGCAACCCTGAACCGCGCTTATGCGCCGCATGATCTGGCGCAGATACTGGCGGCCCATGATATCGACGGCACGGTTCTGGTTCAGGCCGCCGCGACGCTGCATGAAACCGAATACATGCTGGGCCTTGCGGATGCGTCGCCCTTTGTCAAAGGCGTCGTCGGCTGGATTGATTTCGAGGACCCGTCCCATCTGAAACATCTGGAAAGCTGGGCGCAGCATCCAAAGTTTCTGGGTGTACGCCCGATGATTCAGGATATCCCGGATGTCGACTGGATGCTGCGGGAGGATGTGCAATGGGCTTACGCTGCGCTGATTGATCTGGATCTGACCTTTGATGCGCTCGGGTTTGCGCAACATATCCCGAATTTTCTGACGATTGCACAACGCTATCCAGCCCTCAGGGTCGTCTATGATCACGCGATGAAACCACAGATCAGGGACCAGCGTGCAGGCAAGGACATTTTTCCGGCATGGGCCGAGGGCATGCGCCGACTGGCGCAGGAAACCAGCGGCATGTGCAAGATGTCAGGCTTGGTGACAGAGGCAGATGACGCTTGGCAGGTCGAGGATCTGGCCCCCTTTACTGCCCATGTGCTTGAGGTGTTTGGCCCGGATCGCGTGATGTGGGGGTCTGACTGGCCGGTGTGCCGTCTGCTGGCTGAATACGACGTTTGGTACGCAGCTGCGCAAACGCTCACAAGAGGTTTGAGTGCAGACGAAAAGGCGGCGGTTTTTGGGGGATCAGCCGCGCGGTTTTACCGGTTGAGTTGAGCGTCCAGAAAGGCGTGCAGCGCGTGATCATCGTCACGCTTTGCCACTGGCGTCGCAACCAGCCATGCGGCGGCAGCCTGCGCGCGCGGCAAGGCCTCGTTCATGCTGGCCCCTTGGGAAACGAATGCGGCCAAGGCCCCGACAAACATGTCCCCAGCGCCATGGGTGGACGCGACGGCAACATCCCAGGCCGGATAGGTGGACCCGTCATAGGTCACTCCCTCCCCACCCAGCGTGGTGAGAACATCTGCTTTCTGCGTCAGGTCAGCATAAAATGCCGCCTCAACCCGGTTGACGATCAACAGATCGACACAGGCCAGCATATCATCTGAGAGCGCTCTGGCCGGTGCGGCATTCAACCAGACAGTCGCCCCTGCGGCCTGCGCCCTTTGTGCGATTGCCAGATTAACCTCGTGCGGGATTTCATTCTGGAGCAGCACAAGGGATGTGTCTGGCGGGATTTCGATCTGGTCTGCGTCAATGGCAAGGTTGGCGGCAGAGACAATCACCGCACCATACTCTCCGGCATCATTCACGATGGCACTGCTCATGCCACTTGGGCCGGGATCGCGCTGCAATTGGCTGATATCCAATGGACTTGCCGCAAGACGCGCGCGCAGAACGTCGCCAAAGGCATCGCTGCCCGCCCGGCCGGCAAAGTGAACGGTTCCACCCAAACGGGCCGCGGCCAGCGCCTGATTGCCCCCCTTGCCACCAAAAACATAATCCACGCCTGACCCCGCAAGCGTTTCATCAAGAGCAGGTATGTGCGCAGCGCGAACGACCACATCAAGATGCAGCGCACCGACCACCAGAATGGTCATTTCAGCATGGCCGCCTGTACCAGACGCATGGACAAGGGCGCATCCTGTCGGGCGATGGCCGCTTGAAGATCAGCGTCCCCGGCGAGGCCCTGCGCAATCGCGCGCAGACGGTTCACCACGTCGATATTGGTGCGCGCCTCTGCGACAGGATCAAGGCCGGAATGGTCCGGGAACGTATCGAAATAGATCGCGCCATTATATCCTGCACGCGTCAGTTCCACGAGCAGTTCAATGGTCTGCACGGGATGCACGGCACCCACCATCAGCCCGTTGTCCCATTTGCCGTAGCCATCATTAAGATGCACACCGAGGATGCGCGAATGACGCGCCACGAGGGCGGCGGCAAAGGCGGGCATCTCATCGGCATAAAGCACATGGGCAAAATCAAGGGTGACACCGGTATTGGGCCGGTCAATCTCCTTGAGCGCGAGAAGGGTCGTGGCCGCATCGGGCATCAGGGCAAAGGCGCGCGGCTCATTGGGTTTATATTCCAACGCGATATCAAGGTCCGGGTTGTGATCCGCAACCTCAGTGATCGCCGCGATCGTGTTTTCCCACGCGCGGGCATAGTCCATCTGGAACGAATAGTCGAAGCCATCCTGCCCCATCCAAAGCGTCATCAAACGCCCGCCCATATCCGCCAGCACGTCAAGCCCGCGCTTGGTTTCGTCAATCGCCGCGCGCCGGACGCTGGCATCAGGATGCGTGAAGGCCCCCAGTTTATACCCCGGATCCGTATAATACCGCATGGCCATGCCGTTGAGCACCATACCACTGTCCTGCAAAGCATCCGAAAGCTGGGCAGGCGTGTCGTTTGCAAAATGATCCGGGTAATTCAGATCCGCCGCCGTGAGCCCTGCCGTTGCCGCGCGCACCAGCAGATCAGCGGTTGTGACCTTATTTTTCCCCGGCCAATAGGCCTCGGCACCGATTTTGAATGCATTGAGCCTTGCAGCAAACAGGGGTGTGTTTTCTTGTTTCATGACTGAACCTTAGTCAGTCTGACAAAGACTGGCAATTTCCATTTTGAAAGGATGCTTATCGCAGCAGCAAGACCATCCGGTCAGCGCTCAAAACGCTGGATCAAACGTGTGCGCAGTCATTCTGCCAATGCGATACTGCTGATACCGATCATGTGAAATAGAGGCGCTGCCTGCGCCACTGACGCATCACCGGTGTTCGTGTCGGGCGCACAAAGCGTGCCGGTCACCACCACAGCTTTGCCGTGAAGCGTCCGGCCTTCATCTTCGGGTCGGTCGAACAGATCAACGAATGTGCCATCCGCAAGCGCAAGCAAGACAACACATCCCGCTGCGGTCAGGTTGCCATTTGCGTCTTCCACCAATGTTCTGTGCCGAGGGTTGAATTCTGGCCGGTATTCACCTGCAACACGCACGATCTGTCCTGCATTCCTCTTGAGGTCAGATGCGTTTATGATCGGTGGCGCATCACTCATGACTTGGCGTTGAATGTCGTGGCGCGATTGCCGTGCGTACCGGTGGCAAGATGCTCATCATGGAACGTTTTGCCAGCTTCAGCCTCAGTACCATACATCTGGAACGCCCAACTTCTATCTACAAACTCAGCAGCCCATTTCCGCAATCTTGCGATCTCGTCCTTCAGTTCCTTGCCCGACATCGTTTCCTTAGCAGTCTTGATCCGACTTGCTGCACTGACCGCGTAGCTTTCCAGTGTCACATTGTCAGCCCCATCTTTGGCCACAACGCCCGCCCAATGGAAATTCCACGTATGACCACTTGATTTAAACCCCGGCATATCGCCTTCGGTCACCATCGTATACGCACTCCCAATGTCCGGGTTTGCATAGCGGTTGATACCGACGTGCTTGTCAAACGCCGTGCGGCCCTCTTCTCCAAGCGCGTGATACATCCGCCGCGCTGACTTTGCGCTGCGCGGCTTGATGAACCAGAAAAAAGGACCGATTGAGCGGTAGTGCACCCCTTTGGTCAAAAAGCCCTCACTGGCGTCGGTCCCGAAGAACGCCTTAATTGCCTTTGGAAACATCTCTTTGGAGTAGGCCTCAGGATTGCCCGAGGCTTTGCTGTCACCAATTTCGGTCGTCGCCTTCGGGCTGGACCGTGTACCCTCCACTCCCATGACCGTGCGGGCCACCTTGCCGCAATCGGTCCACATGGCCAGAATATCATCATCGGTGACGCCCATATCGTCTGCCTTATCACCCGCGTTGATTTCTTTGAGCTTTTTCGTTCGGTCATGGTCGACATCCGCAATCGCCGTATCACGCAGATATGGTGCGACCCGATAAATATCGTTTCCTTCCAGCTCCATCAAATCAGTCGTTTGGGTCAGGCCGATGGCTGAGGAGGCCGCGAGCAACTTGTCATCCCCATCCTTGATGATTTCTGGCGTGGCATAAAGCGACGCGCCCCCACCGCTCTTGTCCTGCGGGACAGCCGACTTTCGCGAATCACTAAGACGCCATTGGGGCGGCGGGTCTGCAGATGTCGCAGCATAAGCCTGCAAAACCGGTGTCACACCAGCGCCGCTGTCTGCCATACGTTGCAGCGCCGAGAGGCGATTTACAGATGCACTCTGATCCGCTTTCGCCTGCAAACCGCGTCCAGCCTGTCGGACATGCCGCGAGGGGTTGTTCGCGAACCTCTGACGTTTCTCAATCGGCTGAGCGGCACACCTCATACGGGAAATTATAGTATACCATGGCCCCTGCCACAAGTAATCATGGCAAACGGCCTCTTTCATTGGCTACTTCTGCGCAGCTTTTGCACCCAAGTGGCGGAAATCTGCGCGGAACTGTACGATCCGTACTACGTGCACCCATCTGGTGTCCGCCTCACCCAAAACACAACCCGTGGGCAGGTGTCACAACGTCTTACGCCGCTTGTGGCAGGCCATGGGCAATCCGTTCCTACGTCAATATGATCGATCGCTGGTCCGGATCATCGGGAAAGACCCGACCGTTTTCGACGCACTGAAAGATGTGTTCAAAAACCACGCCCGGATTGCCGTCTTGTTTGGCATAGCGGAAATAATTGTGGCCCGTCGGCATGTCATACGCCGTATTGATGTCATCGCAATCGACCTGAAATACGTTACGCGGGGTCTTTTTCATATCCTCGGGCCCGGTATGGCCCAACCGGCGAGATGCCACCTTGTTTCTGAGGTTTGCCGCTTTGCTGGCGCGCAACGCAAGATCATCAGAGGCATAATAAACGACCACATTTCGCGACGCATGGCTGATCAATTCACCAGAATTTCCTTCTTGGAGTGTTTCATTCACGACGTCTGCGGCAACGAGAAAGGTGTTGCGAAACAACAGCGGTACGCCGGATGCCAGATCGTATCTGTCCCATTCAACAAGGGTCTGGCGCAAGACACGGTTGCCCATGGAATGCGCCAGCATGTTGATGCGTTTCAGGCAGGGTGCCACGTCGGGTTCATTTGCATCCGAGTTTCGCCATTCCAAAAACTTTTCCAGAACGCGAGCAAAGGAATAGCCGCTTTGGTCCGCTGATTTTTGATCGTCCCAATAGTCATCAACAATCCCAAGGTCGTTGTCGCAGGGCCATATGATCGGCACCACCAGCGATTCTTTTTTCTTTTTCTGATCACAAAGTTCTTGCAGTTCGCCTGCCATCCGAAACACGTCTTCCGGAAGATTGTTAAAGCCATGCACAAACAACAGGACTTGCCGGTATTCGGACTGCTTCAACCTGAGAAGAAACTCTGCGCTGCCAATTTCTGTGTGATCCTCATCATCGCCCATTTCGCAGAAAAACACGGAATTGCTTGGCGCATTGTTTCTGAGATCGAAGTTGAATTTTCTACCCTTGCGGGATCGTATGCTTTGCTTTGGAAATCGATTGGTTACGAATAACATTGCGTCACTCCCATCTGAAATCTGGAAATTTAAAATTCGTTGCACGTAATACGGGCAGCTTAACAAATAAGAATGTCTCTGTCACTTGGCATAGTCGTGCGGCGTCGGGCGGATTTCGCCATTGCAAAATGCGCGCCCCATCGGACCGCAACATGAGCGTCACTTTTCACCCGCCCGACAATTCAAAAGGCCGCCCAGATGCATTGTTTCAACATGGGTGAGAAGCTGTGAGGGTCGCCCTCGCCGCTTTTCTATTTGATGGATAAAAACGCGCAACTTGCGTGTTTGGCGATTTGTTGCGAGGTGCTACCTGCAAACATGCCGCTGAACGTGCCAAGACCACGTCGCCCGGTGATGACGAGATCAGCGCTGTAAAGGTCGACGATCATCATGATTTCATCAAACGCGTCCCCTTCCGCGACTGTAGCACTGGAGGGCGTGATGCCAGCGCTTTGCGCACGGGCCATTGCCGATTTTATGACATCTGAGGTGAGCCCGCTGCCGCCCGATGCCAGCTTTACGTGGTCGGATTTGTCCACTGCCTTGTTTTCCAAAGCGTGTATCAGGTGGACTTCGCCGCCAAAGGCTTCGGACAACTTGCACGCGGCGTCCACACCACGGGTCGCGGCGTCCGACCCATCCACAGCGACGACTATTGACTGAAACATAGGTCCTCCGATCATTCATGCTCACCGCGACCAGAACAGGATTTCGGCTTGGCGTCTTTGCTTTAAGTCAAGCCCGGCCCCGTTTTGCCCCATCCATGTCCGCGCACCCGACAAATCTCAGTGAAAGTGATTCGAAACGGGGGTTTTATCCACTGATTCAACCTCCCTTTGGCTAGACCGTCGAAATATCAAACGGACTTTTGGCCGGGTGACTGCCCCCTCAATTCGCTTGAAAAACAGGGTAGTTTTGACTGTTAGCGGCCAAACTGGAAAAAACTTCTTACCAATTGCGACAAAAAGTACTAAATCCTCGGTCGAGATCAGGGCCAAAGCACACCCGTGCCTTTTGCCGATCCAAATAGGGAGGACGATATGACCATCAAAACAACAAGCCGCCGGAACGCGCTGCGCACTCTTGCCGGTGCTGGTGCCGCAACCTTGGCCGCACCGCATATTGCAACTGCAGCCGGTGAAGGAACAACCTGGAAAATCCAGACGTCACACACAGGCGGGATTGGCCTTGCGACCTTTAAAGACTGGTGCAGTTCCATCGAAGAGAAAACCGGGGGCGAGCTTTCTTTTACCGCTTTTGGCGCCAACGACGTGGTTGGGGACTTCCAGCTCTATGACGCGGTGAAAAACGGCGTTCTTGACGCGGTAAACCCGTTCACGATCTACGCGCAAGGCATCATCCCTGCTGCGACCTTCCTCACCAGCTATCCACTTGGGCTGCGCAACCCACATGAATGGGACGTCTTCTTTTACAGCCTCGGCGGTCTGGAGATTGCCCGCGAACTTTACGCCGCACAGGGCATGAAGTTTATCGGCCCGGTCCACCACGGCCCCAACATCATCCACTCCAAGGTGCCGATCCGCTCCATCGACGATTTTGCCGGTTTGAAAATGCGCATGCCCGGTGGTATGGTCGCCGAAGTGTTCAGCGAAATCGGTGCCGAAACAACCGTTCTGCCAGGCTCTGAAATCTTCCCGGCGCTGGAAAAAGGCACGATTGATGCGGCCGACTTTGTCGGACCTGCGGTGAACTACGCGCTTGGCTTCAGCCAGGTGACAAAGTACATCTCCATGGGCCCTCCAGGCTTTATGTCGCTTTATCAGCCGGTTGACCTGATGGACATCACCGTTGGCCAAGCCGCATGGGATGCCCTGACGCCCCGAATGCAGCAGTTTGTCGAGATGGAGACGCACGTCTATTCCGACATGCACCATGCCGCGATCCAGCAAGCGGATCAGGAAGCTTGGGCCAAGTTTGAGGCAGACGGCACAGAGATCAACCGCCTTAGCCAAGACGATGTCGAACTGATGACCGAAGTGGCCGTTCCGATCTGGTTCGACTACGCCAACCGCGACAAGGACGCGGCACGCGTGTTCAAAATCCAGCTCGATTACATGATGTCCGGCTCTTTGGGGTATGTGACGGCAGAGCAGATCGAAGGTCTGACGCTGAACCTCTGATCGGGGTCAGTTACTGACCAAATCAATGTGACGGCCCGGCGTTCTGTCGGGCTGTCCGTGCGAGACATCCCTTTCTCAACAGGACAAAGACATGCCCAGTCTAAGCTTTACGCTGCCACACTGGCTCTATCTGGTTGGCCTGATCGCCTTTCCACTTATTGCCATGGCATTGGCCCGTCGCCCCCAGCCCGCTGATCGTGAATATTCCTCCGCACTTGGATATATGATCCTTGTGACGGGTGGCATCATCGGGCTGCACCGCTTTTACCTCAAAAGCATGCTCGGATTTCTGTATTTGCCGGTATTCTTGTTCATTCTCTATTCAAATGGACAGGAACAGACGGCGCGCAACGCCCTGTCAAATGTTACAAATGAGGTGCGCAGTGCCGAGCGGATGATAGACCGCGAAACGCCAAGGTTGGAAAAGGCCCGCGAGGATGTCATCACATTTACCACCGCGTTGTCGGAGGCGGAGGAAGGGTCATTCGCCGAGAAATCCGCGCAACGCAGGCTGGACCGCGCGACTGGCGGTGTCGAGACGAGTTCCGAGCGCATTGAAGAGGCACAACAGGCCCTTGATGCCGTTGGTGACCGACTGGAAATTGCGACGCAGGCGCGGCTTTTCTGGACGAATGCTGCCAAATACGCGCTCTACACCATTCTGGCCTTTCTGGTGATCGACGCGCTGATGTTGCCCGGGATGGTCAGACGCGCAAATGCCGCGATTGAGCCCGAAGAGATGACGGAGCTCGAACGAGCGCTGGCAAATGCCGCAATAGAAGAAGGCCCAAAAGACGACCGCGAATGGGGCAAGAACTGGATCGACCGTCTTTCGCTCTTTTGTGGGGAGTTTGTCTCGTATTGGGCGGTGATCGCGGTCTTTGTCTATTACTACGAGGTGATCGCGCGCTACGTCTTTAATTCGCCCACCAACTGGGCGCATGAGGCGATGTATCTGATGTTCGGCATGCAATATCTGATTGCAGGGTCTTATGCGATGCTGACCGAGACCCACGTAAGGGTCGACATCTTTTACGCGCCGTTGAAAAAGAAATCCAAGGCGTGGGTCGATCTGTTGACGTCTGTCTTTTTCTTCATTTTCGCCGGGACGCTGCTGGTGACCAGCTACATCTTTGCGATGGATGCAATCGCCGTCCCCTCCGGTAACGGGGTGCTGTCCTCATGGGCGCGCGGTGAAATTCCGACCACCGAAATGCTGGCCACCTTCAATATGGCGCAGTTCACAGACCCTGCGATCCGCTGGGGCGAGATCAGCTTTAACGAATGGGAAGTCCCGCTTTGGCCAATGAAATGGGTCATGGTGATTGGCGGCCTGCTATTGGTGCTGCAAGGCGTCTCAAAGCTGGCAAAAGACGTGCGCGCAGTCGCAAGAGGGGCATAAAAAATGGGCATTGAAATCGGAATTGAGCTTCTAACGCTCATCATGTTCGGCAGCCTGTTGGCGCTTTTGATGGCAGGCTTGCCGTTGGCCTTTGTGACCGGTGGTCTGGCCTGTGTCTTCCTCTTTATCCTTGGGGACGCACAATCGCTCAACATCGTTCCAAGCCGCATCTTTCCGCTGATGACGAACTACCAGTTATCGGCCATTCCGCTGTTTATCTTTATGGCCGCCATGCTTGAGCGGGCGGGGATCATCAACGATATGTTCGATGTGATCTATAAGGTGCTGGGCGGGGTGCGCGGGGGTCTGGCTGCCGCAACGATCATCGCCTCTACTGTGCTTGCTGCGATGGTCGGCGTGATCGGTGCCGCCGTGGTGACCATGGGTATCATCGCCTTGCCCGCTATGTTGAAACGTGGCTATGACCCCAAGATTGCCATGGGTTCGATCATGGCCGGGGGTACGCTGGGCATCCTGATCCCGCCCTCCATCCTCGCGATCATCTATGCGGTTGTGGCGGAACAATCCGTTGGGGAATTGTTTATCGGGGCCGTCATTCCCGGTCTGATGCTGTCGGGCATGTACATTCTGTATGTTCTGCTGCGCAGCGCGATCAATCCAACCCTTGGCCCGCCCATTCCCATCGAAGAGCGGATATCAACGCAGGAAAAGATCCGTCTGATCGGTAAAATGTCCGCGCCAATTGCCTTGATCGCCGTGGTGCTGGGTGTGATCTTTTCCGGCGTCGCGACACCGGTTGAGGCGGCAGGCATCGGGACGTTTGGCGCGTTTATCGTCGCGGCCATCCACCGCAAGCTGACTTGGCCAACGGTCCGCGAGGCCTGCCTGACCACGCTGAAAGCCAGCGCAATGGTCATCTGGATCATGTTTGGTGCGACCATTTTCGTTGGTCTTTACGTGCTCGAAGGTGGCCAGCAATTCGTGCAGGACAGCCTTGCCGCCACCGGTTTTGGGCCATGGGGCATCCTGATCATCATGATGATCGTGCTGGTCGTTCTGGGCATGTTCCTTGACTGGGTCGGCATCCTGCTTTTGTGCGTGCCGATCTTTGTGCCGATCATCAAAGCCATGGGGCCGGAGCCTTTTGGCATGACCGATCCGAACGATCTGGTGCTGTGGTTTGGGGTGCTTTATCTGGTCAACATGCAGATGTCGTTCCTGTCGCCGCCCTTTGGCTATGCGCTGTTCTACCTGCGCGGCGTGGCACCGCCCGAAATCCCGATGACGGATATCTTCAAGGCAGCACTGCCCTTCCTTGCGCTGCAAATCGTGGCCCTCGTGATCTGCATGTTCTTTCCGCAGGTGATCACTTGGCTACCCAATCTGGTCTACGGATAAAGAATTCGACAAAACGGCGGCCCCACGGGTCGCCGTTTTTGCTTGAGGCGACAACAGGGCATAAAGGCCTCTATTCAAAGGGCGCAATATTTGACACCCTGCCTGTGGCAAACAGACGAGGGAGGCACCAATGAGCGATCGGTTTGAAGATGGCATGTCCATAAGGCGCGCCGTTCTCGGAGACGCGCATGTCGACAAGACAGAGGCCGAGCGGCACCCGATTGAGACGCCGTTTCAGACACTGATCACCGAAGCGGCATGGGGCACGGTCTGGGCCAGCGACGGCATCAGCCTGCGCGAACGCTCCATGCTGACGCTTGCCTTGCTTGCCGCCACCAGAAATTTTGATGAAATCCCGATGCACATAAGGGCCACCGCGCGTACAGGTGCCAGCCCGCAGGATGTGATGGAAGCCTTTCAGCATGTGGCGATCTATGCCGGGGTGCCCGCCGCAAACCGCGCGATCAAACTGGCCAAGCAGACCTATGCGGAAATGGAAGATGCAGGTGAATGAGCAAACGCGCGCTGCCCCCCAGAAACTGGCAGGTACATCCGCCCGCCCTTGCACCGGCCTATAAAACCAGCCGGTTGCGTGCGCCTGCGCAACCTCTCATCGCGATGGACCCGACCATAAGCGAGCTGTCAGGCCCCACATTCGGCCCGGCGCAGATCACGGTGAGCGACAGTGATCTGCTGCAAAACCACAAAACCACAGGCCTCCCGATAGGCGAGCGGATCATCGTGCATGGGCGCGTTCTGGATGAACAGGCGCGACCCGTCCCACATACGCTGGTCGAAATCTGGCAGGCCAATGCCAGCGGGCGCTATCGTCATGCGAACGACAGCTATTTCGCACCGCTGGATCCGAATTTTGGCGGTTGTGGCAGAGCCCTCACCGATCAGGACGGTGCCTTTCGGTTTCACACGATCAAACCGGGCGCCTACCCTTGGCCAAACGGTCCCAATAGCTGGCGCCCTGCGCATATCCATTTCTCGGTCTTTGGCACCGCATTTGCACAACGCCTGATAACACAGATGTATTTTGAAGGCGACCCGCTGCTGAAGCTTTGCCCGATCTATCAGGCGGTTCCCGACCAGCGCGCCAAAGAGCTGTTGGTTGCCCCGCTGGACATGGAGAGGAGCGAACCGTTTGACAGTATCGCCTATCGCTTTGACATCGTCCTGCGCGGGGCACGTTCCACCCCCTTTGAGAACCGGCCCGAGGGGAATTGACCATGATCCTGCCTGATACCCCCAAACAGGAAACCGCGTCGCAAACCGCTGGCCCCTATGTCCACATCGGTCTCATGCCCGTCATGGCGGGACTGAGTATTTATCCACAAGAACTGGGCCGCGCCCTTGCAGGGCCAGATACGCAAGGTGAGCGTGTCGAGGTGCAAGGTTTCATTTTTGACGGCGCGGGCGAAGCTATAAAAGATGCAATCATTGAGGTCTGGCAGGCGGATGCCGAGGGCGGCTTGGCAGGAACAGATGGGTTCACCGGGTGGGGGCGCGTGGCGACGGACTTTGATACAGGTGTATTTTCGTTTGAAACCATCAAACCGGGATGCGTTCCGGCACAGGGCGGCAAGGTGATGGCCCCTCACCTCACCCTCTGGATTTTTGCGCGGGGGATCAACATCGGGCTGAACACACGGATGTATTTCCCGCAGGACAGCCAAGCGCACGACATTGACCCCGTGCTGTCAGGATATGTACCGCAAGACCGGCGCGACACCCTGATCGCCCGGCGCGAGGGAGACAGCTATCACTTTGACATTCACCTGCAGGGCGCGCGGGAAACTGTTTTCTTTGATGTCTGACGTTTAGCCCTGCAAAACACCGTTCAGATAGGCCGCATTGCCTTTCAGCGCGGCATAATCGTCCTGCACGACATATATGCCAAAATCCGTCATGAAATCTGCAAAGCGGCCTTTGTCCAGAAACGCCGCTTCGAAATTCGCGTCCTTCATGAACGGCGCGATTGCGCCCGACAGCCCGCCCACCAGATAAATGCCACCGAAGGGCAGTTGCACCAACGCAAGATTGGCAATGACCATCGCCGTCAGGCGCACGAAATACTGCACAGTTTCGACCGAAAGGTCATCGCTGTCATCCACACACGCGGACATGATGGCTGCCGAGTTCAACACGCGACTTTCGCCAGCCTCATGCGCCACGAAGGCAAAGACACGCTCCAGCCCGCGACCCGACAGGATGTCATCAATCGCGGCAAACCCGTGATGTTTCTCGATGAACGCACAGAGCCGCAGGTCCTGATCCGTTCGGATCGGCATGTTGGCATGGCCGCTTTCAGACGTGGCCACATAGGCACCAGCCTGCGTCATGAAAACCGGGGAGGCATTGAACCCCGTCCCAAGGTTTACGACAAGACGCGCGTTGCCTTTGGCCGTTGCAGACCCTTGGCGCACGCAGGCAAGATCATCGGATGCCAGTTGATCAAGCGCATATCCCTGCGCCTGCAAGTCATTGAGCAAGGCCACATGTACGGCCCCTGTCGCCTTGGCTATTTCTTCGGCATCCATGTCCCAGTCAAGATTGGTCAGCCGCCCCTTGCCGCCATTGACGGGCCCTGCGATCGCAACACAGACAGCCTTTGGCCGCACATTCCCCTCGGCGGCAAGATACTGCGCCAGAACGGAGGTGAACCCGTCATTTTCCGCATTGCGATAGCGCCGGATCGTGGGTTTGAGCACGTCTACACCATCGCATAAAGCCACGCGCGTGTTCGTACCGCCAATATCTGCAACCAAGGAATACTTCTGCGAAGGGTGAGGCATAGATGGTAATCCAAAAAAGGCCGGGTTGACCGGCAATCAAGACCGTACTGGCCTTCTAGTGAGCGCTAACACGCAGGTCAACGCGGCTTGCGCGCGTTCAGAGGTGCGCTACGGAAAACCAACAGCGTCATGACCCGGTTGCCATTGCGGGTATTTCGGCATGATCGCCGAAAAGGCGTCACTTGCGAGAAACTGCGCCAGCCAGTGCCGGAGCCGTGGCCAGTCCTGCGCATCAAACCACGGTTTATCGATGAATGCGAATTGCCGCACAAAGGGTAAAATCGCCAGATCGGCCAGCGTTGCCTTGCCAAACAAAGACTGCGAAAGCTGCGCCTCAAGCGCATATAAAAACTCAGCCGCCTGTGCGCGCGCCACCCCTTGGTCGGACTCCGGGTATCGTGTGGCATATTTCGTGCGATCAAGCGCCGCTTTGAATGGACCATCGCAGGTTTCGATCAATTGCCAGCCGGTGTCGGGCATGTCCAACAATCTCTCCGGGTCGTTCTGCTTCAACGCCCAGATCATGATATCGAGGCTCTCGTCGATCACGCCCTGATCCGTGACCAGACAGGGGACTGTGCCGCTGGGCGAGGCGTTCAGAAACGCCTGCGGCTTGTCTTTCAGCACGACTTCGCGCAGGCACACGGGAACCTGCGCAGATACCAGCGCAAGACGTGCGCGCATCGCGTAAGGGCAGCGGCGAAAGGAATAGAACACAGGCGTCATCGCCTGCAATTTGCCAGCTTACGCCCCCCACAACAAGCCACTCAAAGACATCACGTCATTGCGCGGCCATGGGCAGACGCGCCAACTCGCATTGCGTCCACAGTTCACCCAATGCGGCCACCAGATGGTCGATGTCTGCGGCGCTGTGGACCGGGGACGGGGTGATGCGCAAACGCTCCGTCCCCTTCGGAACCGTCGGGTAATTGATCGGCTGGATGTAGACGCCGAAATCCCGCATCAGAATATCGGAAATGTATTTGCATTTGACCGGACAGCCCACCATCACCGGAATGATATGGCTCGGGTTCATCTCATGCGGAATGCCGAGGCCATCCAGCCGCGCGCGCACCTCGGCCACACGGTTTTGATGCGCGTCGCGTTCTGTCTGCGACGTCTTGAGATGGCGGACGGAGGCTGCTGCCCCCGCGGCCACGGCAGGCGGTAGAGCTGTAGTAAAGATAAACCCGCTGGAAAAACTGCGCACAAAATCGCACAAATCAGCGGATGCCGCGATATAGCCGCCCACGACGCCAAAGGCTTTGCCCAGAGTGCCTTGGATCACAGTCAGCCGGTCCATCAGTCCTTCGCGATCTGCAATGCCACCGCCGCGCGCGCCGTAAAGGCCAACCGCGTGGACTTCATCCAGATATGTCATGGCGTTGTATTTATCCGCCAGATCGCAGATTTCAGCAATGGGTGCGATGTCGCCATCCATGGAATAAACGCTCTCGAATGCGATCAACTTGGGCCGATCGAGCGGTTGTTGCGCCAGTTTGGCCTCGAGGTCCGCCAGATCATTGTGTTTCCAAATCTGACGTTCTGCTTTGGAATGGCGGATGCCTTCGATCATCGACGCATGGTTGAGCGCATCTGACAGCACAAGACAGTCAGGAATTCTGCCCGCCAGCGTCCCCAGCGCGGCCCAGTTGGACACATAGCCGGAGGTAAAAAGCAATGCGCTTTCTTTGCCGTGTAAATCCGCAAGCTCAGCTTCGAGCTTCACATGATCGTGGGTCGTGCCTGAAATATTACGCGTCCCACCTGCCCCCGCACCGCAGCGGTCCAGCGCATCATGCATCGCGCGCAGCACGTCGGGGTGTTGCCCCATGCCAAGATAGTCATTCGAACACCAGATCGTCACCGGTTTCTCGGTCTGGCCGCCATGTGACTGCGCCCGTGGGAAAGCGCCCCGTTTCCGTTCAAGTTCAGCGAATACGCGGTAGTTACCCTCTTCTTTCAGGCTTGAAAGCGTCTTTGCGAAATACGATCCATAATCCATGTGGTCTGATACCCTCCCGTTTCACCTCCAAGAAATACACTTGTCACAAACAGCCCCGCTTTGATCCAGATCAGAAAACCGAACCGCTCAGGTAAGCCATTGGTCGTGGGTCAGCGGCTCGTATTCCGCGAACCAGTTGTCAAAATCGAGCCATCTTTGGCAATGGACAGCATATCGCCTGACACAAAAGGCGGGTCTGGCAGGAGCACAACCGCAGGTGCGCGCCAGCCCATCTGCCGGGCGACAACCACGCCGATGGGCAGGATTGCGTCGCGCTGCCCGAGGATCAGCGCAAGCGGGCTGAGTTTGCGGTAAATCAGCTCAAGCAGCACCGCTGACGAGCTGCTTGACCCGATCAGGTGCGGCAGAACGACGACCTTACCTGTGATCGGCGCGCCCCGTTGTGGGTGGCCTGCCAGCACCACTTTGGAGGAAGCCGGATCAACACCGCCCCAGAAACTCAACGGCGCGTCCATGCGCAAGACCTCGCCGCGGGTGACGCCTGCGCATAACACCTCCGCCTGCCACCGCATCACCAAGCCCCCCCAGAGCAGATAACCCGGCCTGCGCGGGCACTTGCGACACAGTTTTTCAGGCTTCCAAAAACCGGGTCATAGCCAGTATTTCCTTTGGCATAATGGGCAAATTTGGCGGAGTTGGTCATCAAAACACCGGGGTGATCAGGCAGAATTGGCGTCACAACCACGCAGGTGTCCAGAACAAACACAACGCCCAAAGCCTCAAGCGCCTGCGCTGTGCGGTCCTTTTCCAGATCGGTCATACTGTGACGGCCGAGGCAAACATAGACCGGCACTTTGAACGGTATGCCACCCGCCATCTCGAGCAGCGAGCGACATTCATCGGATGAAAAATGGGGACTGCCCAAGGCCACCGCATCAATGTGACCGCTATCCGCACGGCTCAGATCCTGTTTGGCAGCGATCATCATGCGCGGTGTGATCGCGATAACTTCACGGGCTTTGGTGCCCCCGAATGCGGTTGCCTGATCAGGGGCCTCAGGCGTGATGCCAATCAGATGGACAAGCCCCACCGCCCCGGTTGACGCCGCACCCGCGCATAATGCCTTGAGCTGATCCTCACCCGGTGTGCCGACGATACCCTTAACGGCGCAAACGCGCGCGCCTGCCAGACGACCGATCAATGCGCCAAGGACCGGAAAGAAAACCTCATCCTGCTGCCATTCGGCAGGGATGTCAGTCAGGTCGAGCAAGAGGGTCGCATGTCGGTTTTCGGCAAGGTGCAGCCCATAATAAGGCGCGCGGCCCGCAATTGCGCAGGCAATGTCCAGAAAGTCACCATACCGATTGGTGCGCGCGCCCAGAACACTGTTGCAAAAAGCCACCGCGTTGGATTCCCCCCATGCGACCTGCGTGCCAAAAGCCGGGCGCGCACCCGCCTGATAGGGCGCGCAGGTCCAGCTGGGAATGCAGCCCAACCGTTCGTGCGCAACCATTAACCGAAACGCCATTTTCCGCGCCTCGCCGGACAGGCGGGATTGCGCGGGTTTCAAGAGGTTCAAAGCACCCACATTGGTCGTCGCAGGCACAGCAGTTTGTGCGCCAAGCTCAACCAATCGCTCGCAAAAAAGGGTCCCGGACGCGCCATGATAAAGACACCCGTCAATATGAGCAGAATGGATCGGCACCAGCCGGTCAGCTCCCAGAATTTGCGCGGCCTCCAGCACAATTTGCAATGCCATACGATGACCTTGCGATCCGGTCTGCCCGTCAAGCACCGCCGCTTCGTCCTCAGTCAACTGGATGCTCGCCAACATGCCACCTCCGCTTCGGCTGCGATACTGCGGGTGAAACCGGGCCGGTACAAGTCTTGCGCCAACACATATCATCGCAGCACGTGATGCGCGTCGTATTTGAGGATAAGCATGTCCGGTTTCAGACTGGCAAGGTGCAAAAACCCTGCCATTTTCGGATCAAGAGGATAGCCAATGCGATATTCAGGTTTTCAGGTCATCAAAGAAGCGCTGACAGGGCACAAAGGCTGGGCGCCTGCGTGGCGCGACCCTGAACCCAAAAGCCACTATGACATCGTCATCATTGGGGGCGGCGGGCATGGTCTTGCCACCGCCTATTATCTTGCGAAGGAATTCGGGCATAAAAAGATCGCCGTTCTTGAAAAGGGATGGATTGGTGGCGGCAACGTCGGGCGCAATACCACGATCGTGCGATCAAACTATCTGCTGGATGGCAACGCGCCCTTTTACGAATTCGCGCTCAAGCTCTGGGAAGGACTGGAGCAGGATTTCAATTATAACGCGATGGTCAGCCAGCGCGGGATATTGAACCTGATTCATACGGATGCGCAGCGGGATGCCTTTATCCGACGCGGCAATGCCATGCGGTTGAACGGAATCGATGCTGATCTTTTAAGCGTTGATGAGATCAGGGCACGCTATCCCTTCCTCAATTTCGAAAACGCGCGCTTCCCGATCAAGGGTGGTCTGGCCCAACACAGGGGCGGCACAGTGCGACACGACGCGGTGGCCTGGGGGTACGCGCGCGGCGCCGACAGCCGAGGCGTCGACATCATCCAGAACTGTGAAGTGACGGGTTTTCGCGTTGAAAACGGCCGCTGTACCGGTGTCGAAACCTCGCGCGGCTTTGTCGGCGCGGGCAAGATCGGCTGCGCGGTTGCCGGATCTTCGGGGCGATTGATGTCCAAAGTCGACATGCGCCTGCCCATGGAAAGCCACGTCTTGCAGGCCTTTGTCAGCGAAGGTCTGAAACCCGTCTTGCCGGGTGTCATCACATTCGGTGCAGGGCATTTTTATTGCAGCCAGTCCGACAAGGGTGGTTTGGTCTTTGGCGGCGATCTGGACGGGTATAATTCCTATGCGCAGCGCGGCAATCTTCCCGTACTCGAAGACGTCTGCGAGGGTGGCATGGCGATTTTCCCGATGATGGGCCGCGCGCGCCTTTTGCGCATGTGGGGCGGGATCATGGATATGTCGATGGATGGCTCACCGATCATAGACCGGACGCACATCGACGGGCTCTATTTCAATGGCGGGTGGTGTTACGGGGGCTTCAAGGCAACGCCTGCATCCGGTTTCTGCTTTGCCCATCTGCTGGCCAAGGACGCGCCGCACCCGACCGCAACGGCCTTCCGCTTTGACCGGTTCGAAAAAGGGCGCATGATTGATGAGAAAGGGATGGGCGCACAGCCCAATTTGCACTGATGATCATTAATCACCCCCTTCTTGGCCCGCGCGACAGCTCCGAATTCACCTATCTTGGGGACGCATCGTTGATCGACCGGCCCGATCCTCAGACGGACACCGCAGCGCAGGATTTCTACGAATATCAATACATTCGTGAAAACCCCGCGGGGCTCTTGCGCGAGCTTTGGTTTCATGAGGGGGGCGATCGGTCCTGGCTGGTCGTGACCCGCAATACCATTACCCATGAGATAACGTCAGTTGAGATGGCGCGCGACGTCGCGCGCGCGCGGGGGCGCAGCATATGAGCCAGATCAACAGGGTCGAGGGCGGCCAGATTGACCGCACCCAAACACTGAAATTCAATTTCGACGGCACCCAATACACAGGGCACCCCGGCGATACGCTGGCTTCCGCATTACTGGCAAACAATGTGCGGCTTATGGGCCGGTCGTTTAAATATCACCGTCCGCGCGGCCCGCTGACCGCAGGGTCCGAGGAACCAAACGCGCTGGTGGAACTGCGCGGCGGCGCACGTCAGGAACCCAACACGCGCGCCACCACAACCGAGCTTTACGACGGGTTGTGGGCGAAAAGCCAAAACCGCCTTGGAACGCTGCGCTTTGATCTGCTGGCGATCAACGACCGCCTGTCAAACTTTCTGACAGCCGGGTTTTATTACAAGACGTTCATGTGGCCCGCCGCCTTTTGGGAAAAGCTCTACGAGCCGATCATCCGACAGGCCGCTGGTCTTGGGTCTTTGTCCCTAAAGGCAGACCCCGACGATTACGATAAAGGGTTCCTGCATTGTGACCTTCTGATCATTGGTGCGGGACCCTCGGGGTTGATGGCGGCCCTGACCGCTGGTCGATCCGGTGCGGATGTGATCCTTGCCGATGAAGATTTCCGCATGGGCGGGCGCTTGAACAGCGAAGTTCTCAGCGTCGATGATCAAACCGGCAGTGACTGGGCCATGACTGCGCTGGCAGAGCTTGCAAGCCTGCCAAATGTGCGGTTGATGCCCCGCACAACGATCCTTGGCGCATTTGACCACGGAATTTACGGTGCAGTTGAACGGGTCAGCGATCATCTGCGGACACCCCAAGCGGGTAAGGCGCGTCAGGTTCTGTGGCGCATTTACACGCAAAACGCGATCCTCTGCGGTGGCGCAACCGAACGCCCGATTGCCTTTAACAACAACGACCGACCCGGCATCATGCTGGGCTCCGCCGTGCGTAGCTATGTGAACCGCTTCGGGGCCGCGCCGGCGCATCGGATCGCTGTGTTCACAAATTCGGACGAGGGGCATCAGACCGCTCGCGACCTGACAGGCAAAGGTATCAAGGTCGCTGCAGTTATCGACACACGCGAAACGGCCCCCCTGAGCACCGATTTCGAAGTAATCGCCGGGGCGCAGGTCGTCGATACCAGAGGTCGCCTTGGCCTCACCTTTATCGACGTGCAAATGCCCGACGGCAGCCCGCGCGTCATCGAATGTGGTGCCTTGGCCGTGTCAGGCGGCTGGAACCCCAATGTGCATATGACCTGTCATCACGGTGGCCGCCCGGTGTGGAATGAAAAGCTTGCCGCATTTGTACCGGGCCCGTCACTGCCCCCCGGCATGACGGTCGCAGGTGCCGCCCGCGGTGATCTGTCGACCATGGGCGCATTGCGCGGCGGCGCGCAGGCGGCAAAAGCAGCGTTGGGTCTGAAAGGCCGGTTGCCCAAACTGCCAAAGGCCGAGGATGCTGAGGTGTCCGTGACGCCATTTTGGTACGTAGAGGGCGCAAGCCGCGCCTGGCTCGATCAGCAGAACGACGTTACCGTCAAGGATGTCAAGCTGAGCCATCAGGAAGGGTTTCGCTCCGTTGAGCACCTCAAGCGCTACACCACGCTTGGCATGGCAACGGATCAGGGCAAAACCTCGAATATGGGCGGGTTGGCGATCATGGCCGAAATGGCCGGAAAATCGATCCCCGAAGTGGGGACAACGATGTTCCGCCCGCCTTACACACCCGTGGCTCTGGGTGCACTTGCAGGTCGCTCGGTTGGCAAGGATTTCAAGCCGGTCCGCAAAACACCGAGCCACGAATGGGCCAAAGAGCGCGGTGCGGTTTTTGTCGAAGTGGGAAACTGGCTGCGCGCACAGTGGTTTCCGTTGCCGCATGAAACACATTGGCGCGAAAGTGTTGATCGTGAAGTGCTGGCAACGCGCCGGTCGGTCGGGGTGTGCGATGTCACGACGCTGGGCAAGGTGGATGTGCAGGGCAGTGATGCTGCGACCTTCCTCAACAAGGTTTACTGCAATGGCTTTGCCAAACTGGCCGTGGGCAAAACGCGCTATGGCCTGATGCTGCGCGAGGATGGCATCGCCATGGATGACGGCACCGCCGGGCGCCTTGCCGAAGACCATTTCGTGGTGACAACCACAACCGCGAACGCGGTAAACGTCTATCGGCACATGGAATTCGTGCATCAGTGTCTGTTCCCTGGTCTGGATGTGCAACTGATTTCCACCACCGAAAGCTGGGCACAGTTCGCTGTTGCCGGTCCAAATTCCCGTGCGGTTTTGCAACGCATCGTTGATGCGGACTATGACCTGAGCAAGGAAGCCTTTCCCTTCATGGGCTGTGGCAACATCACGGTCTGCGGTGGGCTGCGCGCACGGCTCTTTCGTATCTCCTTCAGTGGGGAGCTCGCCTATGAAATCGCCGTGCCGACCCGCTATGGCGATGCGTTGATGCGACGCCTTATGCAGGTGGGCGCGGAATATGACATCACCCCTTACGGCACCGAAGCGCTCAGCGTGATGCGGATCGAAAAGGGCCACGCTGCGGGGAACGAACTGAACGGTACCACCACGGCGCTGAACCTCGGTCTGGGGCGGATGGTCAGTCAGGCAAAAGACAGCATCGGTGCGGTTCTGTCGCGACGCGAGGGCCTGAACGAGCCGGATGCGTTTCGGCAGGTCGGGATTAAACCCGTCAACGCCGACAGGGAAACCCCGGCAGGCGCACATCTGATGGCGGCTTCTGGTCCGGTGGACGCGGCCCATAGCCAAGGCTATGTCACGTCGGCCTGCTATTCACCAAACCTTGGCCACCATATCGCATTGGCCTTTGTAAAGAACGGCGATGCGCGCATCGGTGAAGTCATGCGGCTGGTCAGCCCGCTGACAGAGTATGAAACACAAGTCGAGATCGTCAGCGCCCATTTCATAGACCCGGACGGAGAACGCCTGCGTGCATAACCTATCACCAACATCCGCCTTGGGAGCGTCTGCGCCACGCGCCGATAAGATCGGCACGATCCGGATTTCGGAGAACTTCGGCCTTGCGCTGGCATCTGTTTCAGCGCGCCATGGGCAGGAAGCACGCTGCGCCAACGCGCTCAGTACATATATCGGAGCAACCGCGCCCGGCCCTGCCAGAGCTGTTATCGGCGAGCCTTTTGCCGCCTTCTGGACCGGACCCGATCAATGGATGGTGTCTGCACCGTTCGAGACGCATGAATTACTGGCCGATGACCTCAAGGCGTCGCTGCAAGATGCGGCCTCCGTCACTGAACAAACGGACGGATGGGTTGTTTTCGATGTCACAGGCGCCGGTGTTGTCGACCTGTTCGAGCGCTTATGCCCCGCCCCGGCCAGACGGATGGTGGCAGGCGATGGTCAGCGCACGACGATACATCACATCGGTTGTTTTTTGAACTGCCACGCTGAGGCGCAAGGCTTTCAAGTACTGGGGCCGCGTTCGTCCGCTGGCACGTTGCATCATGCCCTGATGACCGTAGCGCGGGCCGTCGTTTAGGACACCACGGGCACTGCGAGGTTCTTGCGGACCCTGAACAGATTTACCTTTTCGCGATCCTCTGCCGGGTGAAGTCCAAAGACCTCCTTGTAGTTCTGGATCATGGGCGTGGCAGATGCATAGCCCACCGCCAGGGCAATCGCCGTCATATTATCGTTGGAATAGCGCACGAGTTGACGCGCGGCGTTCATCCGCATCATGCGGTAATACTGCAATGGACTGTGGCCTGTGGCTTTGCGAAACATGCGCTCAAGCTGCCGCGCAGAAACGCCGACGATATCTGCCACATCGGCGACTTTCACCGGGTCCTCGATATGGCTGCTGAACAACTCGATGGATTCCCTGACGACTGTGGGCAGCATATCATCCGTGCTTTCCGCGCGCACCGTCGGCACCCTCTGATCGACGCCTTGACCGCGCACAAGCGCATGTTGAAACCAGCAGGCAACTTCGGTGGAAACGCCCTGCCCCAGCTGCTCTGCCACGAGATGCAGCGCAAGATCAAAGCCAGCGGCGGCGCCTGACACCGTGATGCGGCGACGGTCAATGGAAATCACTTCGTTTGTGGCAGAAATGCGCGGGAACTCTTGGGCGAAGGCCGCGGCGTAACACCAGTGAACCGATGTGCGAAAACCCTGCAACAAGCCCGCTCTGGCCAGTGGGAAAACCCCACCACTGACCGCACCCAAAGTCACGCCATGGCGTTCCAGTTTGCGCAACTGAGCATCAGACCTGGAGGGGTCCGCAAAAGAGCTGGCAGGGGCCGCCATCAGGTACAGCTGATCAATGTCATGCACATCATGCAGCCCCGCGTCGGCCTGAAAAACAACCTGCGCGCTGGATGTCACCGTATTCCCGTCCTCGGACAAAATTACCCAGTCGAACGCATCCACCTCCGCGATCTCATTCGCCGCGCGCAACGGTTCAATCATTGAGGTCAGACAGGCCATGGGGAAGCCCGGGAAAATCAAGAAGCCGATGGTTATTTTGTTCTTTTGTGACATGAGCATATCTTATCAGGATGAATGATCAGGAAGCCAGCCTGAGACCAAAGTATTTGCTGGCGCGCAAATCAGGTCAGGCATTTATTTGCCGTTCATCTCGCTTGATTGGTTCCTGCGGGGTCCGCAGCAGACGGCTTGAGCATATCAGATTTGACTGGTGACGCCCTGTCAGGGCATCAGGGGCCGCTTTACTGACGTGATCGCATGACCCTCAGTCTGGCAAGTCCGGCATCCACGCCAGCGTATCATCCGTTGGCTGCGTTGATTTATACTCAGCCCCGAGGGGTTTGTTCCACCCCAACCCTTTGATCACGCCAAAGATATGCGGGTAGTTGACTTCGCCCCCAATGGGCGGACCCCGATCCGGCACACGCGCGAACTGGATATGCCCGATCACCGGCATCAGGCGCGCAAGTCTGTTACTCAGATCGCCCTCCATCAGCTGGACGTGATAACAGTCGAACATCAGCTTCAGGTTTGATGCACTAACTCGGGTGATAATCTCTTGCGCATGCGTTGTCGTGCTCAGGAAATACCCCGGCGCATCATAGTGGTTTAACGGTTCAATTAAAATATTGATGCCATGCGGTCCCGCTTGTTCACAGGCGTATTCCAACGCCTCCACAAAGCAGTTTTCAGCGATGACACCCTGTGCAAAGCCCGCCATCACATGCACGTTTTGCGCCCCGATCGCCTGCGCATAGCTGATCGCCTGATCAATGGCGGCGCGTGCTTCCACCTCTCGACCGGGCAAGGCGGATAATCCGTTTTCGCCCGCATCCAGATTTCCGCGCAGCGTATTGAGCCCGAGCATGGGCAGACCGGTCGCTTTCAGTGCTGCAACGACGTCTTGTGCAGCTTCTGCGTAGGGCCAATGGCATTCAACCGCATCAAAGCCCGCTGCCTTTGCGGCATGTATCGCCTCCGGCAGAGGACGGTCGGTCCAAAGAAAGCCCAAGTTCGCAGAAAACTGCATCATTCCTCCCAATCTACGTCAAAGTGCGTCACGATATCGGTGATCTGTGCCGCATTCAGCATCCGGGGCTGAAGCCCGCGTGTCATCAACGCCAACCGTGCGGTATCCTCAAGCTCTTCGATCGCGTTGCACGCCGCCTCCACGTCTTTTCCGGCAACCACCGGGCCATGGTTGGCCAACATCACCGCGCTGCGTTTGCCCGCCAGACTGCGCACGGCCTTGCCCATTGCCGCATCACCGGGCCGAAAGAACGGCAACAGCCTGACCTTGCCAAGCTTCATGATGGCATAGGGCGTCAGCGGCGGCAGAAAATTGTCTTCATCCGCGTCCGGCATCATGGAAAGCGCGACAGCGTGACAGCAATGCAAGTGCACAACCGCCCCTGCGGTCGAACGGGTATCATAAAATGCTGAATGCAAGGGCATTTCCTTGGTCGGCGCATCACCTCCGATCAATTTTCCCGTTGCATCAAAGCGGCTTAACCGACCCGGATCAAGGCGCCCGAAACTTGTACCGGTTGGCGAGACCAAAAGTCCCCCATCATCCGTGCGCGCCGAGATATTGCCGGTACTGCCGCCCGTCAAACCACGGTCAAACATAGATTTCGCCAACTGGCAGATCTGTTCCCTGAGGCGATTTTCTGCGGTCATGACGCGTCCAGCACCTCAATCGCTTTGGCAAAGAAATCTGCATCGCCAAAATTACCTGATTTGAGCGTCAGCGCGATGTGTTTGCCTGCGCTTTCGCAATACGTCCAAGGCACGCCGGGCGCAATTTCAGAACCGATATCAAGCTGAGACACCCCAAGCGCCTTGGTCACCGCGCCTGATGTCTCGCCCCCCGCCACGACAAACCGTCTGGCGCCGCGATCCCGCGCAAGAACGGCCAGCTGTGCCAGCGCGTCTTCCACAATTTCACCGGCCCGGGCGACACCCAGTTTCGCTTGCGCTGCCAGAACGTCGGCGGGTTCAGCCGTGGCGTAGATCAGCGGCATCGCGTTTAGCGCTTGGTTCTGAAGCCATTCGAGCGCCTTTTCTGGACCCTCTTCGGCCAGTTCCAGCGGGTTAAGCCGAAAGCCGGGTGCTTTCGTAAGGTACTTTGCGACCTGCGTTTGCGTCATTGCTGAACAGCTACCCGATAGAACGATGCCATCAGCGACCACGTCAGGTTTTTGGCGAATGACTGTGTCTGCTTCTATAAGCCCGTCGCGTAGATACAGCGCTGGCAGCGGCATGGCGAGCGCACTCCCTCCGGTCAAAAGCGGCATATCCCGGCACGCCTCGGCAATCACCGACAGATCCTCATTTGCGACCGCGTCGACAACGATATGAGCGGTATCTTTGCTTGCGTGATCCTGCATCGCGACCCGCACAGCGTCCGTGCCGCGTGCAACGGTCAGACGGTCGATTAATCCAACGGGGCGCGTCACCTGTGGTTTCAGCAGGCGCATCAGGTTGCTGTCCCGCATAGGCGTAAGGGGGTGATCCTTCATCGGGCTTTCGGACAGGGGGTGTTGCCCGACAAACAGGTTCCCCATGAAAATTGAGCGCCCATTTTCCGGAAAGGCCGGGCAATAGATCGTCTGATCCGCGTTCAGGGCCGCCATCAGCGCCTCTGCAACCGGACCGATGTTGCCTTCAGAGGTACTGTCGAAAGTCGAACAATACTTCCAGAAAAAGCGTGTGGCACCGGAACTGCGCAGCCACTCTAAAGCAGCGAGGCATTCGGCCACCGCCGCATCCACCGGCGCGGTCCGGCATTTGAGTGCGATGACCTCAAACGGAGCCGTATCGGTGGGCGGTTCCTGTGGTACACCAATGCGCAAAGATACGGGCATACCGGAACGCGCGAGCAACCCTGCAAGATCAGTGGCACCGGTAAAGTCATCAGCAATACAGCCAAGGATAGTATTCATCTGCTCTGCCTTATTCCCTGTCTTCAGCTTTCACCGGGCAGCGTGAGCCCGGCGTTGCGCGCGTATACTTTGGCGACGGCCGCGTCATCCTCGTGGCCCAATCCCTGCCCCGCTGCCGCGACAAACTGTTGAAGGGCGGCTGCTGTGATCGGCGCGCTGAACTGCGCGTTTTTGGCTATATCGAGCACGATACCAAGATCCTTGGGCCAGATGTTCACCGAACTATGCGGTGTGTAATCGCCCGCAACAATGTGCGGTGCGCGGTTTTCCAGCATCCAGCTGGTGCCCGCACATTTGCTGATCACCTCGACAAACTTGTCCGGGCTGACCCCTTGCGTCATACCAAAGGTCAGCGCTTCGGCCATGGTTGCGATATGCACCCCTGCCAGCAGTTGGTTGACGGCCTTCATCGCCGATCCCGCCCCGGCGCTGTCCCCCAGTTCAAAAACCGTTTCGGCGATGCTGTCCAGAACAGGGCGCGCGGCGTCAAATGCTTCTGGCGTGCCCGCCGCCATGATCGACAACTTACCCTGAGCCGCCTTGATCGACCCGCCCGAGATTGGCGCATCCAGATAGTGCACACCATATTCCGCGCATCTGGCACTCATGGATTTTGCAAAGTCCGGAGGCACCGTGGCACAAGCGATAACGACCGCCCCATTGGCCAAGTCTGCCACCACCCCGTTGTCGCCGAACAACACGGATTCCGTCTGGGCAGCGTTCAGCACAACGACCACCACGACCTCTAGCTGCGGGGCAAGATCGCCAAGCGCGCCAGTCTGCCCGCCGTCGGCAAGGAAACGCGCAGCTTGTTCCGCGTTCACATCAAATCCATAAGTCTGATGCCCCCCGCGCAGCGCCGATAAGGCGATGCCATACCCCATGGAGCCCAAGCCGATGACGGCTGTCTGTCGCGTGTTTTCCATTCTGCGCCCTTGATTAGCTGCGTTTTTTCAATCGTAACGTTTTACGCAGCCAATGTCCGTAGAAATTCAACAGTTTTATGCAATTAAAGGCGATGCAATTTGTGCTTGGCCAGCAGGCCGACCAATATGTCGCGTGCGGCGCGCCTGTGGCTTTGATGCAGGCTGCGCGCCTGATCCGGCTGGCCTGCTGCGATGGCCGCGTAAACCGCCCGGTGATCTGCATTCGAGCGCACAGGAGAGGGGCGCATATAAAGCGTCATCGCGCGCGCGCGGCGCACCTGATCCGCCATCATTGCCACGATGGCCTCGATGCGCTGGTTCCCACCCAAACGCACGAGTTCAAGATGAAAGGCATCATCCGCACGGGCCCATGCCTCCCGGTCGTCACGTGCAAGGGCTGTGTCCATCTCGTCGATAGCCGCTTCCAGCGCGCGCAGATCATCCGAACCATAGCCCTGTCCGGCGGCGCGCTCAGCGGCGTGGCTTTCAAGCAGGGTAAGCACATCGTATATCTCACACATATCTTGCGACGACACGCCCAGCACACGGACGCCACGGCGCGGGCGCACCTCAACAAGACCCTGCGCCTGTAGCGACAACGCCGCCTCGCGCACGGGCGTACGCGACATGCCCAACCGCGCAGCAAGCTCGGTTTCCAGATGATCCGATCCGGGGCTCAGATCACCGCTGAAAATGAGGTCACGCAACATCCTGATCGCGCGCTGCGTGTTAGATGCGGCATTGATGTCCGTCATGTCACGAGCACCTTGCCCCCCTCTTGTGCGGATCGGTAAATGGCATCGCGGATGCGGATGACTTTGCAGTACTCTTCCGCTTCGTTGTCGAACATGCCGCTCCCCCGCAAGCCAGCAACCACATGTGTTTGCAGCGCATGCACGCAATCCCCGCCAAATCCATCCCACCGGTCGGGGGGCAACAAGAGCGTTGTTTCTGCTGAACCAAAGACCCGTTTTTCAACCCGCCCGTCGCCGAACAGGGACAGCGTCCCGCCAGTCCCTTCAATCAAGGCCTCGCCCATGGTGCGCCGCAGGTTGTCGCTTTGGTGATCAAGGTGTCGGTTCCCATCAAAAACCGACCTGATACCGCCTTTGTGTTCAAAGATAATATAGCCTGCATCTTCGCCCGCAATCACCGGGTTCAGGCGACGTAGATCGGCATAGACCGAGACCGGATCACCAAAGAGAAACCGGAAGGTGTCAATCCAATGCACGGCGGTTTCGTGGACCAAAAACGCAGGCATCTTTTGGAAATAGGGCTGCCGGTCCAGATAGGCATCGGGGCCCTGACCATCGCCGGGGCGCAACCGAAACACGGCCTGATGCACATCGCCAATGCCACCACGCGCGATCTCAGCCTTGATGGCGCGGTACCACGGCATGAAGCGAAAATTCTCATGCACGATCAGCCGCGCCTGCGCATGTGCCGCGCGCGCGGCGGCTTCTTTTGCTTGCTCGAGGGAGGTGCAAAAGGGCTTTTGGCAAATGATCGTTTTGACGCCAGCCTTAAGGGCCGCATTGATAGTGGCAGCCTGCGCTGCCGGGGGCAAAATAATGTCCAGAATATCCGGTGATGTGCGTTGGATCATTTCGCCCGTGTCCGAATAGGCTGGGCAGCCTGTCGCCTGCGCCGCTGAAACTTGCGTATCAGCAACACCAACGACTTCAACGTCTTTGATCCGCGCCCATGATCCCAGATGGAACTGGCTGAAATAGCCCGCCCCGACGCAGGCAAGGCGCAGCGCGTTTGTCATTGCTTTAGTACGCTGTCTAGGACGGCGCGGGCTGCTTCTGCCGTGCTGGCCACGCCACCCATATCCGCCGTAAGATGGTAACCCGCACCGATGACGGCTTCTACGGCCGCCTGCAACTGGCTGCCGTCGCGTTTCAGGGCTGCACAGTCATGCCGTTCCCCCAACCAAACCAGCATCATTGCCGCCGACAGGATCATGGCCATCGGATTGGCCACGCCCTGCCCCGCGATATCCGGGGCCGATCCATGACAGGGCTGGAACACTGCATGATCCAGACCGATGTCAGCCGAAGGCGCAACGCCCAAGCCCCCCATCAGACCTGCGCCGAGGTCAGACAAGATGTCGCCGAACATGTTTTCCGTGACCAAAACATCGAATTCCCAAGGCTTAAGGACAAACCACAAGGCCGTGGCATCGACATAAGCGTGATCCGCCTGCACATCGCCGTGTTTGGCGGCCTCCGCATCAAAAAGTGCGCGAAAAAAGGCGAATGCGCGAAACACATTTGCCTTGTCCACACAGGTCAATCGCCCCTTGCCGCGGCCCGATGCCTTGCGTGTTTTTGTGAGATCAAAGGCAAAACGGAACAGTTTTTCAGATGTCTCGCGCGTGATCAGAAGCGTTTCGCGCGCCTCATCCTCGGTAACTTCCCCACAGCCCTGCGTATGAAACAGCCCTTCGGTGCTTTCGCGGATCAGCACGAAATCCACCTCTTGGTCAGGTGCAAGCTTCAAGGGCGTGTTCAGCCCCGGAAATATCCGAACTGGTCGCACACCCGCAAACAGATCGAGTTTCTTGCGCAGTTCGATCTGCGGCGAGATTTCGGTGCCATCGCGATAGCGCACCGATGGCAACCCCATGGCGGAGAGCAGGATTGCGTCAGCCGACTGCGCCTGCGTCATGGACGACTCCGGCAAAGACTCTCCGAACTGCGCGTAATGCGCGGCCCCCGCAGCACAGGGGATGAAATCGAAATCATAGGCGGCACGCTCGGACAGGGCGCGTAATATCTCGACGGTGGGGGCCGTGATCTCGGGGCCAATGCCGTCCCCCTCGAAAACAGCGATCTTATAGGTGTTTTGCATGGCTCATTCTCAAATCAGGAGGTCAGGGGCGAAATCCACTTTCATGGCGATTGCATTAGCGTATACATTAATGCATACTTTATTCAACCGCGCAGAACGCTTGACCAGAAAAGCACCCTAGAAGAGAGCGAAACGAATGTTTGCAGTCACGGTCACATTCTCCCTTAAAGCCGGGCGCGCCGAAAAATTCATGCCGCTGATGTATGAGAACGCGAGGGCGTCATTGGAGAATGAGGTCGGCTGCCTGCAGTTTGACGTGGCAACAGACAGCGCGCGCCCGGAGGAGGTTTTTCTGTACGAGATATATTCAGACGCTGCCGCATTTGACGCACATCTTCGCACTGCGCATTTTCAAGCCTTCGATACCGCAACCGCCGACATGATTGCAGCCAAGGACATTAAAACCTACCGGAGTGTCGTTCAGTGAGCACATGGGAAGTACACGCCATCAAATATGCGGATCGAAACAGCCGCACACGGCGCGACAGCTTTATCTTTGATGACAATCACGACGCGCCCCATCCGATGGATTATTTCATATGGCTGCTGCGTCGAGGCAACGAGGTGATCCTCGTGGACACTGGATATGACCAGCCAGAAGCGCAAAATCGCGATCGTCCCATCCGGATGGACCCTGTTGCCGCCTTGCGCCCCCTTGGGATACTGCCGGAGCAGATCGACCACGTGATCGTCACCCATCTGCACTACGATCACGCGGGCGGCTTGCACCTTTTCCCGAATGCGAAACTGCATATGCAGGCGGCAGAAATGGCCTATGCCACCGGCCCCTGCATGTGTCATGACACCTTGCGCATGCCCTTCACGGCGGATCATATCTGCGAAGCGGTCAAGCGCCTTTATGCGGGCAAGGTAATCTTTTACGAGGGCGACGCAGAAGTAGCGGATGGCGTGAGCGTCCATTGCATCGGCGGGCACAGCCGTGGCCTGCAGGCGGTCCGGGTCCGAACGCAAGCGGGTTGGCTCGTGCTGGCATCGGACGCCGCGCATTATTATGAGAACGTTTTTGCCCGCAAACCCTTCCCGATTGTAGTTGATCTGCAAAACATGCTGGAAGGCTTTGCGACCCTTGAAAGGCTGGCCTCCAGCCCGGATTTGATCATACCCGGTCACGACCCGCTGGTGGCCGCGCTTTTCCCGCAGGGCGCTGCAGCGCATATACGGCGCCTGGATCAAGGTCCGGCGTCCCCCGTGCCACGATAGCGAAAAACGCACAATAAACAGGCACAGCGATTTAAATTGCGGCTGAATTCTTTCCTCATTCTGGTCATTTCGTTTGGCCTTATGTGAAGCTGACGCAAGTTTGAAACGACCTGAAGGCCCTCTTCCTTGCTCATGCGCACTGCCACACCGCTGGACCAACCCCGCGCCATCGGCTTTGCCCGTGTCAGCAGCAAGCGGGTCAATGGTGGCTCTGGCATCGACGGATTGCGACAGTCGGGCGCGCTGAAGCTCTTGTTTCCAACATCCCGCGACATCGTTCAGGCGACCCTGATCAACACAGCAGGCGGCGTCACAGGGGGTGACCGGTTTGAAATTGACGGCTGTGCCGGTGCGGGGTCCCGGTTGACCATGACGACGCAGGCGGCAGAGCGCGCATATGGCGCACAAGTTGGTCAAACCGGCGAGATCAAAACAAACCTCAAAGCCGAAGCAGGCAGCCACCTTTTCTGGCTGCCACAGGAGACGATCCTCTACAAAAATGCCGCAATTGACCGCCATCTCAGCGTGAACCTTTGCACGGGGGCCGAGTTCCTGATGGTTGAACCGGTCCTCTTTGGGCGCAGGGCCATGGGTGAAGATGTCAGCGCTCTCGCCTTTCGGGATCGCATTGATATCCGACGTAACGGCGCGCCGATTTACCACGACGCCATTCACTTACAGGGCGATGTGGCCGCGCACCTCGACAGACCGGCGATTGGCGGTTGCGCGCGCGCGATGGCAAGCCTCGTGTGGGTGTCACCTGATGCACAAGGGCGCATTGATGCATTGCGCCGGATAATTGGTGCCTCAGGCGGCGTCAGCCTTTTGCACAAGGATGTTCTGGTCATGCGCCTTTTGGCCACGGATGGGTATATCCTGCGGCGCTCCTTGATACCCGTGCTGGACCTGATCACGGATGACACTCTTCCCCAAAGCTGGAGGCTATAGGCTATGCAACTCACCCCACGGGAAAAAGACAAGTTACTTATCTCAATGGCCGCCGAAGTTGCCCGTAAAAGACTCGCGCGCGGGGTCAAGCTGAATCACCCTGAGGCGATTGCACTGATCACCGATGCAGTTGTTGAGGGTGCACGCGACGGGCGGTCCGTTGCCGATATGATGGAAGCAGGCGCGCAGGTGATCAATCGCGACCAGTGCATGGAGGGGGTGCCCGAGATGATCCACGATGTGCAGGTCGAGGCGACCTTTCCCGATGGCACCAAGCTTGTCACAGTCCACAACCCGATCCGCTAGGAGGCACCCATGATCCCCGGAGAAATCATGCCCAAAGAGGGTAACATCACCCTGAACGAAGGGGCCGAGGCCATCACGCTGATGGTGGCAAACACCGGGGATCGCCCGGTGCAGGTCGGCAGTCATTACCACTTCGCTGAAGCAAACGCGGCGCTGGAGTTTGACCGCGACACCGCGCGCGGCATGCGTCTCGACATTACCGCAGGAACCGCCGTACGCTTTGAACCAGGCCAGAGACGCGACGTGCAGCTGATCCCGATATCAGGTGCGCGGCGTATCTTCGGGTTCAATCAGCAGGTCATGGGTGATCTCTAGCGCCCCCTGCTTAACAGTGAGGAGACAACGATATGTGTGATGCTTGCGTGATAAACGCCGTGAAGGACAAGATGCTGTCGCGGCGGAATTTTTTCAAAGCCAGCGCCATGACAGGTGCTGCAGCGGCCCTTGGCGGTGTCGTGGCCACCCCGCAAGCGATGGCGGCGGGACACGGCGGTGTGGTCGATATGACCCACAAGCTCAGCCCCGATTTCCCGACGTTCTTTGGCGTGCCCGGTATTTCCATGGAACAGCCGTTCAATTTTGCCGAGCACGGGTTCAACCTGATGAACCTCAGTATCAACGAACACACGGCCACCCACATCGACGCGCCGCTGCATTTTTCCGCCGATGGGGCCAGCGTGGATGAAATCCCGGTGACCGATCTGGTGATCCCGCTCTGTGTGATCGACATCGCGGCGAAGGCTGCAGAGGACCCGGACGCGCAAGTCACCCCGGATGATCTGAAAGCATGGATCGCGGCGAACGGCGATATCCCGGAGCGCGCCTGCATCGCGATGCATTCCGGTTGGGCAGGCAAGACCGCGACCGATGCCTATGTGGGCAATGACGCGGATGGCGTGAAACACTTCCCCGGTTTCCATGTGGAGGCCGCACAGATGCTGGTCGAAGAAACCACCGCCGTTTGCATGGCCGTGGATACGCTCTCGCTGGATCACGGGCCGTCCCCCGATTTCGCAACCCATTACGCTTGGCTGCCCGAAGGCCGCTACGGCATCGAAAACCTCGCAGGGCTGGACAATGTGCCCGCTGCCGGGGCGACCTTGGTCGTGGGCGCACCCAACCATGTGGGCGGCACCGGTGGCCCTGCGCGCATCTTTGCGATGGTCTGATGGCGACGGTTTCGCTGATATCCGATGACGCGGCCAGCCCTGAGGTGCTGGCCGTGTTCGACGATATCCGTGCAGTGCGCGGGACGGATTTCATCAACAACTTCTGGCGCGCGCTGGCGCATGACCCGGCGTTGCTCAAAGCCACGTGGGAGCGGCTGGAAGTTGTGATGGGCCCCGGTGATCTCGACCCGTTGGTCAAGGAGATGATCTATATCGCCGTTTCCACCGCCAACGGCTGTTCCTACTGCGTGCACTCCCACACCGCCGCCGCCAAAGCCAAAGGCATGAGCGACGCACAACACGGAGAACTGGCCGCCGTCATCGGCATGGCGATGCAAACCAATGGGCTGGTCACGGCGCTGCAGGTGCCCGTGGATGAGGCGTTTCAGGCATGAAGCTGACGTTGTATTCGCAGCACATCAGAGCCGGGCATCCCCCGGCCGCGGGCACAGGGCTGAAAGCCCCCGCCCGGGGGGGCGGTCGGGGGCTGCCCGGCGGTGCCCGCCGGGCGCGGCGCTCACCACCAGCCTGTCGCCTGACCAACGTATATCATCGCAATAACTGCGGTCGCTATTGCTGTGATCCAACTTGCTTTGCTCGACATAAAATACCTCATGGCCTGTTATTGGTGCTAAGGTCTCAACATTTTGCGGCAATTCAAGAACCTAACGCAAGATACAGAAGTTATCCACAGGCTGATCAACATAAAGTAACCGGAGGCGATGCAAAATGCCCACCAAAATCCCCCGCACCAACTATGCCGCGATGTTCGGCCCCACCACCGGCGACAAGGTGCGTCTTGCTGACACCGACCTCATCATCGAGGTTGAGCGCGACCACACCATCTATGGCGAGGAGGTTAAATTTGGCGGCGGCAAGGTGATCCGCGACGGGATGGGACAGTCTCAGGTCACGCGCGCGGAAGGGGCCATGGACACGGTCATCACCAACGCGCTGATCGTGGATCACACGGGCATCTACAAGGCAGATGTCGGCCTGCGCGACGGGCGCATTGCCAAGATCGGCAAGGCGGGTAACCCCGACACGCAACCGGGTATAGACATCATTATCGGCCCCTCGACCGAGGCCATCGCGGGCGAGGGCAAGATCCTGACAGCGGGCGGGTTCGACAGCCATATCCACTTTATCGCGCCGCAGCAGATCGACGACGCGCTGCACTCTGGCATCACCACGATGCTGGGCGGTGGCACCGGTCCTGCGCATGGCACGCTGGCCACCACCTGCACGCCGGGGTCTTGGCACATCGGGCGGATGTTGCAGGCGTTGGATGCCTTCCCCATGAACTTCGGTATCTCGGGCAAAGGGAACGCGTCGCAACCGGCGGCCCTCGTCGAGATGATCGAAGGCGGGGCCTGCGCGATGAAGCTGCACGAGGATTGGGGCACGACACCGGGGGCCATCGACTGCTGCCTGTCCGTGGCCGACGACATGGACGTGCAGGTGATGATCCACACCGATACGCTTAATGAATCCGGGTTTGTCGAAAACACTGTGGCCGCCATCAAAGGCCGCACGATCCACGCGTTCCACACCGAGGGCGCGGGCGGCGGGCATGCCCCGGATATCATCAAGATCTGTGGCGACGCGAATGTGATCCCCTCTTCCACCAACCCGACGCGGCCCTTCACGGTGAACACGCTGGAAGAACACCTCGACATGTTGATGGTGTGCCACCACCTCGACAAATCCATCCCCGAAGACGTGGCCTTTGCCGAAAGCCGCATCCGCCGCGAAACCATCGCCGCCGAAGACATCCTGCACGATATGGGCGCGTTTTCCATCATCGCGAGCGACAGTCAGGCCATGGGTCGGGTGGGCGAAGTCATCATCCGCACATGGCAAACCGCCGACAAGATGAAGAAACAGCGCGGCGCATTGGTCGAGGAAACAGGCGACAACGACAATATGCGCGTGCGCCGCTACATCGCGAAGTATACAATTAACCCGGCGATTGCCCACGGCATCAGCCACGAGATCGGCAGCATCGAGGTCGGCAAACGCGCTGATCTGGTGCTGTGGAACCCTGCGTTCTTTGGCGTGAAACCCGAAATGGTGCTGATGGCGGGCACGATTGTTTGTGCGCAGATGGGCGATACCAATGCCTCGATACCGACACCGCAGCCCGTGTATTCGCGCCCCATGTTCGGGGCCTTTGGGCGGTCGGTCGAACACTCCGCCGTGACCTTTGTCAGCGAAGCGGCTCAGACGGCGGGCATCGGCGAGACGCTGGGCCTGCGCAAAGAAACACTCGCCGTAAAGGGCACGCGCGGGATCGGCAAAAAAGACCTGATCCTGAACGACGCCCTGCCGCATATCGAGGTGAACCCCGAAACCTACGAGGTCCGCGCCGACGGGGAATTATTGACCTGCCAACCCGCCGAGGTGCTGCCGATGGCGCAGCGGTATTTTTTGTTTTGAGGAAGCAAACCGAAGCGGACCTATACTTGCGCGAAGCCAAAGCATATCTGAAAAGCGCGCGGATCGTACACGCGAATGCACGTGAAGAGGCAAGTGATTTTGCGAATTGGACAACCCGCAACCCCATGTTCTTTCTGCTGCTACATGCGACTGAGCTCGCTTCAAAGGCATGCCTTTTGGCACGCGCTGAAAGCCCCGGCCGCACGCACGACATTGTCGAGTTGATCCGCCGCGTCGGCCAAGATAGAAAACGAGCCTGCGTGAGAGAGGCATACCGCAACGTACGGACGCTCCGCCGCCAGACCCTTGAACACAAATGGGCGGAGAATAACTCCGAGTTCGCTAAGACAGCGCTGCAGATGGAGATTGAAGATATAGACAAGCAACCTGTCGGGCTGACGACGACACTCAAACTTTTCGGCGCATTGGGTCAGTCTAAGATGACAAAGCTAGAATTTGGCGAGAAAGTTGAGAACTGGTGGCACGCTTTGCGCTATCCAAGACTAGGTGGCACAACGTCCTACCCCGATTTCGAGGAATGCGCAGTGATTTGCCAAGCGCTTGTGAAACGTGCTGAATCGGAGATTGAAAAGGATAGATGATGAAACCGAGTAGCCTAGTCTAAAAGCAATAGTTCGCCCGGCAACAAGCCGGGCAGCCCCCGACCGCCCCAACCGCGAGAGATCATGTTAACCGCCCAGAAAATCACCCACAGCCACCATCCGGACGATCACGTGACGCTCGACTATGACGCGCGGTTCCTGCGGCGCAAGGTGTTGACCACCGACAAGGGGGTTCAGGTGTTGGTGGACCTGCCCCAGACGACTTCGCTGAATGCGGGCGACGCGTTGGAGGCCACGGATGGCACGCTGATCGGCATCATCGCGGCACCGGAGCCCCTGCTGGAGGTGCGAGGCGAGATGTTGCACCGGATCGCGTGGCACATCGGCAACCGGCATACGCCTTGTCAGATCGAGGACGACCGGCTGTTGATCCAGCGCGATCATGTGATGGCCGATATGCTGGGCAAGATTGGCGCGACAGTGACGGAAATCGTTGAATCCTTTACACCAGAGGGAGGGGCCTACGGCCACGGGCGCACCCATGGCCATGACCACAGCCACCAGCATGGCCCGACCCATGACCATTCACACGATACACATCACCATGAGCACTGACGCGTTCCTGACACTCACGCAGTGGCTTTCGCCCGGTTTCCCGGTCGGGGCCTACGCCTATTCGCATGGTCTTGAACAGGTCATTGATCGTGGTGACATGCGCGATGCAAAGGCGCTGCGAGACTGGGTCCAGGACATTTTAGAACACGGAAGTGGAACGAGCGACGGCATTCTCCTTGCGGCGTCCTACAAATCACTCCCGGAAGACGTTAGCCAGATAGACGCAATTGCCCGTGCTTTTGTCAGCTCTGCGGAACGTATGACAGAAACGGTGGATCAGGGCTCGGCATTTGCCAAGGCGGTGGATGCCATCTGGGCGACCGACCTTGGACAGCTATGCTACCCCGTTGCGGTTGGGCGCGCGGCCTGTGCGCAGGGCCTGCCACTGGATCTGACACTTGAAATCTACACCCATGCCTTTGCCGCGAACCTTGTGTCTGCAGCGGTGCGTCTGGTGCCTTTGGGACAAACCGAAGGACAGGCTGTGTTGGCTGCACTGGCGCCGCTGATCCGGAAGGTGGCCCGCCGGTGCCATGATGCCGGTCTTGACGATCTGACCTCCTCCTGCATGGCGCTTGATATTGCCGCCATGCATCACGAAACCCAGTATTCAAAGGTATTTCGCACATGAACGTTGCATCGCCCCTTACGCTGAACGGACCCTTGCGCATTGGCATCGGCGGCCCGGTGGGCGCTGGCAAAACCACGCTTACTGCGGCTCTGGCAAAGGCGCTGAGCCCGCGACATTCGATTGGCGTGATTACCAATGACATTTACACCCAAGAAGACGCCGAAGCGCTGATGCGGTTGCAAATCCTGCCGCAGGATCGGGTGATCGGCGTCGAAACCGGGGGGTGTCCACATACGGCGATCCGCGAAGATGCATCGATCAACCTAGCAGCCGTTGCCGAAATGCAGACGCGTCATCCCGAGATCGAAGCGATCCTGATCGAAAGCGGTGGCGACAACCTGTCAGCCACGTTTTCACCGGAACTGGCGGATGTCACGCTCTACGTCATTGACGTGGCGGCGGGAGAAGAAATTCCGCGCAAGGGCGGCCCGGCCATCACCCGATCCGATGTCCTGATCATCAACAAAACCGATCTGGCCCCGCATGTGGGCGCATCGCTGGAAGTGATGGAGCGGGACGCGACGCGGATGCGCGCAGGCCGCCCCTTTGTCTTTACCGCGTTGCGCCATGGTCAGGGTGTGTCAGAGGTGCTGGATCATCTGCGCGCTATTTCGGGTCTCGGCGCCGATTTGGCGGGCGTCAGCCCCCAATTGGATGGGGGCTGACGGGGTCACTCAAAACTCCACGACGGCTCTGATTGATTTGCCTTGGTGCATGAGGTCGAAGCCGTGGTTGATTTCGTCCAAGCTGAGTTTGTGGGTGATCATGGGGTCGATCTCGATCTTGCCGTCCATGTACCAGTCCACGATCTTGGGCACATCCGTGCGTCCCTTGGCTCCGCCGAACGCCGTGCCGCGCCAGACCCGGCCGGTCACCAGCTGAAACGGGCGCGTCGAAATCT
>NZ_BPES01000009.1:0-155000 GCF_019654895.1 Roseobacter sp. OBYS 0001
CCAAAACCCGAACAGAGCTAACGTAAATTAGCGGACTCAAAGGGGAGCAGGTCAATTTGCCAGAACAGCGCAGGGGACAATCATTGCCCGTGACAATGGGACGTCGCTGACGAGTTTGCAGGACGAGATAGCAGAGGCAACGCGCGGCACACAGATGTATGACCCATTGATGGACATGGTTTTCAAGACCTATGAGGGCTTCCCTAACGCGACGCCTGAACCGGCATATGAGTCTACTTACGCGCAGTGCATGGATTCTATGAAAGGATAGGGTGCGAGCTTATCTATACATCCAGACGCTTTACTTAGAAATCTGCAGGGTGCCGCGCATTGAAGTGGCTGAGAAACTTACATGTTTTCCTGTCCAAACCACTCGTTGAGGTTGACCTATAGAGCACCTGAAAGTCTACTGGAGATCGAACCGCTCGAATGGGACTCCATAATGACGCCGCAAGAATTCATCGCCAAATGGCGGAATGTTGAACTGAAGGAACGCACGGCGTCTCACTCGCATTTCAACGACCTTTGCCGACTACTGGAGATTGACGAGCCGGTAGCTGCTGACCCCAAGGGTGAGTGGTTCACTTTTGAGAAAGGCGCATCAAAAACCAGCGGTGGTGAGGGGTGGGCCGACGTCTGGCGCAAGGATTGCTTTGCTTGGGAATATAAAGGTAAGCGTGCCAACCTCGACAAAGCGTTTGATCAGCTTTTGCAATACGCTATCGCGTTAGAGAATCCGCCGCTTTTGATCGTGTCGGACATGGATGTTATTCGCATCCACACCAACTGGACCAATACCGTGCAGCAAATTCACACGCTGCATTTGGGTGATCTCACTAACGCCGCCAACCGGGACAAGCTGCGCAATGCTTTTCTACAGCCGGAAGCGTTCAAACCGACAAAGACCCGTCAGCTAGTCACAGAACAGGCCGCACAGAGGTTCGCGAAGCTCGCCCAGCGCCTTCGGGAACGCGGTCACGAACCCCAGCAGGTGGCACACTTCGTCAACCGTCTGGTGTTCTGCATGTTTGCTGAGGATGTGGAACTTCTACCGAACAAAATGTTCGAGCGGATGATCAAAACCGCACGCCCCAAGCCTGAAACTTTCGCGGTCCACGCCAAGGGGCTGTTTGCGGCAATGAAAGACGGTGGGCTGGTCGGCTTCGAGACAGTGGACTGGTTCAACGGCGGGCTATTCGACACTGACGACGTGTTGCCGCTGGAATGGGAAGACCTCGACGATCTGATAAGGGCGGCTCAACTCGACTGGTCCGACATTGATCCGTCCATCCTTGGAACACTTTTTGAGCGTGGCCTTGACCCGGCCAAGCGTAGCCAGCTTGGAGCGCACTACACAGATCGGGATAAGATCATGCAGATCGTGAACCCGGTCATCGTCGAACCGCTCTTGGCGGAATGGGCTGAGGTAAAAGCGAAGATCGAAGCTCTGATCGACAAGGCCCCCAAGGCGACCAAGGAAAAGCTTCTGAGCACGGCGCAGAAAGCCGCAGTCACCCGCGCGCTGGACAAGGCCGAGGCACTGCACCAAGCGTTCCTTGATCGGCTCAAGGCATTTCGCGTGCTGGACCCGGCCTGTGGGTCTGGCAACTTCCTCTACATCTCCCTTCTGGAACTCAAGAACATCGAACATCGGGTGAACCTTGAAGCAGAGGCGCTGGGGTTGCCCAGAGGGTTCCCGCAGATTGGCCCCGAGGTGGTGCTGGGCATCGAACTAAGCGCCTATGCGGCGGAACTGGCCCGCGTATCGGTCTGGATTGGGGAAATCCAGTGGATGCGCCGCAACGGGTTCGAGGCGGCTAAGAATCCGATCTTGCGGTCACTTACAACGATTGAGAACCGGGATGCGGTGTTGAACCCTGACGGGACCGGTGCCTTGTGGCCAAGAGCGGACGTGGTGGTGGGTAACCCGCCGTTTTTGGGTAACAAGAAAATGATTGCTGAACTGGGCGAAGGCTACACCGTCTCCCTGCGAAAGGCCTACGAGCGCACACCGGGTGGTGTTGATTTGGTCGCTTATTGGTTCGTGAAAGCATGGGCTCAGATGCAAGCGAATAAGTTACGAAAGGCGGGGCTGGTTTGCACGAACTCTATTCGTGGCGGTGCAAACAGGAACGTTTTAAAGCCGATACTATTTAGCGGACAGATATTTGATGCTTGGTCTGATGAGGAATGGACAGTAGATGGCGCTGCTGTTCGTGTCTCACTTGTTTGCTTTGATGATGAGCAGTCAGGACAAGCTTGCCTTAATGGAAATGCCGTTGCTACGATTCACGCTGACTTGACCGCCAATACTGGTGGTGTTGACTTAACAAAATCCAATTCTTTGCCAGAGAACAAAAGCGTAGCGTTTCAGGGAACTATCAAAACTGGGCCGTTTGAGGTCGATGGCGAACTCGCTAGACAGTGGCTCAATATGCCGATCAATCCGAACGGGCGAGATAACTCTGAGGTTTTGCGCCCATGGTCAAACGGCATGGACGTAACAAGACGGCCTTCGGGACAATGGATAGTGGATTTTGGAACTGAAATGTCTGAAGGCGACGCGGCCTTATTTGAAGCTCCATTCACTCACCTACGATTGGCCATCGACAAGGAAAACGCAGAGCGAGCCAAAGCTGGAAAACCACTACTAAGAGGTCGCGAACTTCGTGCTCTTGATGGCTGGTGGTTACACCAGAGACCTCGACCTGAAATGCGGAAGAGCCTCAATGGCTTAGACCGATACATTCTTAGCCCAAGGGTTTCAAAATACCGGTTATTCACATGGGTCGATGCTGCCACGTTGGCAGATTCCGCGATTATCGCGATCGCCCGCGACGACGATACCACCTTTGGCATCCTACACTCTAGTTTCCACGAGCTTTGGTCGCTCCGCATGGGCACTTTTCTCGGAGTGGGAAACGACCCTCGTTACACGCCCTCGACCACCTTCGAGACATTTCCGTTTCCCGACGGCCTTACCCCCAACATCCCCGCATCCGGGTATGCAGATGACCCACGCGCCGTCAAAATCGCATCTGCCGCCCAACGCCTGAACGAGTTAAGGGAAAACTGGCTCAACCCCGCTGATCTGGTGGACCGGGTGCCAGAGGTAGTTCCCGGCTATCCCGACCGCATCCTTCCCAAGGACGCCGCCGCCGCCAAGGAACTCAAGAAACGCACCCTGACAAACCTCTACAACACCCGCCCCGCATGGCTCGACCACGCGCACAAGGCATTAGACGAAGCGGTGGCCGAGGCGTATGGCTGGGGCGACGACTGGCGCGCGGGCAAACTGACCGAAGACGAAATCCTAGCCCGCCTGTTCAAGCTCAACCAAGACCGTGCCGCAGCTGAAGAAAAAGCCAACACAGAAGAGACATCCAAAAAGAAACAGAAAGGGCGCGCGAATGCCAAATGACCCGACAGTGTGGGGCGTTCACATGGGCGCGCATGTTTCAGATAGGCCCATTGAGGGCTGCTATGTCGCAATCGGCTGGCCTGATATGGGAGACCTCACGAGAATCCCGCCAGACCGAGAAGCCTACAAAACTCGGTTGGCAACGGCCTATCCCGACAAGAAAGCAGGCGCTATCCCGGTTGATGCTGGAACGATGTATAAGTTCGTGCACGTGATCAAAGCGGGCGATTTGGTTATATACCCTTCGAAGTCCGACCGGATGGTCAATATCGGGCGCTTTACCGGCAATGTAAGCTACCACGAGGGCGACACTGACGGCTACGCAACCCGCCAACAGGTGAAGTGGTTGGGGCATTTTCCTCGAAATGAGTTTAGTCAGGCATCGTTAAACGAAATCGGGTCTTTTCTCACGCTCTTCCGTGTCAAACGGCATACAGGTGAGTTTCTCGCAAAGGTGAACCTTGACGCTTCCGTCAGTGGGTCCGAGCGGGCCGAAACAGATGAAGACGCGCAAGACGAGATCACTGACGACGATACTGCTACAGTTTCCGCCGCCGTGCAGGCCGAGGCAAGCACCAGTGACTTCGTGATCAAGCGCCTCATGACCGAATTGTCAGGGCATCAGTTCGAAGAGTTCATGGCGCATATGCTTGAGTGCATGGGATACACCGCCCGCGTCACACCAAAATCAGGGGATGGGGGCGTGGATGTCATCGCGCATATGGACCCACTAGGCTTTCAACCGCCCATCGTGAAGGTGCAATGTAAGCGCACTACAGGACAAACACCGCGTCCAGACGTTGACCAATTGTTGGGAACCCTTGGTGACGGGGAATATGGCCTGTTTGTAAACTTGGGGTCTTTTGCGCGCGGAGCCGTCGAACTAGAGCGCAACCGGGCCAAGCTTCGATTGATAAATGGCGAACAGTTTGTGGAACTGATCTTGGAGCATTACGCCAGCCTATCGCCTCGCTACCGCGCCATGATACCGCTCAAACAGATTTTCGTGCCAGACCTGCAGCAGGATTGAAGAGGCGGTCAGAACGAAGGCTTCGCTTTCATTTCACCGCAAAAATCCGAGAGGTCGAGATTGATAGATCGGATTGCGCATTCCCCCCGCCGGGCTGCTTTTGGGAATATAAAGACCTCACCAATCCATTATCCAATCGGCAAGCATTTCAAGGCGATGCCCAGCGGCGACTATGACACTCTCGGTCCGCCCCGACAAATCAAGTTCGGGTAGATCGTTTACGTAGTTGGACGCGTATTCCCAAGCGGTGCCCGGAGCGTTCATCATGCCAGCCCATATGTCTTCCTTGTTGGGTAAGTCCTCCGCCTCGGGTATCATTTCGGTGCACTCAAAGTCTTCCATTGCTTGCTTTTGTCCCGCTTCTGGATCATCGGGGTTATCAAGTGCTCCTTCCAAGCCTGCCATGTCACGGGCGGTGTCACAGGCATCTTTAACTTCCAGCGCCAGACCACCCGCAATTACGGTAACGCCTATGAACGGTATCGCTTCACTGAACGACGTCGTGACATTCCTAGTGGCACCTCTCGCCATTCTGGACGACACCCGCTTTGTCGTTTTGCGGACTACCTCGCGCGACGCTTTCTTCGCTGCGAGCCTTTCACTTGCTTCTCTTGCTGCGATAGTGCTCAAACCAACGGCTGAAGCGGCGGAAGAAACGGCAGTGTAAACCCCGCTTATCGTTATGGTCGCGATATTGAGTGCAAGAGACATCAATAAAGCCAGTGTCAGCACGAATTTGGAGGTGAGTCGAAATGCCCGCAACATATGAAACACTCTCTTGTGTTGATCGAGTTCACTTGAGGATATCACAAAAGAAGTGCTTTTGAATGTTTGCCAAATTGTTGTGACCACCGGAGAGCTATGAACATTCTTGGAACTTGCGTTTGAACCCAACGGGTTGTGACGGGACGCGCGCGTGTGTTCTTTGGGGTATACCGCAGAGAACACCGCTAGCGGCAACTAAAAGGCTGTTCACAGGGGTTTACTTTTTCTTGTGAACACATCAGCTATGTGAACATAATCTTAGTGAACAGGTGACCACATGCTCAAGACAATTTTATATGCCCGCGTTTCCACGACCGAACAAACCAGCGACCACCAACTTGAACAGGCCCGCAAGGCAGGCTTTCAGGTTGATGAAGTTGTGACCGATCATGGCACTTCTGGGGTGACCACCAAGCTGGCAGAACGAGAAGGCGGCAAGCGGCTCTTCGATATGCTGCGTGAAGGGGACACGTTGGTGGTCCGTTGGGTGGACCGTCTTGGCCGCAACTATCAGGACGTAACAGACACCATTCGGGAATTCATCCGCAGCGGTGTGACGATCAAGACCGTGATCAACAACATGGTCTTTGATGGGACAACCACAGACCCCAGTCAGAAGGCTATCAGGGACGCGCTGATAGGCTTTATGGCGGCGATGGCAGAGGCGCAAGCAGAGGCCAACAAAGAGGCTCAGAGGGCCGGTATAGCGCACCACAAGGCGACCTCTCCGGAGAAGTTCAAAGGGCGCAAGCCAAACTTCAGTAGGGCCAGCTTTGAAGCTGTGCAAGCGATGCTGAATACAGGGCAAGGTCACTCGGCTATCGCTAAGGCCACAGGCGTCAACCGGAACGCCGTAATCAGGATTGCCCAAGACCCGTCGAAGGCAGAAGCGGCACTGGAGAAGTGGGGGTTGTAACGCATTAACCCTCATACAAGCCCAAGAAACCGTTAACAGTTCAGGACCTAGCCATGTCGATGGCACTTGGTTGCTTACCGTGCATGGCAACTTGTAACCCACACCTTAGACACAAACACCATAAGTTGGCGGAAAGCCGGGCGAGACCAATTCACCACATACTAAACCCAAGCTCACATGATGCGCGTCCATTGGATTTACCCCCACCATGGAACTACTAGTGGCCTGTTTCGAGGTGACCCGATTAACCCCCATACTAGAGGTAAGCGCCGAAAGCCGAGCTGCGTCACCAATTAACCCACCCCATAGCACTAAAAGGGGGCATTCGTGTTAAAAGGCAATTAACCCCCACCTTAGCCCTAGCAACCCGTTCCTGCCGCTAAACACAACATAGCCCCACACCAAACGCTAGGAGATATTGACCCGCATCTGAGACCCGAAACTAACTTGCTCTGCGTTGAATGAAACTTGGTTCTTTTCACCCATGAATGAGTGAAAGGGTGTGATCGATATGTGAGGAAGCTCACCAAAACGAAAAGGCATATGTTGTTCACCCAATGACCTGACCTTCACATTTGAGGAGCATGTAAAGGAAATATCGTCTCCGTGGCAAAGCCATCGGAATTGGGTCTTCAAGCGATAGCGACATGCGAAGGTGAACGACTGGCGACCTGCTAGAGTGCATCCAGAATATCTGGGTTATTCAGTCCAAACCCTCTTCGAGGTTCACCTCTAATTCTTTGTCGGCTGATGCCGTCATGATGATTTTCCACCTCCAAGTGAACCCGTTTGGTTTCCTATGTGATTACCATTCGAGGTTGCCCGCGATGGTTCCCCTTTGGTTCCCCTTTAAGGTTTCCCTCTCACAAACAACAGGTTTACGACAGGGTGCTGTCGAAGCCTGAAATATCATTCATTTTCATATGCTTACAACCTCTCTCAATTTTGAGTGAGACAGATGTGCCGTCCGCACCATTCTTTTGCATCCCGCAATCCCGGCCCTCATGGCCAATGAACCGCTTCATCTCGAGGCCCCCAAACAGAAAGCTATCACATGCTCTATCCCAACCGCTCAACACACACTGTCATCATCGACCGCGCATGCGGCACCGGCAAGACTTCCGAAATGCTGACTTCACTGCAACCTGAGCGGAAATATCTACTTGTTACGCCGTCGCTCACTGAAATCGACCGTTTCGTTAGGGACGCACCACATGGTGTTGAAGTCGTCACACCCAAAGAAGGCAATGGTCCGAAACTCATCCAGCTTGAGACGCTATTGAACGATGGCAAATCCGTAGCAATCACGCACAAGCTGTTCTTCATGACGCTTCGATTGGCCGACTTGATGGCCGATTACGAGATCATCGTGGACGAAGCGCCTAACCCTGTTACCAATATTAACACCATCGATGCAGATGCCTTTAACGAGGCTGTAGTTGGTGGTGGATATGCCACTGTCTGTCCCGCTACGGGTCAAGTCCAACCTACTATGGAGTGGATCAAGTGGCAGCGCGAGAGGTTCGACAAAGATGGTGAACCGACATACTCGAATGGATTGCACCCTGAAATATACAAACCGGCAATTCAGGGTCAGCTTCACGTTGACGACAATGGTATCTTTGCGGTGGCAACGCCAAATCAAGTGCTGCTCTCGGGCCGTTCGCTGACGGTAATGACGTTCCTCAGTAAAGGCACATACATCCGAGCCTACCTTAACGTGCTCGCTAAGTCGCACCCGAAGGCGGCCTACACGGTAGTTGAAGAGACGCCCGCTGATTGGCTCAGACAGGCGAGGGAGTTGGTCACTGTGGAAGAGTTGGCATTACCAAAGCACGTCAACTTGTCATTCTCAAAGCAGACACGACGCTCGACAGACAAAACATGTAAGTCCATAGGTGGTGCTCTGAAAAACCTCCTCTATCGGCGTTGGAAAGGTGTAGACCGGACCAACATCATTCTTACTTGTGCTCGTGGCAAGTGGTTTGATGACCGTAAAAGTCGTTATGCTGGACAGTGGGCCAAGTATTCCCGGCTGTTCGGTAGGGACTACGGCAAAGGTGGTGTGAAGTGGCTTCCCAACAAGACGCGCGGGACCAACGATTTCAAGCATGCCACCCACGCGATCTACCTCTATTCGATGTCACCCAACCCCAAGGTGCAAAATTTCCTTGGGGTCTCAGGTCAGCATTTTGCCGATGAGTATGCGTTGGCGGAGATGGTCCAATGGATATGGAGAACGCGTGTCCGTGACGGCTTGCCGATTACTGTAGCTATACCGGATGAACGTATGCGTGCAATTTTTGAGGGTTGGTTAAGCAGCGAAAGTGACAGCTACGATCTTTTCGAAGCAGCGTAAACTTCCGCTCTAGCATCACACAAGACGACCTCGTTCAGTTTCTCTGAGCGGGGTCAACCCGAGCTTGCAAACCAGCATTTCCAATTCCAAGTGAGCAAAAAAAGATTACCCGCATAAGCGGCGCGTTGCGAAGCTACATTCAATCATGTAGCTAAAAACCTTGGCGAACTGGCGTGCAATGTCCCAAGGACACGGGAAAATTTGATATGAGTTTCAATATTGGAGAACTTTTGGGAAAGGGAGGGTTCGGGAACGTCTTTAAGGCGACAGATGGCGACGGAAATTCTTATGCGATCAAGTACTTCGCACAAAACCAACCAATGAATGCAGATTTGCTGGAGAACGTCAGGAAGCGGTTTATCAAAGAAGTTCGCATCCAGAAGAATATCAATCATCCAAACATCGTTCCAGTTATTGAGTCGTGGGAAGGGGACAAACCCTCTTATCTCATGCCAATCGCGACGTGCAGCCTTGCTGACGAGATTGAGACAAATAAGCCTGATGTTGCTTCTCGCTATTTAGAAATAATTTCAGATATTGCGTTGGCACTGAACTACCTGCATTCGCTTCAAATCTGTCATAGAGACCTGAAACCGCAGAACATTCTTCGTTTTGAAACAGATGAAGGTGGCCCAGTATACAGAATAAGTGATTTTGGACTGATCTCTCTGAAAGAAAGCAATCTCTCAAACCTAACTGCTACGGGAATGCGCAAAGGTTCAGATGCCTACACCGCCCCCGAAATCACACAAAAACTATCGACGGCTTGCGCACAAACAGATGTATACTCGTTGGCCTGTATCTTGCACGATATTGTTGATGATGGTGTTCGCGTTCCTTGCGGTGTTATTGAAAGTGGCACTAGCTTTGGCGACATCTTTGCAGTGGCGACACGGGCGGACCCATCCAAGCGATTTCCGACAGCGAAATCGTTCGTCGATGCTGTTGCAGATGTTGCGTTCTCTGTAAGCACGCCTTCAGTCCCTGCATTTGAAGACCTCGCAAACTCTTTTGGAACTAACTCGGAGGACAACCCAGAGTTTTGGGAGTCTGTTTTAAGCGCCGTGACTGGCGGCGACAGAGCAGTCAAGAATTTCATTTTCTCAAAGATTTCGGGCGAAACGATCAAAAACGCGATTGGCGTCAGTGGGGAAGCTGGACAACAAATATACGGAGAATACTGCGATTGGGTAGCGTCTCGAAGGGATTTCCCGTTCGAATACTGCGATGTCTTGTGTGAGCGAATACTTGATTGTTTTGAGAGTGTCGATTTCGAACGCAGGTTTCAAGGTTGCTACGCTTTACTTGTTCTTGGAACATCACACAATCGTTGGCATGTTGAACACGCTTTTATGAACTCGCTGGGACCAGAGATAGATGAAGCTTTCGCGCAACGCGCCGCAATCGAGTTTCGTGTGTTAGACAAAATGATTTGTCCACAAATACGCCATCTTGAGCGGTCAATCGATGCGAGCATCAAACATTTCCATCCAGCCGTATCCAAAGCAATTTCTGAAATATGCGTATGAGGTTCGATTTAGCTGCAATATCTGAAACTGGTCCGCGCAGTCAAAATGAGGATTGCGCTGAGGCTTGGGAACTGGATGAATATACTGTTGGCCTTGTTGTCGCAGATGGCTTGGGCGGACGAGGCTCAGGGGGCGCTGCGTCGGCGCTTGCCGTAAGTCTTCTGCGAGAAAGAGTGACGAGCTTTCCGAAAAGTTCGAACGCCTTGGTTACCGTATTTCAAGAAATACATAGACAAATCCTATCTGAACAAAAGAAATCTGAGCAGCAACGGTTCATGGCAACTACATTGACAGCTGTGTTTTTGGGAGAGACAAAACTAGTCGGCGCTCATGCAGGTGATACGCGCGCAATGATCGCAAGAGGTCAGGGCATCAAAAAGCTGACCTCTGATCATTCTGAAGCTCAAAGGTTGTTTGACGAAGGTAAAATAGACAAAATTCAGTTTAGGAATTATCCGCGCAAGCACATTTTGGAAAGTGCACTAGGCGCAGAGGGCGAACCAAGGATTGATGGCTTCGAGTTCTCTGTGCAGGTGAATGATAGGATATTTGTCACCAGCGATGGCCTCCATTCTAAGTTACCCCTGCGACCGATGCTTGAGATTTCTAACAGATTCCCCGGCGCTAACAACTTCGCGCAGGAAGCTACAGAAAATGTCCGCAGAAATTCCCCAGACGACAATTTTTCAATCGCTGTCGCCTATCTCAAAACGTGAAACTGAAACGCTCCAAAGGTGGCGTCGCATTCACCACGGCTACTGAAATCGCTCTTTCGAAGAACATAAGGCATTCATACCGCCTGAATGTTCTGACAGCCAACTCTGGTAACGGGTGTCGGGACTTGAATATACTCAAATGCAAGTCATTGCGCACTTAACCATTCCTCGGCAACCTGCAAAGCCGCCTCCATGGCCTTCGTTGACGCCTTAAGCTTGGCTTCATCGCCCCCATATACCCTGTTACCAACACCCCCGAGCGAATGCCCTAGTATCCGATGCTCATCCCTCTCAGGGACGCCTGCAATTATCAGCCAATCCTTCATGTTGTGACGAAGGGAATAGACAACGTGACGCTTGTCCTCAGTGTGTTTTCTAACCTGCCTCATCAGAGTCCCTGAAACACTATCAGCTCCTGCTTCATGGGCATATCGAGCGAATAGCGCAGGTCCATCACCAGCAAGCTCGACGGCTTCCCTAGCAGCTGTGAGAGCGTCTCCAATGAGAGGAACTGAACGGATCGAAACGACTGTTTTGACGCGTCTGTCTTCGTGCCACCGGACCAAGATATGTGGGTATTTGTGGTGAAGCTGGACGTCTTCTAAACGAAGGCCTGTGATCTCTGCTCCACGACATCCGGTTTTTTCGAGGAGACGCCATATCAGCTTCAACTCGGGTATCCTTACGCTCTCCATTATGCTCTGACGCACAGCTTTTAAGACGGATGGCGGTAGCGGGTCGCGAAGATCTCCCTCAATCTCTGGGGCAGGGTGGTATCCGGCAATGTCGAGACCCACGAAGGGGTTAAAGGCTTTACCGTGGAGATCAAATTCCTTGATGGCAGTGCTGACCATCGCCCTGACCATATTCAACTCCCGTCGCACCGATGCCGGGGAGAGAAGAGACCCGTCTGACTTGGCAGTATTAAGCATGTCGTCTCTCAGCTTGCGGGCGTGTTCTCTCTTGAGGTCCACTAGAGGCAACCTATCCAACGGTCCCAAGGACTTCGCGACTCGGGCACAGACCCTTTCCAGACGGTTCATTTGATTGCGCCCCGTCGCTCCCTTCATGTTCTCCTTCAGATACATGTTGCGGGCATCTTTAAGGGTGACTTCCGGCCCTTCTGCGTCAGGAGATACTACCGCCTTGTAAAGCATTGGGTCGGCATTGCGCTGGGCAAGATCATCGGCCAAGATACCTCGTCTTTCCTCTTCATCTCGAAAGCCACTGACGCCGTTCAGCATGCGCTGGGCTTCCACCTTAAAGTCTCTCCACCTCTCCCAATCGGACCTTGAATCCCCTAGCGATTCCCACGCCTCCTCAGCATATTGCTTGGGCGTTTTCTCAAGGACGCCTTCACGCGCATCCGTCACCAAGCGTTGGAAGGCATCCATTAGGGCAGCGTGTTCACGAGCCAAAGCGACGCCCTGTTGCTGGGACCTAACGGGCTCTTGGAAGAAGGTCTTCCCGACTACCTCAAGAAGGTCTTGAGGGATTCTCCGACGGAACGTCAGCTTCCCGTTCTTAGTCACCAGATGTTCAAGTTTCATAAGCATCGCCATAGTCAATGTATCCCGAAACGCATCCGGGGGAAGTGGATAAGTGCCTAATATGCTTATAAAATATGGATTTACGACCTAAGTCTTGGTGCCCAGGAGAGGACTCGAACCTCCACACCCTTGCGAGTACTAGCACCTGAAGCTAGCGCGTCTACCATTCCGCCACCTGGGCAGGTGTCGTTGAGACGGCTGTTAATCTGATCGGCTTTAGGTGTCAAACGAAAACTGATGGCACAGGCGTGTTCGCGGGATATGCCAGAGATGCGCCTATTTGCGCCTTGTCTCACCCTCTCTGCAGGGGTAGTTCTAGCCAATAATCTGATCAAAGAGGCACGCAATGTCAAAGCTGGTTACGATCTATGGCGGTTCCGGGTTCATAGGGCGCTACATCACTCGGCGTATGGCCAAAGCGGGATGGCGGGTCCGGGTTGCCGTAAGGCGGCCTAATGAAGCTATGTTTGTGAAGCCTTATGGTGTCGTTGGTCAGGTTGAGCCGGTTCTGTGTAACGTCCGCGATGATGCGTCGGTGCGGGATGTGATGATGGGGGCGGATGCTGTTGTGAACTGCGTCGGAATACTGGCGGAGGACAGCAAGAATACTTTTGACACGGTTCAGGCCGAAGGCGCCGAACGCATCGCGCGGATAGCCGCCGAAGAGGGTATCGCGAAAATGGTGCATGTTTCAGCCATCGGGGCTGACGCGCATTCAGACAGCGACTATGCCCGCACGAAAGCGTTGGGGGAAGCGGGTGTTTTGCAACATGTTCCTGCCGCTGTGATCCTGCGTCCCTCCATCGTTTTTGGCGCTGAAGACCAGTTCTTTAACCGTTTCGCTGATATGACCAAGCTCGGTCCTGTTTTGCCAGTTGTCGGCGCGGATACCCGGTTTCAGCCGGTTTATGTCGATGATGTGGCGCAGGCCGCTGAAAAGGCTTTGACCGAAACGGTTGCGCCGGGCGTGTACGAGTTGGGCGGGCCAGATGTCTGCTCTTTCCGCGCGTTGATGGAGCTTATGCTTGAGACGATACACAGGCGTCGGTTGATCGTGAACATCCCGTTTTTTGCGGCCCGGATCATGGGGTTCACATTTGACATGGTCCAAACGGCTTCTCTCGGATTGATAAAGAACGGAATGATCACGCGGGACCAAGTGAAAAACCTTGCCCGCGACAACGTCGTTGGCGAGGGCCAGCGTGGGTTTGACGCGCTTGGCATTGAGCCTGCGACGATGGTGTCTGTTTTGCCAGAGTATTTATGGCGGTTCCGCCCGTCGGGACAGTACGACGCGATCAAGAAATCTGCCAAGAACCTGCGGTCTTAGCTGTAGGCGTAAACCAACAGGATGATACCGAGGATCACTCGGTAAACAACGTATGGTGTGAAGCTGACGCTCTTTAGCAGGCGCATCATCAGGGCTAGCGCCAGTAGCGCCGACACAAAAGCAAGCACCGCTGCAAATGCGCCGTCCTTTGCCATCTGCCAGTCCGCCTCGCCAATGACATCCGCGCCGAGCAGAGCGCCGGATGCGATTATCGTGGGAATGGACATCAGCATTGCCAGCTTTGCCGCCCCTTCGCGTCCATAGCCCAAACGCCGCGCTGCGGTGATCGTGATGCCCGAGCGTGATGTGCCGGGGATCAGGGACAAGATCTGTGCAAGACCCATGACAAAGGCATCCTTCAGCGTCCAGCCGCTGGCGGTGCGCGTCGATGCACCAGTTCTGTCCGCCCAATAGAGAACAAGACCAAAGCCAAGCATGGTCCATCCAATCACGGCCACGGATCGCATCATTTCGTCAAGGCCGGTCAGCTTTATGATAAGGCCCGCGATCATGACGGGGATGGTCGCGATGATAAGACAGAGCGCGAGGAATGCGCCTTGCGTGTCGACCTTGCCCTGCGCGAGTCTGAGGGAGCCTGCGGCAGCTATACGCACATCGCTCCAGAAATACAGGATGACCGCCAGGAGGGATCCGACATGGACGGCCACGTCAATCGCCAGGCCCTGATCAGGCTGTCCGGTCAGGGCGGGTAGCAGTACCAGATGGCCCGAAGAGCTGACGGGCAAAAACTCCGTCAGACCCTGAATCGCGGCGACAAGAATAAGGTGGAAAAGGGTCATATGGGTAATCCGCTGCCTGCGTGCGTGCAAGGCTGGTATAAGGGCAGGGAATCAAATGAAAAGTCTCAATTTAGGTCCGAAACGGACGCAAAAAACTGAATAATTTGGATTCGTTTTCATTTTTCAGGTGCTTTTTGCAAAACTAGGTAAGTAATACTGACTTTATTTCCGATTTGAGTTGGCGTATGGGTGCACTTCGGAAATCGTTGTGGAGCATCATCCTTATGGCCAGTCAGCAGATGTTGAAGTTTGTCACTGTAGAGCGCGGCATGCCTGAAAAGCGTGAAGCAGACGCGCGGCGTGAAGACTTCAAGGAAATATATGCGGAATATGCTGACGCCAAGGCCAAGGAGCAGTCCAGCCGGTGCAGCCAGTGCGGTGTGCCCTATTGCCAGACGCATTGCCCGCTGCACAACAACATCCCCGACTGGCTGCGCCTGACCGCCGAAGGCCGCCTGCGGGAAGCCTATGAAGTCAGTCAGGCCACCAACACATTCCCCGAGATTTGCGGTCGCATTTGCCCGCAGGATCGCCTGTGCGAAGGCAATTGCGTGATTGAGCAATCCGGCCATGGCACCGTGACCATCGGGGCTGTGGAAAAATACATCACCGATACGGCGTGGGAAGAAGGTTGGGTTCTGCCAATTTCGCCCCCGCGCGAGCGGACCGAATCCGTGGGCATCATCGGCGCGGGTCCGGGCGGGCTGGCGGCGGCGGATGTGCTGCGCCGGGCCGGGGTGCAGGTCACGGTTTATGACCGGTACGACCGCGCGGGCGGCCTGCTGACCTATGGCATTCCGGGGTTCAAGCTGGAGAAAGACGTGGTGATGCGCCGCAACAAGCAGCTGGAGCTTGGTGGGATCACCTTTGAGCTGAATTGCACGGTGGGCGAAGACGTCTCTTTTGAAGATATGCGCACCAAGCATGATGCGGTTATCATTGCCACCGGCGTCTATAAATCAAGGGAGATCGAAGCCCCCGGCGTGGGCGCGCAGGGTCTTGTGCGCGCGATTGATTTCCTGACGGCGAGCAACCGCAAGAGCTTTGGCGATGCGGTGCCGGAATTCGATGATGGCACGCTGAATGCCGAGGGCAAGCGCGTGGTCGTCATCGGGGGCGGCGACACGGCGATGGACTGCGTACGCACGTCTGTGCGGCAGGGGGCGACGTCGGTCAAATGCCTTTATCGCCGTGACCGCGCGAATATGCCGGGATCCCAGCGCGAGGTTCAGAACGCCGAAGAAGAGGGCGTTGTTTTCGAATGGCTCTCCGCGCCGAAAGGGTTTGTCGGCGACCCGGTGACGGGTGTGATGGTGCAGAAGATGCGTCTGGGTGCGCCCGATGCCACCGGACGGCAAGCGCCGGAAGTGATCGAGGGGGCCGACTATGTCGAGGAGGCCGACATCGTCATCATGGCACTGGGCTTTGAGCCTGAGGATTTGCCGGCACTTTGGGATCAGCCGGAATTGCCGGTCACGCGCTGGGGCACGATCAAGGCGGCCTTTACGACGGGTGAGACCGATCTTGACGGCGTCTATGCGGTTGGGGACATCGTGCGCGGCGCGAGCCTCGTGGTCTGGGCGATCCGTGACGGGCGCGATTGCGCCGAAGCGATCCTGCAAAAGCTGGACGCAGGCGCGCAGATCGCAGCGGAGTAAAGCGCCGAAATGCACCATCGGTATCATGTCGGTGTTGCGTCGGTATCACGTCGGTACGCTTGGCGGTGTAAGGATTTGGCAAGGACAGCAAGGCTGACCTTTGACGGAAACGTAACGGGAATATCCAGAAATGGGCGATAAACAGAAAATTGACGGTCAATGCCTGTGCGGCGCGGTGAAGATCGCGGCGGTTGTTGATGCACCCACGTTGGTGGCCTGTCATTGCGGCATGTGCCAGCGCCAGAACGCTGGGCCCTATATCTCCATCATGACGGAGCAGGCGGGGACCGAGGCCAGCGGCCCGATCAAGGTTTTCAAATCGTCCGACTGGGCGGAGCGGGCGTTTTGCGGCACCTGCGGTTCGACCCTCTGGTACGGCACGGTGCATGACGGTGCGCGGTATTTGTCGTCGGGGTTGTTCCCGGATGCGGCGGGTGCCCCGCTGACGCTTGAGTATTTTTCGGACAATTGCCCGCAAGGTTATGCATTCACAGGCGATCACCGGCGCATGACGGAGGCCGAGACGATTGCGGCCTTTACCGAAGGCGGAGAGCCGGGCGCATGAGCACAGACCATCTGACAGGGCAATGCCTGTGCGGCGCGGTGCAGATCACCGTCGCGGGCGCGCATGATCCGCGCCCCGGTGCCTGCCATTGTCGCATGTGCCAGCGTTGGAACGGCGGCGTGTTCATGTGTTTTGAGGCGCAGGCCGAGGCGGTGACGGTCACGGGGGATGTGGCGCGCTATGCCTCGTCCGACTTTTCGGAGCGCGCATTTTGTCCGCGCTGCGGGTCGCATTTGTGGATGCGCGACACGGATACGCCGGGCACCGCCTATGAGTTGATGCCGGGCCTGTTTGATGCCGCGCGCGACTGGACCATGCGGTCAGAAATTTATGTGGACGGCGCGATGGCGACGCTCACCGGGGATCATCCGCGCGCAACCGGCGCGGAATACGAAGCAAAGAACAGATTTGTCGAGGGAGACGTAAAATGACTTATGATGACGCATGGGTAGCCCGCGAAGAAGCTAAACGCGCCTATATGGCGGAAAACGGGCTTTATTCCGAAGCGGAAGAGCATTCGTCCTGCGGGGTCGGGCTGGTCGTTTCCGTGGATGGCAAACCCAGCCGCGAGGTCGTTGAAAACGGGATCAAGGCGCTCAAGGCGATCTGGCACCGGGGGGCCGTCGATGCGGATGGCAAGACCGGCGATGGCGCGGGCATTCATGTGCAGATCCCGGCGCCGTTTTTCTATGATCAGGTGCGCCGCACGGGCCACCAGCCCAAGACGGAATTGCTGATGGCGGTTGGGCAGGTGTTTCTGCCGCGCACGGATTTCGCCGCACAAGAAACCTGCCGGACCATCGTGGAAACCGAAGTGTTGCGGATGGGGTATTACATCTATGGCTGGCGTCACGTGCCGGTCAATATCTCGGTGCTGGGCGAAAAGGCGAATGCGACGCGGCCCGAGATCGAGCAGATTTTGATTTCGAACATCAAAGGGGTGGACGAAGAGACATTCGAGCGCGAGCTTTATGTCATACGCCGCCGTATTGAAAAGGCGGCAGCGGCAGCACAGGTGCCGACGCTGTATATTGCGTCCATGTCCTGCCGGTCGATCATCTATAAGGGGATGATGCTGGCCGAGCAGGTGGCGGAGTTTTACCCCGACCTGATGGATGAGCGGTTCGAGAGTGCTTTCGCGATCTATCACCAACGGTATTCGACCAACACCTTCCCGCAGTGGTGGCTGGCGCAGCCGTTCCGGATGCTGGCCCATAATGGGGAGATCAACACGCTGAAGGGCAATCTGAACTGGATGAAGAGCCATGAGATTCGCATGGCATCGTCGACTTTTGGGGAGATGGCAGAGGACATCAAACCGATTGTGCCTGCGGGGTCCAGCGACAGTGCGGCGCTTGATGCGGTGTTTGAGGTGCTGGTGCGCGCGGGGCGTAATGCGCCGATGGCCAAGACCATGCTGGTGCCGGAAAGCTGGTCCAAGCAGGCGGTGGAATTGCCGCAGAGCTGGCGCGACATGTATTCCTATTGCAACTCGGTGATGGAGCCGTGGGACGGGCCTGCGGCGCTGGCCATGACGGATGGGCGCTGGGTCTGTGCGGGGCTGGATCGCAACGGGCTGCGGCCCATGCGCTATGTGGTGACCAATGATGGCATGCTGATCGCCGGGTCCGAGGCGGGGATGGTGCCGCTGAACGAGGCGAATGTGGTGGAAAAGGGCGCGTTGGGTCCGGGTCAGATACTGGCCGTGGACATGCGCGAGGGGCGGCTGTTTCACGACACCGAGATCAAGGACAAGCTGGCGGCAAACCAGCCCTTTGGCGAGTGGGTCGGCAAGATCAAGGATCTGGATGAAGCGCTGACCGGTGTCACGGAAACCACGATCTTTGCGGGCAATGAGCTGCGCCGCCGGCAAGTTGCGGCAGGCTACAGCATTGAAGAAATTGAACAAATTCTGGCACCTATGGTGGAGGATGCCAAGGAAACACTGGCGTCGATGGGGGATGATACGCCCTCAGCGGTGCTGTCCAAACAGTACCGCCCGCTGAGCCATTTTTTCCGTCAGAATTTCAGTCAGGTCACCAACCCGCCGATTGACAGTTTGCGCGAATACCGGGTGATGAGCCTCAAGACGCGGTTCGGGAACCTCAAGAACGTGCTGGATGAGGACAGCAGCCAGACGGAGATCATCACGCTGGACAGCCCGTTCGTGGGCAATGCGCAGTTTGATACGCTGGTGAGCCATTTCAACGCCGAACTGGTGGAGATTGACTGCACCTTCGAGGAGGGGCGCGGCACCCTTGATGCGGGGCTGAAGCGTATCCGGGCGGAGGCCGAAGACGCGGTGCGTTCGGGGGCCGGGCATATCGTGCTGACCGACCACATGAGTGACGCCACCAAGGTGGGCATGCCGATGATCCTCGCCACCTCGGCGGTGCACAGCCATCTGGTGCGGCAGGGGCTGCGGACGTTCTGTTCGCTGAATGTACGCTCGGCAGAATGTATTGATCCGCATTACTTTGCGGTGCTGATCGGGGCGGGCGCGACCATCGTGAACGCCTATCTGGCCGAGGACACGGTCGCGGACCGGATCGAGCGCGGGTTGATTGACGGCACGCTGACCGAGGCGGTGGCGCGCTATCGCTATGCGATTGATCAGGGTCTGTTGAAGATCATGGCCAAGATGGGGATCTCCGTGATTTCTTCCTATCGGGGGGGGCTGAACTTTGAAGCGGTCGGCCTGAGCCGCGCGATGTGTGCGGAATATTTCCCCGGCATGACCAGCCGGATCAGCGGCATCGGCATTCACGGCATCCAGCACAAGGTCGAAGAGGTGCATGCCAAGGGATGGGCAGGCATCGGGTCTGTCCTGCCCATCGGCGGCTTTTACAAAGCACGCCAGTCCGGCGAGACCCACGCGTGGGAAGCGACGTCGATGCATATGATGCAGACGGCCTGCAACACCGCATCCTATGCGATGTGGAAACAGTATTCGGCCAAGATGCAGAGCAACCCGCCGATCCATTTGCGCGACCTTCTTGACGTCAAGCCATTGGGCAAACCGATCCCGTTGGAAGAGGTGGAAAGCATCACCTCCATACGCAAGCGTTTCGTGACGCCGGGCATGAGCCTTGGCGCGTTGAGCCCGGAGGCGCATAAAACGCTGAACGTGGCGATGAACCGGATCGGCGCGAAATCCGACAGTGGTGAGGGCGGCGAAGACCCGGCACATTTCGTCCCCGAACCCAATGGCGACAATCCGTCGGCCAAGATCAAGCAGGTCGCCTCCGGACGTTTCGGCGTGACGGCGGAATACCTCAACCAATGCGAAGAGCTTGAGATCAAGGTCGCGCAGGGGGCCAAGCCGGGCGAGGGCGGGCAATTGCCGGGGATGAAGGTCACGGACCTGATTGCGCGGCTGCGTCATTCGACCAAGGGCGTGACGCTGATTTCGCCGCCGCCGCACCACGACATCTATTCCATCGAGGACTTGGCGCAGCTGATCTATGACCTCAAGCAGATCAATCCGCGCTGCAAGGTGACGGTGAAGCTCGTTGCCTCCTCCGGGGTTGGCACGATTGCGGCTGGTGTGGCCAAGGCCAAGGCGGATGTGATCCTGATTTCGGGTCACAACGGGGGCACGGGTGCCTCGCCTGCGACCTCGATCAAATACGCAGGGCTGCCGTGGGAAATGGGTCTGACCGAAGCGCATCAGGTGCTGGCGATGAACAACCTGCGCGAGCGTGTGACCCTGCGCACCGATGGGGGTTTGCGCACAGGCCGCGATATCGTGATGGCGGCTATGCTGGGGGCCGAGGAATACGGCATCGGCACCGCAGCCCTGATCGCGATGGGGTGCATCATGGTGCGGCAGTGCCAGTCCAACACATGCCCCGTCGGGGTTTGTACGCAGGATGAAGCACTGCGCGACAAGTTCACCGGCAATGCGGATAAGGTCGTGAACCTCATCACATTCTATGCAAGCGAAGTGCGTGAAATTCTGGCGCAGATCGGGGCGCGCAGCCTTGATGATGTGATCGGACGCGCGGATTTGCTGACGCAGGTCAGCCGGGGGTCGGCGCATCTGGATGATCTGGATCTGAACCCGCTGTTGATCACGGTCGATGGGGCGGCGGATATCGTCTATGACCGCGCCAGAGCGCGCAATGCGGTGCCCGATACGCTGGATGCCGAAATCGTGCGCGATGCGCAGCGGTTTCTGGAGGATGGCGAAAAGATGCAGCTGTCCTATGCCATTCAGAACACGCACCGCACCGTGGGCACACGCACCTCGAGCCACATCGTCAAGAAATTCGGGATGCGCAACAGCCTGCAGCCGGATCACCTGACGGTCAAGCTGAGCGGGTCGGCGGGCCAGTCGCTCGGGGCTTTTGCAGCACCGGGGCTGAAGCTGGAAGTGTCCGGGGATGCCAATGACTATGTGGGCAAGGGGCTGTCCGGTGGCCGGATTGTCGTGCGCCCGCCCATGGCCTCGCCGATTGTGGCCGGGGAGAACACGATCATCGGCAATACCGTGCTCTATGGTGCGACGGATGGTTATCTGTTTGCGGCCGGGCGCGCAGGCGAGCGGTTTGCGGTGCGCAATTCGGGTGCCAAGGTGGTGATTGAGGGCTGCGGATCGAACGGCTGCGAATACATGACCGGCGGCGTGGCCGTGATCGTTGGGGACATCGGCGCGAACTTTGGTGCGGGGATGACCGGGGGCATGGCGTATTTGTATGACCCCGACGGTAAGGCACCGGCGTTGATGAATATGGAAACGCTCGTGATCTGCCCGGTGGCCGAAGGGCATTGGCTGGCTGAGTTGCGCGGGCTGCTAGAGATGCATCTGGCGGAAACCGGCAGCCGCCGCGTTGGCGATATCCTGCAACATTGGGATATCGAAAAGCAGCATTTCCTGCAGATTTGCCCCAAGGAGATGCTGGTCCATCTGCCTGCCCCTCTGGCATTGGAAGAAGGCGCGATCCCGGCGGAATAATTGATGCCGCTGCGCGGTTCACAAGCCATGGCGACGCGCCTACTGTGGCGCCATGGCGAAGCGTAAAACCAGAACCAGGACGACAAGTCGCGTAAGGTCGCAAGGTCTTGTGCGCAAGACCCTGCGCATCGCGGTGCGTGTGGGGCTGGTCGTCGTGGCCTTGGGTCTGCTGGTGATGTTTCTGGGCCGTTATGTGCCGCCCTTGACCACCCCCTATATGTTTGCAGAAGGGCGCAAACTGGGTGGTGTGTCCTATGAATGGGTCGCGCTGGAGGATGTGGCACCGGTCATGGCGCGGTCGGTGGTGGCGGCGGAGGATGCGAATTTCTGCACCCATTGGGGGTTTGATATGGTTGCCATCCGGGAGGCGATCGAGGATGGCGGCACGCGCGGGGCCTCGACCCTGAGCCAGCAAACGGTCAAGAACCTCTACCTGTGGCATGGGCGCAATTACACGCGCAAAGCGGCGGAGGCGTTGTTGACCCCTGTTCTGGAGGGGCTTTGGCCCAAGCGGCGGATCATTGAGGTCTACCTCAATATTGCGGAATTCGATTCGGGCGTCTTTGGCGTCAAAGCGGCGGCCGCTCATTATTTTGGGGTCAGCCCGGATGCGTTGAGTGCCACGCAGGCGGCACGGCTTGCCGCGATTTTGCCCAGCCCGAAAACACGGTCCGCCTCGCGCCCGTCTGATTTTGTGCGCAAACGCACGCGCGCGATCATTGACGGGGCCGCGACGATCCGCAGAGATGGACGCGCCGCCTGTTTCGAGAGTTGAATCCGCGCGCCGTTGCAGGCATTGAAGAGAGACCCTTTGCACTGTGGAAAAACTGATGGCCCGTCTCTTTCATGTTCCCTTGTCCCCGTTTTGTCGGAAGGTCCGGCTCAGCCTTGCTGAAAAGAAGATCGATGTTGAGCTGGTTGAAGAGCGCTATTGGGAAGAAGACCCGGAATTCATGCGGCGCAACCCGGCGGGCAAGGTGCCTGTGCTCAAGATTGACGGCGTGATCATGGCCGAGAGTGCCGCGATTTGTGAGTATATCGAAGAGACGCGGCCTGACCCGTCGCTGATGCCCAAGGACGCGATTGCGCGGGCCGAGGTGCGTCGCCTTGTGGGGTGGTTTGATGACAAGTTTCACCATGAGGTGACGTCAAAGCTGCTGTATGAGCGGGTCAACAAGAAGATGATGAAACTGGGCTATCCCGATAGTAAAAACGTCAAGGCGGGGTCAAAGGCGATCAAGTATCACCTTGATTACATGACGTGGTTGCTGGATCATCGCCGCTGGCTGGCCGGGGATGCGATGTCGCTGGCAGATTTCGCCGCTGCCGCCCATCTGAGCGCGCTGGATTACAATTCGGACGTGGATTGGAACCGATCAGAGGTGGTGAAGGACTGGTATGCCAAGATCAAATCCCGCCCGGCCTTTCGCAACATTCTGGCAGATCAGGTGCCGGGCTTTCCGCCCGCCAAACATTACAATGATCTGGATTTCTGATTTGCGGATCGCATGAGCGGCCTCAAGGAAAAGCTCGTCGCGCGCGCTTTGGAAGAGGGGTTCATCGCCTGCAGGATATGCCGACCGGATGCGGTGCCCGATGTGGCCGCGCGGCTCAAGGCGTATGTGGATGCGGGCTATCACGGTCAGATGACGTGGATGGCGGATCGGATGCATTGGCGCGGGGATCCGACGCAGCTTTGGCCGCAGGCGCGCTCGGTGATCATGCTGGCCGAGAGCTATGGCCCTGAACATGACCCGATGGCGGTGCTGCAGCAGCCCGAGCGCGGGGCCATTTCGGTCTATGCGCAGGGGCGCGATTATCACGATGTGGTCAAGAAACGGCTCAAGCGGCTGGCGCGCTGGCTGATGGCTGAGGCCGCCGATGCTGACCCGCAGGTCAAGGTCTTTGTCGATACGGCCCCGGTGCCGGAAAAAGCGTTGGGTCAGGCGGCGGGTCTGGGCTGGCAGGGCAAACATACGAACCTGCTCAGCCGGGAGTGGGGCAACTGGGCGTTTCTGGGCGCGGTGTTTACCACGCTGGATATTGCGCCGGACGCGGCGGAGGTTGATCATTGCGGATCCTGTCGCGCCTGTCTTGATGTCTGCCCGACGGATGCCTTTCCCGCGCCCTATAAGCTGGACGCGCGCCGGTGCATTTCCTATCTGACGATTGAGCACAAAGGACCCGTTCCGACCGATTTGCGCCCGCTGTTGGGCAACCGGATTTATGGTTGTGATGATTGTTTGGCGGTGTGCCCGTGGAACAAATTTGCCACTGCTGCGCGCGACATGCGCTTGTCGGCGCGGCCCGAACTGACGGCACCCCGATTGGCCGACCTCGCCGCGCTTGACGATGCGGCGTTTCGTGCGCTGTTTTCGGGGTCGGCGGTCAAGCGCATCGGGCGCAACCGGTTCGTGCGCAACGTGCTTTATGCGATTGGCAATTCGGGTGAGGCGTCTCTGCGCCAGATCGCGTCTGAGCTGACGGATGATCCGGATGACGCCGTGGCGGATGCGGCGCGCTGGGCGGTGGCGCAACTGGGTGGTTGATGACGCAAACAGGCGGGAAACGTCGTTTTGCTTTGCTACATCGGGACCAGTAACAGGAGAAGAATGCATGCCGATCTTGCTGGGTGTGGACACGGGCGGCACCTATACGGATGCGGTTTTGATCCGCGATGAAAAAGAGGTCATCGCCACGGCGAAATCCCTGACCACGCGGCACGATTTGGCCGAGGGCATTGGCGCTGCCGTGCGGGCGGTGTTGCGCGCGGCGGAGGTTGCGCCCGCTGATGTGTCCATGGCCTCACTGTCGACCACGCTGGCCACCAATGCGCTTGTGGAGGGGCAAGGCGGGCGGATCGCTTTGATCTTGATCGGTTTTCAGGAACGTGATCTGGACACACATGGCCTGCGTGACGCGCTGAAAGGCGACCCGGTGCTGATTTGTGCGGGCGGGCATGACCACGCAGGCGCTGAGGTGGCTGCGCTGGACAGTGATCTGATCCAACAGTTTCTGAGAGGGCAGGCAAAAGACGTGAGCGCCTTTGCCGTCGCGGCGCAATTTGCAACGCGCAACCCGGCGCATGAACTTGAGGCTGCCACGCTGATTGAAGAGGTGACGGGGCGGCCTGTTTCTGCCTCGCATGAGCTATCCGCCAAGTTGAACGGGCCGAAACGGGCCATGACGGCGCTGCTGAATGCGCGGCTTGTGGGGATGATTGACCGGCTGATCGGGCGTGCGGAAGATATGCTGCGCGCGCTTGGCATCACGGCGCCGATGATGGTGGTGCGGGGGGATGGCGCGTTGATTTCTGCAGTACAGGCGCGGCACCATCCGATTGAGACGATCCTGAGTGGCCCGGCGGCGTCACTGGTGGGTGCGCGGTGGCTTACGGGTGCGCAGGATGCGCTGGTCAGTGATATTGGCGGGACGACGACGGATATCGCGCTGCTCAAGGATGGTCGCCCGGCGATTGACCCGGCGGGGGCGCAGGTTGGCCCCTATCGCACGATGGTCGAAGCGGTTGCCATGCGCACCACGGGCCTTGGCGGGGACAGCGCGGTCGAGATGGTATCGGGGGGATTGGCACGCGCGATCACGCTGGGGCCGCGCCGGGTCGTTCCGGTGTCGCTGATGGCGCGTCATGCGCCTGACGTTGTGCATGCTGCCTTGGACGCTGCCCTGCGCGCCGCAGCACCAGGCGAGCATGATACGCGGTTTGTGCAAGCTGTGCGCGGGCAATCCACCGAGGGGCTGAGCGCGCGGGAAACTACGCTGCTGGATCGGATCGGCAGCACGATTCACCCGCTGGGTTCGGTTTTGCGCGCACGCCTTGAGCACAGCGCGCTCAACAGGTTGGTGGAACGCGGCCTTGTGCAATTGGGCGGCGTTACCCCGTCCGATGCGAGCCATGTGCTGGGGACGCTGACGGATTGGGATGCGGAAGCGGCACGCAAGGCGTTGGTTTTGCTGGCGCGGCGACGCTCCGGCGCGGGCGAGGTGCTGGCGCGAACGGCGCAAGACATGGCGCAGATGATCGTGGATCAACTCACGCAGCAGACGGTTACTGCGCTGCTGGAGGCCGCCTTTGCCGAAGAGAATGCGGATTTTGGCGGCGCACCGGGCGATCTGGCGCGCCATGGGCTGATGCAGGCGGGATTGCGGGCGCATCGCGGTTTGCTGCGGTTTGATGCAGCACTTGATGTGCCGGTTGTGGGGCTGGGGGCGTCAGCGCCAACCTATTATCCGGCGGTCGGGCGCGCCGTCCGGGCCGAAATGGTGTTGCCCGAACACGCCGGGGTGGCGAATGCGATCGGTGCGGTGGTCGGGCGCGTGACCATGCGCCGGGCTGGCAGTGTGACGTCCCCCGCGGAAGGGAGATTTCGCGTTCACTTTGACAGTGGGCCGGAGGATTTCGCGGATTGCGATGCCGCATTACAAGCGCTTGAGGCACACCTGAGGGAGCGTGCGCAGGCCGATGCCGCGCAGGCGGGGGCTGCCGATATACAGCTGACCGTGACACGCGATGTCAAAACCGCTGGCGTCGAAGCGCGCGAAGTTTTTGTCGAGGCCTTGATCACAGTCGAAGCCGCGGGCCGCCCCCGGGTCACGGTCTGACGCGGTATTGAGGCAACTCACAACAGACATTTACCTTGCTCTGAAAGGCACACACAGGCACACAGCAAGACGGATGAGTGGATTTTAAAAGAGGATGCAGTCGTGGAGTTTGACCTCGCCGAGCAGCCGGAAATTGTGCAGCTTGCTGCTGGCTATGCGTTGCAGATATGGGAGATCGCGCAGTCATGGGCCCTGAGCCCGGCGGCTTGGTCACAGTTTGCCTTGTTGGTGCTTGCTTATGCGCTGGCGGTGATTGCTGCGGCACGGCTGCGCGGAACGCTGACGCGCCTGCTGACCCCGGCCGCTGAGGCGGAGTCGATGATAGCGCGGTCCCGGCGCACGGTTCTGATGTTCCTGCCCTTGCTGTTGCCGCTGCTGGCCTATGGTTTCACCGCCATTGGGGAAAGTGTCGTCCGGTCGATTTTCGACAGTGGCGCGGTGATCGCCTTTGGCAAACGTGTGTTCCTGTTTCTGGCTGTGCGCACGCTGGTGCGGGACATTATTTCGGACCCGTTGCTGAAGCTGCTGGGGAAATATGTGCTGATCCCCATCGCTGCGATCTATGCGCTGGGTCTGCTTGATGCGGTGAGCGCCAAGCTGACCGAGACGACCATAAGCCTCGGGAACATCTCTTTCTCGGTGATGAGCCTGATCCGGGGTCTGATCGCCGGCAGCGTGTTGTTCTGGCTCGGCGGATGGTCGAACCGCCAAAGTGCGCAATTCATTGAAAGTCAGAAGGACATGCGCCCGTCGCTGCGCCAGCTTGTGGCCAAAGTGGTGGAATTTTCGATCTTTGGCATCGCGTTCCTGCTGTTGATGAACATCATGGGCATCAACCTCAGCACGCTGGCCTTTATCGGGGGGGCGGTCGGTGTGGGCCTTGGGTTCGGACTGCAAAAGATCGCGTCGAACTTTATATCCGGCGTAATTCTGCTGGTCGAGGGACAGGCGACCGTTGGGGATTACGTCGCACTGGATGGCGGCGAATCCGGTCGCATTGTGAAAATGACCGCGCGCGCGGCTATTCTGGAAACCTTTGACGGGCGCTGGATCGTGGTGCCGAACGAGGATTTCATCACGACGCGGGTGGTGAACTATTCCGACAGTGGATCGGCCAATCGCTATGAGGCCCCGTTTTCCGTCAGCTATGATACGGACATCAACCGGGTGCCCGCGCTGATCGAGGCGGCGGTGGCGACGCACCCCGGCGTGCTGAACGATCCCTACCCGCCGGATTGCGAGTTGCGTGGGTTTGGTGACAGCGGCATCGACTTTGCCGTCGAGTTCTGGGTCAACGGCTTTGACGATGGCCCCAATAAATTCACGTCAGATGTGCTTTTTCTGATCTGGAATACTCTGAAGGAGAATGACATCGAAATACCTTATCCGCAGCGTGTGGTCGAAATAAAAGGCGGTTTACCGGGCGTCTCATCGTGAGCACGGCATTGGTGATCGGGGCAGGCCCCGCAGGTTTGATGGCCGCCGAAACGTTGAGCGATGCGGGCCACAGTGTCATTGTCTGTGATGCGAAGCCCTCCGTTGGACGCAAGTTTTTGATGGCGGGTAAGTCGGGTTTGAACCTGACACGGGACGAGCCGTTTGCGCCTTTCATGACGCAGTATTCTGCCGCTGAGACGCCTTTGCGTCCAATTGTCGAAAGCTTTGACGCTGAGGCTGTTCAACACTGGGCGCGCGGCCTTGATCAGGATTTGTTCACAGGGTCCACGGGTCGCGTGTTTCCAAAAGCCATGAAGGCATCGCCGCTGTTGCGCGCGTGGCTGGCACGGCTGGATGCAGCGGGTGTCGAGCGTCGAACCCGCTGGCGTTGGTTGGGATGGGATCAGGACGCCGCCCTGTTTGATACGCCAAATGGTCGCGAACAGGTGAAAGCGGATGTCACTGTGTTGGCCATGGGCGGTGCAAGCTGGGCGCGGTTGGGGTCTGATGGCGCATGGGCCGATGCGGTTGGGGCAGAGGGCTGCGCGCTGAGCCCCTTCGCGCCGTCGAATGCGGCGGTGTCGATCACGTGGACGGACCATATGGCCCCGCATTTTGGGAATGCTCTTAAGTCAGTGGCATGGCAGGCTGGTGGCCTGTCATCACGTGGAGAGGCGTCGATTACGCAATACGGTCTCGAGGGCGGCGGGGTTTATAGCCTTACACCGGCTTTGCGGGACGGTGCGCCTTTGTTTGTGGATCTTGTCCCGGATCTGTCCGCAGAAAAACTGGCGGCGGATTTGGCCAAGAAGCCAGCCAAGCTACGGCTTGCCCATTGGCTGCGAAATAACCTGCGTCTGTCACCTGCGAAAATTGCTTTCTTTTTTGAGATGACTGCGACGGCGCGACCGTCGCGGGACATATGGGTCACGACCCTCAAGAAGCTGGCTGTCCCATACGATGGGCTGAGGCCGATGGATGAAGCGATTTCAACGGCTGGCGGCGTGCGATTCGACGCGATGAACGATCGCCTGATGCTGAAATCGCGCCCTGGCGTCTTCTGTGCGGGGGAAATGATCGACTGGGAAGCGCCGACGGGCGGCTACCTGATTACCGCATGTCTTGCGACCGGACGCTGGGCGGGACGCGGGGCGGTGGATTACCTCGCAGCCGCCGCCTGAAACGCGGGCCGTTGCCGTAGGTTTTTGCCATAGGCGAATAGTTTGTCATCCACGCGCGGGAATCCAGCGCCGACGGCCCAGTTCAGGCAATGACAGGCGAGAATGTCCGGAACCGTAAGGTGATCGCCCATCAGAAACGGCCCATTGAGTTTTGCGGCCAGTTGATCGGCGGATGCGCTGAACTCTGCCTTAAGGGAGTCTTTGACCGCCGGTACGCGGTGTTCCTGCGGCAAGACAAAACTGTGTTTTGCTGCTGCCCAGAGGATCACGTCGAATTCGTCTACCAGCCAGAAGGTCATCGCGTCCTGCCGCGCCCGCGCAACTGTGCCCGCCGGTGCGGTGAGCTTGCCGTGTTTATCCGCCAGATAGGTGAGGATTGCCATCGAATCGGTGAGCACCTCCGCGCCGTCGATCAGCGCGGGCACCTTACCGGATGGGTTATATGTGCGCGCCTCGTCGGACCGGGGTGCGGCGTCGATGTGATTGTAAGCCTCGCCCAGTTCTTCGAGCATCCAGAGGACGCGCATGGCGCGGGATTTGACGGGGCCGATAACCGTATACATTTGCGTTTCCTTTTGCCGTTATCTCGGGGCCAGCATGGCGAGGCGGATAAATGCGCGTTCGACCAGTGCCATCCCCGGCGCATGTTGCCCGGCGGAACGGAGTTTGAGATCCGTATCCGTCAGGACGGTCAGCGCGGTTTCAAGTTTGACAGCGCCCCATTTGCGAGACTGCGCCAGCATGCGATCCCGGTTGGGGCCAAATATCGTCGGCCTGCCGGATGTGTCACAGGCCGCCCGGTGCAAGGCCCGGAAATGACGCATCGCCCCGATGCACAGGCCGACCGGATTGGCCCCCTGCGCGATGAGTTTCTGCATCATCGGGCCAATTTCATGCGCACGCGCTTCGGCAACCACCATCAGAACGTCATCCACATCCGCCTCGGTCGAGGTTGGCGCACAGGCCGCGATGTCCTGCAGGGAGATCGGGGCCGGGTCGTGCAATTTGTAGAGGGAGAGTTTTTCGATGGTCTGGCGAAAATCACCGGGGTCAATGGCCTCCGCCAGATCGCTGAGGGCAGCCATCACGTCACCTGTCGGCAGGGCGAGGCCGGTTTCAGCCAGCGTCGTTTCGATTTCTGCGCGTGTGGGTGGGTTGTCGTAAATACCGGCGGCATAGGCGTTCGGATGGGCCTCAAAGGCCTTGCGCAGTTTCGAGGTTGGTTTCAGCGCCCCTGCGGTCACGATGATCTGCGCATCCCCGCTCTGCCAATCGGCGAGGGCGGTCAGGATTGCGGGGCCTGAGTTTTCGTTGGCCTCTTGCACGAATGCGGCGCGTGGGCCGGGGAAGAAGCCCACGGCCTTGACGGCATCGAGCAAAAGCGCCGGGTCCTTGCGCAGATCACCGCCATTCAGGCGCGTCAGGCGCATTTCTTCTTCGGCCTCCTTGCCCAGAAGGGCGGCCAGCAATTGCTGGCGTTTCAGGGCCACCCGCATGGCGTCCGCGCCGTAAATCAGAATGCCGGTCTTGTCCGGGTCAGGGCGCGCGAAATAGGAAACGGCATCGCGGGTAGAGAGTTTCATGTCAAATCAGTGCTCAGCAAGCGGACGACGATCTGGTCCGCGAGCAGGGACATCAGCCGTTCGCGGGCATCCCGTTCGGCGGCCAGTGTTGCAACGGTGGTGCCTGTGGCCGACGAGCCGGTGAAATTATCCACGGATCCCGAGGTGACAACCCGCCCCGTCGCCTGTTCGACCAGAACGTAATCGGCAGTGCCGACGATGTTGTAGCGGTTGATGTTGCTATCCCTGTTCACCGCCAGCGCTTCGCGTTTGGAATCAACCTCCAGCGTCAGTTTGTAGGTGGGCTGTGCGGCGCGGCCCAGACGCTCTTCGAGGCGGCGGACAACGAGGTATCCGTCAACATCATCGGGGTCGCTGACCTCAACCGCGTTTTGCAGCGCACTGCCGGTGCTGCCGGTTCCATAGACCGGCGCAAAGCCACAGGCCCCCAGAGCGAGGGGCAACAAAAGCAGGCTGCGGCGGCTATACGACGACATTCACAATCCGTCCCGGTACGACGATGATCTTTTTCGGGGTGGCCCCATCCAGTGTTCGTATCACAGCTGGGTCCGCAAGGGCGATTTTTTCAACCTCTTCCTTGCTTAAATCGGCGGATACGACGATTTCTGCGCGCCGCTTGCCGTTGATTTGAACAGGCAGCGTGACGGTATCGGACACCAGCATCGCCTCGTCCGCCTTGGGCCAGGGCGCGGTTGTCACCAGTCCTGTGCCCCCTTGATGCGCCCAGATGTCTTCGGCCAAGTGTGGTGTCATCGGGGACATCAGTTGCGCCAATGTCATGATGGCAGTGCGTTGTGCGGTGTAGCCTGCCTTGGATTTCTGCAATTTGGCGGTGAAGGCGTAAAGCTTGGCAATGGCGGCATTAAAGCCAAAGGATTCGACGCCCATTGTCACATCGTGAATGCACACATGCATCGCGCGCAGCAGGTCCTCATCCCCTTTCCCGGCGGCGGCTTTGTCCATCTGTCCGATGCGCTCGCTCAGGGTCCAGACGCGGGTCAGGTGTTTGAAGGCGGCTTCGGCGCCTGATGCTGTCCATTCCACATCCCGTTCGGGCGGGCTGTCGGAGAGGACAAACCAGCGGGCGGTATCCGCGCCATAGCTTGCAATGATGCCCAGCGGGTCGACTACGTTTTTCTTGGATTTCGACATTTTGGCCGACGGGATGATTTCCACCTCGGTGCCATCCGCGAGCCTGCCATCCGTGACATCTTCGGGCAGATGATAGACCGGGCGACCGTTCGCGTCGCGGGTCTGGTAGATTTCATGCGTGACCATGCCTTGGGTGAACAGGGCGTCGAAAGGTTCGATCGCGCTTTGCGGCAGGTGACCGGTGATCTGCATGGCGCGGGCAAAGAAGCGCGAATAGAGCAGATGCAGGATCGCGTGTTCGATGCCGCCGATATATTGATCGACATTCATCCAGTATTGCGCGTCTTCCATGACGGTCGGCGTCTCGGCGCGCGGCGCGGTGAAGCGCGCAAAATACCATGAGCTGTCGACAAAAGTGTCCATCGTGTCGGTTTCACGCTGCGCCGGTTTCCCGCAGGCGGGGCAGGGCGTGTCGCGCCATGTGGGGTGGCGGTTCAGTGGGTTGCCGGGAGTGTCAAAGCTGACGTCATAGGGCAGTTCGATGGGCAGGTTTTCTTTCTTTTCCGGCACAACGCCGCAATCGTCGCAATGCACCACCGGGATCGGGCAGCCCCAATAGCGCTGGCGGCTCAGACCCCAGTCGCGCAGGCGGTATTTGGTGACGCCCTGACCGATGCCATTGCTTTCGCAAAAGTCGATGGCGGCATCAATCGCCTCAAGCCCCGTCTGAAATTCCTCCCCGGCAAAGCCTCTGTTATAAAACACTTTTTCGGTTTTTGCCGGTACAAAGGCTTCGCTCAGCACCTCGTCGGCGTCCTGTGACGGCAGAAAGGTCGAGATAATGGGCAGGTCGTATTTCGTTGCGAACTCGAAATCGCGCTGATCATGTGCGGGGCAGCCGAAAATCGCTCCGGTGCCATAGTCCATCAGAATGAAATTCGCGATGTAGACGGGCAATTCAACAGCCGTGTCAAAGGGGTGGCGCACCCGGAGACCGGTGTTAAAACCCAGCTTTTCAGCGGTTTCCATGGCTTCTTCGGTGGTGCCGCCCTTGCGACATTCGGTACAGAAGGCCGCCACGTCGTCGTTATCGCGTTCGAGTAGTTTGGCGAGCGGATGGTCCGGCGAGATGCCGACAAAGGACGCCCCGAGCAGCGTATCAGGACGCGTCGTGTAGACTTCGATCCGGTCATGGCCGTCGGGTCCGTCAATCGTCGAAAAGGCAAATTGCAGCCCGCGCGATTTGCCGATCCAGTTTTCCTGCATCAGGCGGACTTTGGCCGGCCAGTTTTCCAATGTGTCCAGCGCGCTTAGCAACTCTTCGGAATGGTCCGAAATTTTGAAGAACCATTGGGTCAGTTCCCGCCGCTCAACCAAGGCACCAGAACGCCAGCCGCGCCCCTGCTCGACCTGTTCATTGGCCAGAACGGTCATATCCACCGGGTCCCAGTTGACGATTGCGTTCTTGCGATAGACCAGCCCCGCGTTCAGAAAATCGAGGAACAGCGACTGCTGCTGCCCGTAGTATTCCGGATCGCAGGTGGCAAATTCGCGGGACCAGTCGATGGACAGGCCCAAAGGCTTCATCTGGTCGCGCATGTCCTTGATGTTGCCATAGGTCCAGTCCTTGGGGTGACCGCCAATCGCCATGGCGGCGTTTTCCGCAGGCATGCCAAAGGCGTCCCAGCCCATTGGATGCAGTACGTTATGCCCGGTTGCGAGCTTATAGCGCGCGATCACGTCACCCATGGTGTAGTTGCGCACATGTCCCATATGGATACGCCCTGACGGGTAGGGGAACATCTCGAGCACATAGTATTTGGGTTTGTCGGCGGACCTGACGGCTTTGAAGACTTCGTTTTCGGTCCATGCTTTCTGCCAGCGTGCTTCGATTTCGGCTGGGGTATAACGCGTCATGACGGCGTCCTTCTTAACGTGAGAGCGCCGGGAGCCGTCATGTGTGCGGAGCCCGGCGCCGGGAATTGAATCTGGCTTGTTGCGCGCCTCAAAGTTAAAACGCACAGGCCAAGTTAGAGCGCATCATCCGCGATGCGCAGTTGGCGCGCCCGGCTGAGGATGGCGTTTTCGACGGCCTGAACGGCTGACGCACTGGCAGGCCCGTTGCGGGTTTGCAACGAAACATTCAAGGATCGCGCAGCGAGTGCCGGGTCATCAATAAGAATGGTCGCGCGGTACGCCCGCCCGCTGCCGGGCGGCGTGCCAAAGCCGGTTACGATAACACCTGTGAAGGGATCAACTGACTCAACAGGCAGAAAACTCAGCACTTCGAGCGACGCGGACCACAGGTACTTGTTCACAGCGACGGTTTGTTCCCTGTTCCCGCTGTTGAACGCATCCCAGATGGTGGTACCAGACGATCGGTTTCTATCGCGCTGACTTGTGAAGTTGTCGCTTCCTGGCGGGCCGGTGACGGCATTTGATGGCGTCGCGACGCCGCAGCCTGACAGCGTGGCGGCGACCGCCATGACCGTGATTATCTGTATGAACCATATCTTCTGCATCGAAAATCCGCCTCGATAGACCTTTTACAACGGCTTACTTCACTTGCCGGGGTGCCGCAAGCGGCAGGCATCAAATGGGCCGTCCGAAGGGGGCTTTCGGGGGTGTGGCAATCCAGCACCAGCTTTTTGGAAACTCGGGGACTTTTTTTGTCTTGGGTTGAGATTGACGGGGCTGTGAGACATTAGGTTTAGCACGTCCGGGATGCACAAACGCCCCAGACACTATCTAACCCTGAGGGATTGAGACATGAAAAAGATTCTTATGGCATCCACGATGCTTGTCGCGACCGCCGGAATGGCCGCCGCCGACATCACCTTCGACGGCTTCGGTCGTTTCGGTATTGTTTATAACGATGGCGCCGACGACGATGGCGATCGCAGCGACACACAGCTGGACCAGCGTTTTCGCCTGAACGTTGTTGGTACAACTGAAACAGACGGTGGCGTCGAGTTCCGCGCACGTCTGCGTTTGGAGTCCAACGATAACGGCGACGGTCAAGGTTCCGGCGGCGGCAACGTCGTAGAAGCGCCTGAATTCGGCGTACGCGCCGGTGGCTTCAACGTGTTCCTTGGTAACACATCTGACCTTATCGACTCCGGCGACGTTGTTGATTACTACGGTAACGGTATCGGTCTTACAGATTTTGCTGAAACTTCCAGCAACTTCGTAACCGGTGACGTCATCAGCGGCATCAATGGCGGCGACGACATCGATCCAACGATCAAAACCAGCTATACCGTTGGCGACTTCACATTCGGTGCGTCCTACTCTGACAACGCGCTGGACTCTGCAACTGAAGAGTACCAGATCGGTTTGGGCTACAAATTCGGCAACTACGGTGTCGGTGCTGCGTTCGGTAACGTTGATGGCGGTGACTTTGACGATACAGACTTCTGGGCGTTGTCCTTCAACGGCGACCTCGGCTCCTTCGCATTCTCGCTCTTGGCAGCCGATAGCGACGACCAAGACGACGTAGCACTTGGTGCATCCATTGCCGTACCAGTTGGTGCAGCAACAGACGTCCGTTTCGTTGTGTCAGACAACGGTCTTGACAGCAGCGACTCGTTCGCAGCGACCAAAGGTGACGACACTGCATACGCCATCGGCTTCCGTCACAGCCTCGGCGGCGGTGTACGCCTCCAAGGTGGTATCGGTGAAAACAGCCTCGGTGATACCGTTGGTGACTTGGGTGTAATCTTCAACTTCTAAGTTGAAAATAACATCGTGAATTTGGGGCGGTCCTTTGGGTCCGCCCCTTTTCTTTTGGGCAACGGGTTTATGTTGTCCATGGACAGTAAACGAGAGACATGATGAGCCTGAGCGACATTTCACAACGTATCGAAAAGGCAGTGGCGGACGCGGGGCGCGCTGCGGGCTCCGTCAAGCTGATTGCGGTGTCAAAAGTGCAACCGGATGAGCGGGTAGAAGCGGTGCTGAAAGAGGGCCACCGCTGCTTTGGTGAAAACCGGGTGCAGGAAGCGGCAGGCAAATGGCCCGCGTTTCGCGATGACTACGACGGCGTTGATCTGCATTTGATCGGCCCTCTGCAAACCAACAAGGCGCGACAGGCCTTTGACCTGTTTCAATCCATTCACACCTTGGACCGACCCAAGCTTGCCAAGGCTTTTGCCCGGCTGGCGCAGGATACGGGTCACTGCCCGGAAATGTTCGTTCAGGTCAACACAGGCGAAGAGCCGCAGAAAGCGGGCGTTTTCCCATCCGACGCCGACGGGTTTGTCGCGGAGTGTCGAGCACTTGATTTGCCGATCAAAGGCTTGATGTGTATCCCGCCGATTGACGAGGAAGCCTCCCTGCATTTCGCCTTGCTGGCCAAAATTGCAGAGCGTAACGGGTTGGCGGGCCTGAGCATGGGCATGAGCGACGATTTCGAAAAAGCGATTTCATTTGGCGCGACGCATATCCGCGTCGGGTCTGCGATCTTCGGGGCGCGCGTTCCGGCCTGATCGGGGGCTAGGGTACAATCAGCCGTGTCTGGAGCGTAATTCGCGGGGCAATACGGCGCAGGTTTTGGCGCGACAGGGCGACACAGCCCTCGGTTGGAAAGCCGGGGCGGCGAAACTGATGCATGAAGATCGCCGAACCACGCCCTTTGACCGCGTAGGGCCAGTTCCAATCCGTGAGCAGCACAAGATCGTACAATGGATCCGCCCGGCGCAGCTTTTCATGACTGTGCGGGTAGGGCGCGCGCACCATCATGTTGTAATCTTCATGCCCGGCATCATCTGACCACAGATCATTCAGCCCGATCGGCAAGGCCCAGTCTGCTGGCTTGGCCATCCGGTCCGGGCGGTACAACATGCCGACAATCCGGTGGATGCCCGTGGGTGTGGCCCCGTCCCCTTCTTTCTTGCGCCGGGTTATGCCGGTTTTCCCAATCGTGCAGGGAAAGAGTTGCCCCTGAAACCGCAGGCCCCGTGGCGTGACAACCAGATCATCCGGCTTCATTTCAGGTGGCCCGATTTGGCAACTTTTGTCGCGAGATAGGCGTGATTATGCGCGTTTTCGCCCACATGCAGGGGCACACGTTCGGTCACGTCGATGCCGTTTTCGCACATCATGGCGACCTTGCGCGGGTTATTCGTCAGCAGCCGCGCCTTGGAAAACCCCATGGATTTCAAGATTGCGGCTCCAAGGCGAAAGTCGCGTTCGTCATCCTCAAACCCGAGCCGGTGGTTGGCCTCGACCGTATCAAAGCCTTGATCCTGCAGGGAATATGCCCGCATTTTATTGGCCAGACCGATGCCGCGTCCTTCCTGATTCATATACAAAAGCACGCCGTGCCCCTCATCCCCCATCTGCGCCAAGGCGGCGCGCAATTGTGGCCCGCAGTCGCATTTGAGCGACCCCATCAAATCACCGGTAAAGCACGCGGAATGCAGCCTTGTCAGCAGCGGCTCAGCGCGATCGGGCTTGCCGATTTCAATGGCGTAATGCTCTTCGCCGCCATCTTCGGGACGGAATACATGCAACCGCCCGGCCTCTGAAACCTCCATTGGCAACCGCGCACTGATCACCGAATGCAACGGGCTGGAGGCGTCCAGCATCGCCTGGCCGCTGTGCGCGGATAAATAAACGAGGTTGTGCTCCGCCGCAAAAGAAAGTGCGTGTTCCAAAGGGATGCACACAACAGCCGGCAACAGGCGCGCAGCTTTCGCCAGCTGAATGGCAAACCGATGCGTTTCAACGTTCCCACCGCGGGCGCAAGACAGCGGACCCTTCATCGGGTGCATCAAATCACCCGCCGGGTCCGCGATCCCGTTGACCCATGCCAGTGTTGCATCGCGCGGCAGTTTCACCCGCGCCAGATCACCATCATAGGCGGCGGCCTTCAGCGTCGCCGCGCGCCGCGCCGTAATGACCAGCATTGCATCCTGAGACAGGGCCATCATGGTACCCAGCCGGTCGGTATTGAGCGTCTCCACCGTTGCTGCGAGAAGAGGCGTCGGTCCGTCAACAACAACCGGCACGCCCATACGCAGGTCTGCGCGCGCACGCGCCATCAACTCGTTTTGGTCTGGAGAAAAGTTCATGATGTTACAATGCCTGACAAATCATGCCTCGATCTAGGGCAATTCGGATGGAATTGAAACATTTGAGCCGCTTTGTAACACGAGGCCGTGAGGCGTGAGCACACAAGCTTGTGAGATCGCTTTGAAATGCACAAGTCTAATAGGGCAAAACGGAGGCGGCAGATGGCACAGTTAAAGAAAATCCTGTTGGTAGATGATGATGATGATCTGCGCGACGCGCTGAGCGAACAGTTGATCATGACCGAAGACTTTGATGTTTTTGAAGCGGCAAACGGCGCGGATGCGATGGTGCGCGCCAAGGAGGCGCTCTATGATCTTGTGATCCTTGATGTGGGGCTGCCAGATACGGACGGTCGCGAATTATGCCGTTTGATGCGCAAACAAGGCGTGAAAAGCCCGATTCTGATGCTGACCGGGCACGATAGTGATGCTGATACGATTTTGGGTCTGGATGCCGGCGCCAATGATTACGTCAGCAAACCCTTCAAATTTCCCGTGCTGTTGGCGCGGATACGCGCGCAACTCAGACAGCATGAGCAGTCAGAAGACGCGGTGTTCCAGCTTGGGCCCTATACATTCAAGCCTGCGATGAAAACGCTGATTACCGAAGACGAAAAGAAAATTCGCCTGACGGAAAAGGAAACCAATATTCTGAAATTCCTCTATCGCTCGACCGAGGGTGTGGTGGCACGCGATGTGCTTTTGCACGAGGTCTGGGGATATAACGCCGGGGTCACAACGCATACGCTGGAGACGCATATTTACCGTTTGCGTCAGAAAATTGAACCGGACCCGTCAAATGCGCGTCTGCTGGTTACAGAATCTGGTGGATACAGACTAATGGCTTAAGAAATTTCTCGCAGTTTTTGATATGAATCAAGAATCTGTTAACCATCTTTTGCTAAACATAGATATCCCGCGCATGTCCGGGTTTTTGACATGCACCTCCCTGTTGGACTTGGCCGGGCTTTATGCCCGGTCTTTTTTTGTCTGGTCCGCGGGTAGAACCCCCCTCAAAAGAAAACACGATCCGTCACGGTTGGGCATGGTGCCAGCGGCGCGCAGTGTTTAGGGTGCCGCAGAATCTCAATGGCGGAGTATCTCTATGGCTTTCTCGTTAGCAACCTGGAACATCAATTCTGTGCGGTTGCGTGAAGGCCTCGTGCTGAAACTCATGACCGAAGAAGCGCCCGATGTCCTGTGCCTGCAGGAATGCAAAAGCCCTGTCGACAAGATGCCGTTGGATGCTTTCGCCGCCGCAGGTTACGCGCATGTCGTGGCGCGCGGCCAAAAGGGCTACAACGGGGTGGCCATTCTGTCCAAAATCCCGATGGAAGAAGCCGCTGCCGAAGACTTTGTCGCATTGGGACACGCGCGCCACATCGCGGGCCGATTGGAAAACGGCGTGACGGTGCATAACTTTTACGTCCCAGCAGGCGGAGACGTCGCGGACCGGGAAGTGAACGAAAAATTCGGTCAGAAACTGGATTACCTCACGGAAATGCGCGACTGGTTTCATACGCAAAAGCCTGAAAAATCAATCCTTGTGGGTGATTTGAACATTGCCCCGCGCGAAGACGATGTATGGGATCATAAAAAGCTGCTGAAAGTTGTCAGCCACACGCCCATCGAGGTTGAGCATATGGCGCAAACGCAAGACGCCGGTGGCTGGGTCGATATCACCCGGCAGGACATTCCTGAGGGCAAGCTCTTCAGCTGGTGGTCTTACCGCGCTGCCGATTGGGATGCGGCGGACAAGGGGCGGCGGCTGGATCATGTCTGGGCCACGTCGGATATCGCCGCAGCCGGTCACGACAGCCGCATCGTTCGCGGTGCGCGAGGCTGGGAAAAGCCCAGCGATCACGCCCCGGTTTTTGCGCAATTTGACCTTTGAAAAAGCAATTTGCCTCCCATATAACGCTAGACGCGCAGGCGGAAGGATAACACGATGATGGACCTGAATTTGGGGGCTGCACCCGCAGCGGATGACCTGATCAAAGACACAACCGAAGCGACATTCATGGCGGATGTGGTTGATACGTCCCAGACGGTGCCGGTGATCGTCGATTTCTGGGCGCCTTGGTGTGGACCCTGTAAAACGCTTGGTCCCCAGCTTGAAGCCGCTGTGCGCGCGGCAAAGGGCGCGGTCAAGATGGTCAAGATCAACGTGGACGAAGCCCAGATGATCGCCGGACAGTTGCAGATCCAATCGATCCCGACCGTCTATGCGTTTTCCAAAGGGCAACCGATTGACGGGTTCCAGGGGGCGTTGCCTGACTCCGAAATCAAGGCGTTTGTGGACCGTGTGGTGAAAGCCACCGGCGGTGAAGCGCCCGGAGATGGCCTGGCCGATGCGGTGGCTGCGGCCGAAGAAATGCTGGCCGAAGGGGCGGCGGCGGATGCGGCGCAGACCTTTGCCGCCGTATTGGGCGAAGATGAGAAACATGCGGCGGCCTACGGTGGCATGGTGCGGGCCCATATCGCGATGGGCGAACTCGATCAGGCAGAGGCGATTTTGAACGGCGCACCGGCAGAGATTTCAAAAGCCCCTGAGCTGGAAGCGGCCTTTGCGCAGCTGGAACTTGCCCGTCAGGCTGAGGGTGCAGGCCCTGTTGACGAGTTGAAAGCCGCCGTTGCGGCAGACCCGGACAACAATCAGGCGCGGTTCGATCTGGCGCAGGCCATGCACGCGAACGGCGATGTCGAGGGCGGCGTGGCCGAGTTGCTGGAACTTTTCCGGCGCGATCAGGAATGGAATGACGGGGCAGCCAAGGCGCAATTGTTCACGATATTCGAGGCGCTTAAGCCGAATGACCCGATTGTTCTGAATGGGCGGCGCAAACTTAGCTCCATCATATTTGCCTGATCGTTCGGGCGGGCTAGGTTCCCCATTATGATAAAAGCTTCAGAATTGCCTGACACGATTGCAATCTTTCCATTGGGCGGAGCTTTGTTGCTTCCCCGGTCCCGATTGCCACTGCATATTTTCGAACCGCGATACCTTCAGATGCTGGAGGATGCGCTGAAAACGCGTGAACGGTTGATCGGAATGATACAGCCCAATGAGGTGCCGGGCCGTGCCGGAACCGGGTTGCACACCATCGGATGTGCCGGGCGGATCATGCAGTTTTCCGAGACCGAAGATGGCCGCTATCTGATCACACTTGGCGGTGTTTCCCGGTTCCGCGTCGTCAAGGAGATTGAAGGGTTCACGCCCTACCGACGCTGCGATGTCGTCTGGGACGGGTTTGACCGGGATCTTGGCCCGGATGAAACCGATACAGCGTTCCAGCGCAAAGGCTTTTTAGAGCTGCTGGAGCGGTATTTTGATGCGCGTGAGCTGTCGGCGGACTGGGAAACTTTGAAAGAAGCGGATGACGAATTGCTGGTCAATTCGTTGTCGATGATGCTTGATTTTGATCCCGAGGACAAACAAGCACTGCTTGAAGCCCCATCTTTGACCACCCGCCGCGAGACGCTGGTCACGCTGATGGAGTACCAATTGCGCGGTGGGCAAGAGAGCGAGATGATGCAGTGAGCGAGACCGAAGTGGTGTTTGACCGCCGCATGCTCGAAGCCCTGATCTGCCCGCGCAGCCACGCGACGCTGAAATATGATCAGGAGCGCCAGGAATTGATTTCGGAAGCTGCGAATCTCGCTTACCCTATTCGCAACGGCATTCCTGTGATGCTCACCGATGAGGCGCGGGTGCTGGACTAAAGCGTCATGCGAAAAACCTGAATCACGTAACGCTGCCTGAAATCAAAGATTTCAACGCGTTACGTGATGCTTGATGTTTCAGATATTTCGTCAGACGCTCTAGAGCCTTTGGCCTTTCAGCAGCTTGGGTAACTCTCCGGTCAGACCGGCGGCTTCGCGGATGAAGCTCCGACGCAATGCGGGCATATTGCCGACAATCCCCATGCCAATGTCACGGACGGCTCGTAACACAGGGTTGTCGTTTGAAAACAGCCGGTTGAATGTGTCCGTGGCCAGCGCCAAAGTGGTATTATCGAACCGACGCCATTCCTGATAGCGCGACAACACGCCCTCGGTGCCGATGTCTTCGCCGCGCCGTTTTGCGTCCGTCAGAACCTCGGCCAGTGCGGCGATATCGCGAACCCCGGCGTTCAGTCCCTGACCTGCAATCGGGTGGACGCCATGGGCTGCGTCGCCGACCAGAACGACCCGGCGGGCGATCAGCGTGTTCGCCAGCGACAACGACAAAGGGTAAGTGTAGCGCGCGCCGACGCGTGAAATATCGCCCAGAAAACTGCCGAACCTTGGTTTGAGCACGTCGATATAGGCCTCATCGGGCATCTCATTGATCCGCGCGGCGTTCTCGGCAGTTTCGCTCCAGACGATGGATGAACGGTTGCCCGTCAGGGGCAGGATCGCCAGCGGCCCCGGCGGCATAAAGAATTGATGTGCGACGCCATGATGCGGCAATGCGTGTTCAACCGCGCAGACCAAGGCCGTCTGGCCGTAGTCCCAGCCCGTGCGTTTGATCCCGGCGCGCGTGGCTGTGCCGGACCCGCGCCCATCACAACCCACAAGCAGCCTGCCCGTCAGGACGCGCCCGCTTGCCAGTGCCACCGATACTCCTGTTGCCTCTGCCGATTGCGAAACCACTGTTTCACCGTGCAGCGTCTGAATGTTTTCATGCGCGTCCGAGGCGCTCAGCAAAGCGGGCCTGAGGTGTCTGTCCTCGACCATATAGCCCATGGGGCCTTCTTCGATCTCGGCATGGTCGAAATGCATGAAAAACGGTGAAGGCCCTTCGCCAGCACGGCCATCGGTCACTTTAATGTCCAGCATCGCCTGCGCGTGAGGTTCCAGCGCATCCCATACGCCAATCGCCTGCAACAGCCGTGTCGAGGTCAGCGCCATCGCATAAGAGCGGCCATCAAAACCGGGGGTCTTGCGGCTGATCAGGGGTACCGAATCGATCATCGTCACGCTGTGTCCGGCCTGCGCCAACGCCAAAGCCAGAGCCGGCCCATTGAGCCCGCCCCCTACGATCAAAATGTCACTGTCAAAGGTCATAGGTCTGAATATGGTCGGGGCGGGGGGATTGTCCATGCGCGGTTGCGTCGCTACCGTCGCACAAATCGAAAGCTTCGGGGGAATGGCATGCAGGCTTGGCTCAAAATGACGGCGGCTGATCTGGGCAGGGGGATCGCCACGGGGGAAATCGACCCGGTCGATCTCACACAAACCTATCTGGATGCGATCAGCGCACATCCGTTACGGGATAGAATTTACGCCCGTGTGACAGCAGAGCGTGCCTTGAACGAAGCGGCAGCCGCCCGGGATCGCGCGCGCAGTGGTCAGCGTCGTTCGCTGCTGGATGGTGTGCCGATCAGTTGGAAGGATCTGTTCGATACGGCGGGTGTTGCAACTGAGTCGGGATCGCTGCTTTTGAAGGATCGCGTGCCTGATCAGGATGCACAGGTGCTGCAAAACGCCACCGCCGCCGGGCTTGTTTGTCTCGGCAAGACACATATGAGCGAATTGGCGTTTTCTGGTCTGGGCTATAACCCCAGCACGGCGACGCCGCCTTGCGTCAATGATGAGGGCGCGGTGCCGGGCGGGTCTTCTTCCGGTGCGGCGGCCTCTGTGGCGTTCGATCTGGCGGCTGTTGGTGTTGGCTCTGATACCGGCGGTTCGGTGCGTATTCCGGCGGCTTGGAACGACCTTGTGGGTCTCAAGACGACGTCGGGGCGGCTGAGCCTTGAAGGGGTCGTGCCTCTCGCTGCGCGCTTTGATACGGTCGGCCAGCTGTGCCGTTCTGTCGAGGATGCAGCGCTGATGCTGGCGGTGCTGCAAGGGGGCAGGGCGGCGGATCTATCCGGGGCATCCCTTGTCGGCAGGCGTTTGGCGGTGCTGAACACCATCGCGATGGAAGATGTACGCAGCGGTCCCGCAGAAGCGTTTTCCACCGCTGTTTCCAAGCTGGAACAGGCGGGGGCGCAGATAGAGGCGATCCATATCGACGCTGTAAACGATGCGATGGCCCTGACCACATGCCTATATACCGCCGAGGCCTATGGGCTGTGGCGCGACGTGATCGAGGCGAACCCGGACGCGATGTATCAGGAAATTCTCAAGCGCTTTCGTCTTGGCCAGAACCATTCCGGGCCGGATTATGTCGCTGCTTGGGCAGCACTTGAGGCGGCCCGCGTTTCTTACCATCAAGCGACGGCCGGGTTTGATGCGGTCATTTTGCCAACAGCACCCATTTTGCCGCCGAATCTGAACAGGTTGAACACGGATCACGACTATTACGTCACAGAAAACCTGATGTCGCTGCGCAATACGCGCATTGGCAATCTGATGGGGCTTTGCGCGTTGAGCCTGCCAACGGATACGCCCAGTTGCGGGCTCATGCTGATGGCACCGCCGCACCGTGAGGAATCCCTTTTGCGTCTGGGAACGGCGGCGGAACGGGCTTTGGCCTAAAAGACACAAACTGCGATAAAGCTGCGCGTTTTTGTGGACGCAAGGCGTCAGCTTGGCTACCTTAGGGACAACGGGACGATAACGATCCCGACTGAGGCAGTTTTGATGATGTATCCAGAGCGGTTTTCGAACCTTCCGGCACATGCTTGGCCGCGCCTGCGCGCTCTTTTAGACGTGCATGAGGGCGGCGGCGTGCCTGTTCACATGACCATTGGTGAGCCGAAACATGTTTTTCCTCAATGGGTTATGGAAGTCATCAACGAACTTTCAGCCGGGTTCAACAGCTATCCGCCCAATGATGGCGCGCCTGAACTGCGTCAGGCCATCGCGAGCTTTGTGCATCGTCGCTACGGCGTGCCCGTCGATGCGGACACGCAGGTCATGGCCCTCAACGGCACGCGGGAAGGGTTGTATAACGCGGTGATGGCCCTGTGTCCGGAGACGAAAAACGGACAACGCCCCGCAATTTTGATGCCAAACCCGTTCTATCAGGTCTATATGATCGCCGCCCTGTCTGTCGGCGCGGACCCTGTGATGGTGCCTGCGACGGTCGAAAACGGTCATCTGCCTGATTTTTCGTCCCTTTCAGAGGAAACCCTAAACCGTACGACAGCGGCCTACATCTGCTCACCGGCCAACCCACAAGGGGCGGTCGCGAGTGCGGAGTATTGGCGTGATCTGATCGGACTGGCCGAAAAATACGACTTCAAAGTCTTTGCAGACGAATGTTATTCTGAGATTTATCGCGGCGCGCCGCCCATCGGGGCGTTGCAGATCGCACAAGACATCGGCGCAGACCCGGACCGCGTTGTGATTTTCCACTCCTTATCCAAACGCTCCAACCTGCCGGGGCTTCGCTCCGGGTTTGTTGCGAGTGGCGCAAAAAACATCACGGAAATCAAGCAGCTGCGAAACTATGCGGGGGCGCCTTTGCCCTTGCCTTTGCAGATGGCTGCCGCCGCGGTTTGGAATGACGAGGTGCATGTGAGCGAAAACCGCGCGCTTTACGTCGAAAAATACGAAATTGCAGACCGGATTTTGGGAAATGTGCCCGGCTATGCAAGCCCGGATGCCGGATTTTTCCTGTGGTTACCGGTCGAAAACGATGAACAGGCGGCGGTGAAGCTTTGGCGCGAAACCGGTGTGCGGGTTTTGCCGGGCGGCTATCTGGCGCAGGACTGGGAGGGGGTAAACCCCGGCCAGGGATATATTCGGGCTGCGATGGTGGCTCCAAAAGCGGAAACTGAGCGGGGCATCCAGATGATCCGCGATTGTTTGTATCCGTGAAAAATATGAAGGGTAAAAAGGGTATGGCATTTCAGACACGCGGGCGGGATCCACTTTTCGACAGCAACATGGCGGAGGCGATGGAAAAGCGCGGGAAAGAGCTTTTCGGTCTGGCGCTGATGATCCTCGGTGCGATGGCCTGCGCGATGATTGCATCCTACACGCCGGATGATCCCAATTGGATGGTATCAACCGATGCAACGGTCCAGAACTGGATGGGGCGGATCGGGGCCTCGATTGCGGCACCGTTGTTCATGATCGTGGGCTGGGGTGCCTGGGGCATCGGGATTGTGCTTTTGGCCTGGGGCGCGCGTTTTGCGCTACACACCGGGGCGGAGCGCGCCTTGGGTCGCTTGATTTTCGCCCCGATTGCGATTGCACTGGGGTCGATTTATGCGGCGACGCTGACACCGGATGGCAATTGGCTCGATACTCATAGCTTTGGGTTGGGCGGCCTGTTTGGTGATACGGTAATGGGCGCAATTCTGACGCTGCTGCCTGTTGGTTCGACCGTCACGGTGAAGCTGATGTCCTTGCTGATGGCCGTTGGTATCATTGTGTTTGGCGGCTTCGTTTTGGGCTTTACGCGCGCAGAGGTTGCGCGGATCGGGCGCTTTCTGCTGATGGGTCTTGTGATGCTTTACGCTGGATTGATGACCTTGCTGGGCCGTAGTGCGCAGGGCGCCGTCTCTACCGCGCAAGAAATTGCGGCGCGGCGCGCCGAACGCAGGGCGCAGGCGGAGGAAATGGCAGCGCTTACGCAAACCGAAGTTGCGCCGTTGCCTGAGAACATGATGTTCGAGACACCTGAGCCTGAGCAGAAAAGCGGCTTGTTTGCCCGCATGCCCAGCCTTGTGCGTCGACCAGACGCAATGCCCGAACCTGAGTTGGTCACACAGCCCGACGCACCCGATGTCGAAGAAGGCCCGGGCGAGGACAGAATAAAGGCGCGTATCGCGGATGTGATCAAATCCCGCGTGCGCTCAAGCACCGCAGTGCATGTCCCGACGACGGCCCCGTTGACGCGCGGCCGCGGGCGTGGCCCGGATCCGCTGGTGCTGGATACATCCCCGGCTGTGCGGCCCGAACCACCGCTCACCGCTCGGCAGGCGCAGGCACCAGAGCCGGAAGTAGAAGACACGGCATCATTTGAGATGCCCGAAGCCCGCGTTGACGAAGTCATCGAAATTCCCCGTCCGGAACCGCGCCGCGTTGTGCAGCAGCCCGTGCGAAAACCGGTTCAACCCTCACGGCGTGCGCAAGCCGAAGCCCAGCCGACGCTGTCGTTCGATGACACCCACCCCGGTTTCGAACTGCCGCCGCTGAACCTGCTGGAAAACCCGATAGACATACCGCGCCTGCAGCTTAGCGATGAAGCGCTTGAGGAAAATGCGCGCATGCTGGAGTCCGTTCTCGATGACTATGGCGTTAAGGGCGAAATCGTCGCCGTGCGTCCCGGCCCGGTCGTGACCATGTATGAACTGGAGCCTGCTCCGGGTCTCAAGGCAAGCCGGGTCATCGGTCTGGCTGATGATATCGCGCGGTCGATGGCGGCCCTTTCTGCGCGGGTATCAACTGTGCCGGGCAGGTCCGTGATCGGGATCGAACTGCCCAATGACACGCGCGAAAAGGTTGTCTTGCGCGAAATCCTGTCTGCCCGGGATTTTGGCGACACGAACATGCGCCTGCCGCTTGCCTTGGGCAAGGATATCGGCGGCGATCCAATCGTGGCAAACCTCGCCAAAATGCCCCACCTTTTGATTGCCGGGACCACGGGGTCCGGTAAATCCGTTGCGATCAATACGATGATCCTGTCGTTGCTGTACAAGCTGTCGCCTCAGGAATGCCGGATGATCATGATTGATCCCAAAATGCTGGAACTGAGCGTTTATGACGGCATTCCACATCTGCTTTCACCGGTTGTGACCGACCCGAAAAAGGCGGTTGTCGCCTTGAAATGGGTGGTCGGTGAAATGGAAGAACGCTATCGCAAGATGTCGAAAATGGGCGTGCGTAACATTGAGGGTTACAATGGCCGTGTGCGCGAGGCGCTCAGCAAGGGCGAGATGTTCAGCCGCACCGTCCAGACCGGGTTTGACGATGATACCGGCGAGCCGATCTTTGAGACGGAAGAAAACACGCCCGTGACGCTGCCCTATATCGTCGTGATCGTTGATGAGATGGCAGACCTGATGATGGTGGCCGGCAAGGAAATCGAAGCCTGCATTCAGCGTCTGGCGCAGATGGCGCGGGCCTCTGGCATCCACCTTATCATGGCGACGCAACGCCCCTCGGTGGACGTGATCACGGGCACGATCAAGGCGAACTTCCCGACGCGGATTTCCTTTCAGGTCACGTCGAAAATCGACAGCCGAACAATCCTTGGAGAGATGGGCGCGGAACAACTTCTGGGCATGGGTGACATGCTTTACATGGCGGGCGGGGCAAAGATCATCCGCTGCCACGGTCCTTTTGTGTCTGACGAAGAGGTCGAGGAAATCGTCAATCACCTCAAGGCATTCGGTGAACCTGACTACGTCAATGGCGTGGTAGAGGGGCCGTCCGAGGATGCAGAAAGCAGTATCGACGCGGTGCTGGGTCTGGGCGGAAACACCGATGGTGAAGACGCGCTTTATGACACGGCCGTGCAGGTGGTCCTGAAGGATCGCAAATGCTCAACCAGCTACATCCAGCGCAAACTGGCCATCGGCTATAACAAAGCCGCCCGTCTGGTCGAGCAGATGGAGGATCAGGGTCTCGTTTCGCCTGCAAACCACGTCGGCAAACGGGAGATTCTCGTGCCAGAGCAGGGATAACGGGCAAAAAAACGCTTCGTTTGACGCGGTGATATCGCATAACAGGCCGATGCCTCCTATGTCACAGGTGAGTTTGAACATCGGAGGATACTTCCTTGAGCCTTATATCGCGCATTCTGTTGGTTGCTTGCTTGTCCTTGGTCCCTGCGGCCTCAGGTGCGGCGGAGCAGTTGAAGCTGGCTGAAATATCCGCCTATCTCAACAGTCTCGAAACGCTGAAGGGCGATTTTCGCCAAATCAACGATGACGGTTCCGTCAGCACCGGGCAGCTTTATATGCGGCGGCCCGGACGCATGCGGTTTGAATACGACCCGCCCGAACAGGCGCTGGTGATTGCGGCAGCCTCTGCCGTCGTCATCATCGATAGGAAATCGAACCAACCGTCAGAAACATATCCGCTGAGCCGCACGCCGCTGTCGCTGCTGCTCGGTCGGGATATTGATTTGACGCGGGCCGCGATGGTGCGCAATGCGCGGTTTGACGGGACATGGACCATCGTGACCGCCGAGGACCCTGATAACCTCGAAAACGGCTATCTTGAGATGTATTTCACCGATCAGCCCACGCGTTTGGAACAATGGGTCATCCACGATGCTTCAGGCGGGCGGACCAGAGTCGTTCTGGGTGAGTTCGAGACGGGCATAAACCTGCCCAACTCTCTTTTTGATCCGGACCGCGAGAAAAGCCGCGACCGCTGAGGTCAGCGGCGCAGGTTACAGGTGGCCAGTTGCGCCTGATAAAGATCGGCGCGCGCGTCCACCTTGTTGGCCACATTCAAGAGCCAGGATTTGCGGTTGTACGACCCACGCGCATAACCTGTGTGCCCCTCGTGATAGGCAAGGTACTGGTTGCGCGCATCATGTAAGGCGATGCCGTTACGCTGCTGGCTGATGTTCATATACCAGCCCATGAAATCGGAGGCGTCGCGAATACGGTCACGGCGCGCCAGACGTTTGCCGGTCGCGCGTTGGTAGTCTGACCATGTGCCATCCAGCGCTTGCGAATAGCCGTATGCGCTGGAAACGCGGCCCATCGGGATGACCCCCAAGGCGTATTTATGTGGCGTCTTTGCATTGCCGATAAACCGGCTTTCCTGATGCATCGTTGCCATTTGTACATGCACCGGAACACCCCATTTTTGCTGGGTCCTCTGGAAAGCACGCATATATTCAGGGCGCTGTTGGGCAATGCTGCACGCATCGTTCAGATTACGCGGAGCCGTAGAGGACACCCCCCCGCAGGAGGCGACCAACAGTAAAATTGCCATAGCGCGAAGAGTTCTGCTCATCTGCCTCTCGCTTTTATTTTTTGTTTTTTATTGCAGTAGCGCAAATCTTCGCCAAGGGGAAATCACGTTTTTTACAACAGAAAGCCCAGCAACAGAGGCAAGGCAGCAACAGACATCAGGGTTGAAGCCACAACGAGGCCCGCGACCTCTTCGGCGTCTGCGCCGTACTTTTCCGCCAACATGTAAGACGTCACCGCAACCGGCGTTGCGACCTGCAGAACCAGCACGCCCAAGGCAACGCGATCAAGGGCAAACGCATCACCGACATACCACGCGACGCCTGTGCAGATCACCAGTTTGACCGCGCTTAAGGCCGTTGCGCGCAACACCCCGCCCGGTTTCAACCGCGCGATGGCGACCCCAAGTGTGATGAGCATCAACGGAATCGCCATTTGCCCGATGAGGTCGAGCGTATTTGTCACAAAGGGCGGTGTCTGCCAGCCTTGCCATAGAAAGATTGCGCCCAAAATGGTGCCTGCGACCATGGGTTCGCGGATCACCTTGCCCAGCGATCCGGCACCCGCGACCAGCCAGACCCCGAAGGTGAAGGACCAGACCGCCATAATTCCGAAAACGATGATGGCATAGCCAAGGCCCGTTTCGCCATACGCGAAAAATGCCAGTGGCAAACCGATGTTGCCGGTATTGCCGAACATGAGGGGCGCCGCAAATGTCTGGCGGTTGAGCCTGAGCACAAAAACCAACACAAGGATTGCAATTGTGACAATGCCATAGGCCCCGATTGCGGCCAGTGACAGCGCTGTTAAATCCTCCGGTGCGATCTCCGTTTGCATCAAGGATACGAAAACCAGACAGGGCACTGAGAGCGTCATGGCAAGCTGTGTGACAAACCTGATGCGGTATTCATTGCCCAGTTTGACCCAGACAAATCCGATTGCAGCCAACAAAAACACCGGCGCCACGATTTCGAGCACTGTCAGTGCGAGGTTCACAGACTGTTTCCTTTTTTTGCCGACCAAGTATTGGACAAACACCGCCCGAAGCGTCTACTAACGGAAACGAGGGGCTGCAATGCTATGATTAAAACACGCGCAAAATATCATCTTGGCCAGATCGTCCGGCACAAAAAACACCCGTTTCGCGGGGTGATCTTTGACGTGGACCCTGAGTTTTCAAACACCGAGGAATGGTATGAAGCCATTCCCGAAGACAGCCGCCCTGTGAAAGAACAGCCGTATTATCATCTGCTGGCCGAAAATGAGCAGAGCTATTACGTCGCCTATGTCTCCGAGCAGAATCTTATTGCGGATTATTCAGGTGAGCCGGTGGATCACCCTGATATCCCCGACTTGTTCGGCCCCCTGCAGGATGGCACCTACCCGCTGCATTTTCAGCTGAACTGAGTGCTCGATCAGTAGCCCAAAGCGCAGCCATCTTTGCGTGGATCACTCGCGCCCTCAAAAACGCCATTGTCATGTATCAGGATCGCCTGCGCCCCGCCAATTGCCGTCTGGGGGATGCTGACAGAGTGCCCCAGATCGGTCAGTTCCTGGCGCACTGTGTCGCTATAGCCGCGTTCGACCTGCATATTGCCCATGTCAGAAAAGGCGCGCGGGGCATCAATCGCTGATTGCGGGTCCATGCCAAAATCGGTGAGGTTGCTGACAAATCGCGCATGTCCGTTCGGCTGGTAAGCCCCGCCCATGACGCCGACCGGCATGATCACCTTGCCGTTCTTGCGCAGCATGGCAGGGATAATGGTGTGCATCGGACGTTTGCCACCCTTGAGCTCATTCGGATGCCCCTGTTCGAGTGTAAATCCTGCCCCGCGGTTCTGTAGCAAAATCCCGAATTTATCAGAGGCGATGCCCGAGCCAAAATCCTTGAAGATTGAATAAATCAGCGACACGGCCATGCCATCGCGGTCTACGGTAGAAATATAGACGGTGTCCTTGTGGACCATTTCGGTCAAAGGAGCGGCCGCTGGCATCGCTTTGCCCGGATCAATCATGGCGGCCAGCTTTTTGGCCAGCGACATATCCAGCATATGCGCCAACCGCGTGGTGTGATCGGCATCCGCAAGGAAACGGTTGCGGGCGTCATAGGCCAGTTTCGCTGCTTCCGCTTCGATATGCGCGCGTTCGGTGCCAAAAGGCGCCATCGACGCAAGGTCAAACTGCGCGAGGATGTTGAGCATCAGGATCGCGGTGGCCCCTTGACCGTTGGGGAGATGTTCGACGATTTCGATGTCCTTGTAGGAGCCGAAGATTGGCGTGGTCTCGTCACAGGCTGCGGCGGCAAAATCATCCAATGTGTGGACGCCCCCTGCGGCTTGAAGGGTGGTGACCATGTCTTCGGCAATTTCGCCGGTGTAAAAGGCCGACGCGCCTTGTTCAGCGATGCGGCGCAAGACTTCCGCCTGACCGGGTGCGCGGAAGATATCACCGGTTTTCAGGGGCTTCCCGGCGATCAGGTACTTCTCTCTCGCGCTGCCTTGCAGGTTATGGCCGTAGTTTTCCCAGTCAAAGGCCACGCGCGGTGCGACCGGAATTCCGTCCTGTGCATATTTAATGGATGGTGCCAGCAGCCTGTCCAGACCGAGGGTGCCAACCGTTTCAGCTAAATGGGCAAAAGCGGCGACAGCCGTTGGAATTGTAACGGCATGGGCTGAAAAGGGCGGAACGGTGGTTTCACCTGCCACGCGCAAATCATGCGCATCCAAAGCTGCGGGTGCCCGGCCTGATCCGTTCAAAGCGCGCACATTCTGGCGGTCACGATCAGACCACAGAACAAAGCAATCACCGCCGATGCCCGTCATGGCCGGTTCGCACAGGCCCAGCAAGACAGCCCCCGCGATGGCGGCGTCCATCGCGTTTCCGCCTTGTTGCAGAACATCGATTGCGGTTTTTGCCGCGAGCGGGTGAGAGGTTGCACACATGCCGTTGCTGGCAAGAACCGGGGAACGACCGGGGTGGTGAAAATCGCGCATTTGAGGACCTTTAATCAGGGCTGTGTTGCGCGTAAATTAGCGACTTCGATTTGGAAGTCCACGACCCTCGGCTGGATATGTCAATCTATGCAAAGGGAAGTCCCCGACGCTGCGTACTGGGTGGGGGCTGTTACACGCAGCGTCGAGGGAAGCTTATGTTAGCTACAGGTGTTGGTGTGACGTGCAATCAAGGCAAGAATATGCTCGTAACGGGGCCGTTTGAGGAAAGTAACGAGAAAAACGACCTGCCGTCTTTGCACCTGCTAAGCTGTACCAACTGCAAGGCGCATATCCAGATGGTTCTCGCTTCCAACGCGTTCGTAACGGACGTCCTTTGCGAGATGCGTGATCAGGAACCAACCAAAGCCGCCTTCAGGCATGTCTTCCAGTTCCAAATCCAAAGTGCCCAGTTCGCCCAAGGGCATTTTGCCATCGGGCATTGCATAGCCCTTATCCTTGATCTTCAGGATCAGGCCATCTTTCCGGTGCGCGCATTCTATTGCGATCGGGCCGGAAGGTTGCGACGGTGGATAGGCATGTTCAACAATATTGTTCAAAACCTCTGCCAGGACCAGTTCGATGGTACCGGATTCTTCCACATCCAGTTCCAACGGACGCAAGGCGTCAAGAAACTGGCTTAGAGCTTCTCTCGCCGCGTATTGCCCGCTCTCTACGCAGACTCTAAATGGACGGAGTTGTTCCGCTTCCATTTAATCGCTCCTTACTGGCACGTCTATTGAGGCCTTAATTCGGCGAGGGCACCTTCCAATGTCGGAAAGACGCTAAAGACCGAGTCCATTCGCGTTAAGGTAAAGACACGCTCGACAGTCGGCGTCAGACCGGCAAGCGCCATCTTGCGGTTGGCGCCCATATGTTTCATCGCCGCCACGATGGCGCCCAATCCGCTCGAGTCGATAAACTCAACACGGCTCAGGTCCAGAACGACGACGTCTGGACCGTCATCTGTTTCCACACGCATTGCATCCTTGAACTCAATCGCGACAGCCGCGTCTATGCGCGCACCTTGTACGGAAACGATCCGCAATTGCTGGTCTGTTTTGCTTGCAAGTTCCATTATATACCCTGACATAATCGTGCATAAGTGCTTACCGGGTAAGTCTTACGATTTGATTTAGGTATTCGGAGAATGCGAATCATGGAAGACGTTGTGATCGTGGGAGCGGCGCGCACCCCAATGGGTGGGTTTCAAGGCGCCTTGTCGTCTTTGAGCGCTGCGCAGCTTGGCGGGGTCGCGTTGAAATCAGCGATGCAGGTTGCTGGGGTCGCGACCGTGGACGAGGTGTTGATGGGGTGCGTTTTACCTGCGGGTCAGGGTCAGGCGCCCGCCCGGCAAGCGGGTTTTGCGGCGGGGCTGGACGACACAGTGCCTGCGACCACGCTCAACAAGATGTGCGGGTCAGGCATGAAAGCAGCGATGATCGCCTTTGATCAGATCGCCCTCGGACAGGCCAGTCTGATCGCGGCAGGTGGCATGGAGAGCATGAGCAACGCCCCTTATTTGTTGAATAAAATGCGTTCTGGCGCGCGCCTTGGTCATAGTGAAGTGATTGATCATATGTTCCTTGACGGGTTGGAAGACGCCTATGACAAAGGGCGTTTGATGGGGACATTTGCCGAAGACTGTGCAGAGACGTTTCAGTTTACGCGGCAGGCACAGGACACATACGCACTGGCATCACTTTCCCGCGCGATAGAAGCTCAGAAATCCGGCGCGTTCGACGCCGAAATCACACCGGTTGACGTGGTGTCGCGCAAGGGCACGATCACGGTCGTCGCGGATGAGCAACCGGGGGCGGCAAGGCCGGAGAAAATCCCGCAGCTCAAGCCTGCGTTTCGGGACGGTGGCACGGTAACTGCGGCGAATGCGTCGTCCATTTCGGATGGGGCAGCGGCGCTGGTTTTGGCCTCAAATCCTTATGCCGTATCAAATAGTCTGACAGTTCGGTGTCGCGTCGCTGGCCATGTGACACATGCCCAAGCGCCCGGGCTATTCACAACCGCACCGGTTCCAGCCGCCCGGAAGCTGTTGCAAAAGATAGGCTGGGACAAGGACAGCGTTGATCTGTGGGAGGTGAACGAAGCTTTCGCGGTTGTGCCGCTCGCCTTCATGCATGAAATGGGCCTTGATCATGGCGTCGTAAACGTAAACGGCGGTGCCTGTGCGCTGGGGCATCCGATTGGCGCGTCGGGCGCGCGTATCATGGTGACCTTGCTGAATGCGATGGAAAAGCGCGATGTCAAACGGGGTGTCGCTGCGATCTGTATTGGTGGGGGCGAGGCGACAGCCATCGCGCTTGAGCGCGACTGAACCGTTTGTCGTCTTGAAGAAACAGGTTTCAAACCCGGAGTCCAGACGCGTGAAGGTCGATTACCCAACCCTTGCAAAAACAATCGCTGCCCTGACCGAGGGAGAGACGGATGTTGTCGCCCTGATGGCGACGGTCGCCTGCGAAGTCCATCACTGCGACGATCGTTTCGACTGGACCGGTTTTTACCGGGTGACGGGGCCGCAAATGCTCAAAATCGGTCCCTATCAAGGGGGGCATGGCTGTCTGGTCATCCCGTTTTCGCGCGGCGTTTGCGGGGCTGCTGCAAGGACGCGCGAGATACAGCGTGTTGAAGACGTCGATGCCTTTCCGGGTCACATCGCTTGCGCCTCAAGCACACGATCCGAACTGGTGTTGCCGGTTGAGGACGCGCGTGGCGCGTTGCTGGGGGTATTTGATATCGACAGCGACCAGCCCGCTGCATTCCATCAGCGCGATGCGGATGAGATCGACCGTATTCTGAAGGCTGTTTTCGGTCGGTTGTAGTTTCTGGATCCGAGGGCGGTTCAATCCGGCGGCAAAAAACGCGGCCTGCGCCATGAAAAAAGCCTGGATTTTTTCACTCAACTCAGGCACCGTGAAATTCAAAGGAGAATTTTCACGCTCATGCACCACAGCCTACCGGACGAACCACAGACTTTGGGGGCCGATCTGCGGGCCCTGCGCAAAGCGCGCGGGCTGACGCTGGCGGATCTGGCGGAGCGTTTGGGGCGTTCTGTCGGATGGCTCAGTCAGGTGGAGCGGGACAAATCCGACCCGTCGATTTCCGACCTGCGCGCGATTGCCAAGGTGCTTGAGGTCTCAATCTCGATGCTGTTTCGCCACGCACCGGCGACCGCGACCGAGGCGGGCTATATCGTGCGTGCCGCTGCGCGCCGCCCGATGGGCTCGAAAACCGAAGGGTTGGTCGAAGAACTATTATCGCCTGACCTCACGGATGATTTCGAGATGGTGCATTCCACCTTTGAACCGGGCAGCCGCGTCAAGGAGATGGTCACCCGCCCCACTCAAGAAGTCGCCTATCTGCTCTCCGGCACCTTGCAGATCGAGATCAACGAAACCGTCCACACGATCCATCCCGGTGACAGCTTTCGCATTCGCGGCGAAGCGTTCCGCTGGTCAAACCCCTACGCAGAGCCGGCAGTGGCGATCTGGGTCATCGCCCCACCGGTTTATTGATGGGGTTTGAGGCATGGACCATATTCGCGCTGTTCTGGATTGTCTTTGTCACAACGCCGGGTCCCAATGCGGTGAATTGCATCCAAAACGGCATACACCTCGGGTTTGGCCCTGCGATGATCGGGGTGCTGGCGATCCTGACACAGGCGACGCTGTTTCTGATCCTCTCCGCCTTTGGCATCACGGCACTGATTGCGGCATCACCCGCCGGTTTTTTCGCGGCCAAGATGATCGGTGCGGCATTTTTGATTTACCTTGGGGTGCGCGGCTGGATGCAGGCCCGCACCCCGGTGAAGATCAGCGCAACACCAGCGAAATCCATCTACTTTCAAGCGCTCGCCATCGCCACCATCAACCCCAAAAGCGTTGCGGGCTATCTCGCGGCCTTTTCACAATTCGTGCAACCGGATGTGCCGATTTGGGAGCAGATGACCGTCATCGTGCCAACCGCCCTGACACTGACCGCGCTCAGCTACACCGGCTTTTGTGCCCTTGGCGCAGGGCTTGGGCGTGCAGCGCTGGACGCGGTTTTCAACGTTTGGCTGCGGCGCATTCTGGCCTCCTGTTTCGTGATCTACGGTCTGTTGCTCGGCTTTTCAAATGCGCCGGGGCGCACGTGACATGACAACAAACGTCACCACGACCAACCTGCGTATGGCACTTGCCGGTTTATGTCGCGAAACACATCGCTTTGCCGTCGGCAAAGGCGGCTACCACAAGAGTACGGACTTTGTCCCACAAGAGGAGAAGTGAAATGGCTGAATTTCCAACAACAGCGCGTGTCGTGATTATTGGCGGGGGCGTGGTGGGCACCTCGACCCTTTATCATCTGGCCAAGGCAGGGTGGAAAGACTGCGTTCTGCTTGAAAAGAACGAGTTGACCGCCGGGTCGACATGGCATGCGGCGGGCAATGTGCCGAATTTTGCAGGGTCGTGGGCGGTGATGAACATGCAGCGCTATTCGGCGGCCATGTACCGGACGCTGGGTGACGACGTGGATTACCCGATGAACTACCATGTCACCGGGGCTGTGCGTCTGGCGCACTCGAAAGAGCGGATGCAGGAGTTTGAGAAAGTCGCGGGCATGGGGCGCGCGCAGGGTCTGCAGATGGACATCTGCACGCCTGAGGAATTGCAGCAGTATAACCCCTTCATGGAAACGCATGATCTTGCGGGGGGCATGTGGGATCCCCTGGATGGTGATATTGACCCGGCGCAACTGACGCAGGCGCTGGCCAAAGGCGCGCGGCAGGCGGGCGGGCGGATTGAACGGTTCTGCCCGGTCACGGGGATGGACCGGGATGGCGATGAATGGATCGTGAAAACCGAGAAAGGCAATATTCGCTGCGAAAAGGTCGTCAACTGCGCCGGGTATTACGCGCAGCGCGTCGGTGAGATGTTCAAACCCTTCGGCGGGCGCACTGTGCCGATGGTGGTCATGAGCCATCAGTACTTCCTGACCGAACCGATCCCCGAGCTGGAAGCCTGGACCAAGGAGAACGGCAAGAAGGTCGCGATGATCCGCGATGTGGATACGTCCTATTACCTGCGGCAGGAAAAGACGGGTCTGAACCTCGGCCCCTATGAGCGCAATTGCAAGGCGCATTGGGTCACGCCGGAGGATCCCATGCCGGAGGATTTCTCGTTCCAGCTTTACCCGGATGATCTGGAACGGCTGGAGTATTATATCGAAGACGCCATGGAACGGATGCCACTTTTGGGCACATCCGGTGTGGGGCGCAACATCAACGGGCCTATCCCTTATGCGCCCGATGGTTTGCCGATGATCGGCCCGATGCCGGGGGTCAAGAATGCCTTTGAAGGGCACAGCTTTACTTTCGGGATCGCGCAGGGTGGCGGGGCCGGCAAAGTGTTGTCGGAATGGATCATGCATGGCGAGACCGAACTTGACATGTGGGCCGTCGATCCGCGCCGCTACACCGATTATGCGGATCACGATTATTGCCTTTCCAAGGCGCTTGAAACCTATGGCCATGAATACGCCATGCATTTCCCGCGCCACGAATGGCCTGCGGGGCGGGACAAGAAACTGTCACCGGTGGATGCGAAAATCCGTGCGCTTGGCGGTCAGATGGGGGCCTATAACGGGTGGGAGCGGGCGAATTGGTTTGCCAAACCCGGCGATGATACCTCAGAGGACTCGACCCACACATGGGATCGCAACGGGCCGTGGGCCGCACGCATCAAGGAAGAGGTCGAGGCCGTGCGCGATGGCGTTGGCGTGCTGGACCTGCCGGGCTTTTCGCGCTTCAAGGTGGCAGGACTGGGGGCAGATGAATGGCTGCGTGGTCTGACGACGGGATCGTTGCCCAAGATCGGCCGCGTTGGTCTGCTCTATTTTGCGGACAGCCGTGGGCGTATCCTGACAGAAATGTCAGTGACGCGCGAGGCGGAGGACCGCTTTGTTCTGGTGACGGCCGCATCGGCCCAATGGCATGACCGCGACTGGCTTGAAGGTCAGATGCCGGACAACTGCGCCTTTACGCTTGAAGACTGGACCGACCGGATGTCGACCCTGATCGTGACCGGCCCGGAGGCGCGCGCCCTTCTGGGCAAGCTGTGCGACGCTGATCTGACCTTGCCGTGGCTCAGCTTTCAGGAGACCGAGGTTGCGGGCGGCTGGGCGGCCTTGCTGCGCGTTTCCTTTGCGGGGGAGCTTGGCTGGGAAGTGCACGCCGAAAACGCGGATATCCCGGCGATGTATGACGCCATCCTTGATGCGGGGGCTGTGCCTTTCGGGATGTATGCACTGAATTCGATGCGGATCGAAAAGGGATATCGCGCATGGAAAGGTGATTTGTCGTCGGATTATTCGCTGCTGGAAGGCGGGCTGGAACGGTTCATCCGCTTTGACAAGCCGCAGGATTTTCCCGGAAAATCTGCGTTGCTGAACGAAAAGCAACAGGGCGTGAAAAAGCAATTCGTCACGCTGGTGGTGGATGCCTATGCACAGGATGCGCCCTATATGGCGCCGCTGTTTCACGGGGATGAGGTCGTGGGCGAGACGACCTCGGGCGATTGGGGCTACCGTGTGAACAAGTCCATCGCGCTTGGCATGCTGCGCAAGGACCTGACCGAACCGGGCACCGAGATCGAGGTTGAAATCTATGGCCAACGCCGCCGCGCGACGGTGCAGGCAGATCAGCCGCTCTGGGATCCGCAAAACGAGAGGATCCGTGCATGACGCAGATTACCCTCTTGGATGGTGGCATGGGGCAGGAATTGGTGCACCGCGCCGGGGACAAGCCCACGCCGCTTTGGTCAACGCAGGTGATGGTGGATCACCCCGGTCTGGTTGAAGCGGTGCACGCTGATTACTTTGCCGCCGGTGCGACGGTCGCCACGACGAATTCATATGCGATCCACCATGATCGGTTGGAAGGCACCGGTATGGAGGACGCTTTTGAGGATCTATATCAGCGCGCCCTGAGCGAAGCTTCCGCCGCGCGCGCGAAACATGGATCGGGTCGTATCGCTGGAGCGCTCGGGCCGCTGGTGGCGAGCTATCGTCCTGATCTTCACCCGTCTCGTGAGATTGCTGTGCCATTGTTTGCCGAGGCTGCGGCGCTGCTCGCGCCTGTGTGTGATGCACTGATCCTTGAGACGGTCGCCTCGGTTGCCCATGCGCGCGATGCCCTTGAAGGGGCGCGCAGCACAAACCTGCCCGTTTGGCTGTCGTTGACAGTTTCGGACGGTGACGGGATGCAGTTGCGTTCGGGTGAACCGCTTGAGGACGCTTTGGAGGTTACCGCAAATGCGGATGCGGTACTCGTTAATTGCTCAGCCCCCGAAGCGGTCACCAAGGCAATGCCCATCCTCGCGCAAAGCGGAAAACCATTTGGCGGCTATGCGAACGGCTTCGTGCAAATCAGCCAAGACTTCCTGAAAGAAAAACCGACCGTGGACACGCTCGAAACGCGCCGCGATATGGGGCCGCGCGCCTATGCGGGGTATGTCATGGAGTGGGTCGCCGCCGGGGCCACCATCGTCGGTGGCTGCTGCGAGGTCGGCCCAAAACACATCGCGGAACTTAAAAAGCGGCTGCTGGCAGCCGAACACACCCTCGCCTGAGGGCAGGTTTTTCTGAACGGAGACCTCTTATGGCACTTCCTCCTTCGCACGCACGGGTCGTCATTATCGGCGGTGGTGTCATCGGCTGTTCTGTTGCTTATCACCTGACCAAACAGGGCTGGAAAGACGTTGTCTTGTTGGAACGCAAACAGCTGACGTCCGGGACGACTTGGCACGCGGCTGGATTGATTGCGCAACTGCGCGCCACGGCGAATATGACGAAACTGGCGAAATACAGTCAGGAATTATACGGTAACCTCGAAGCGGAAACGGGCGTTGCGACGGGGTTCAAACGCTGTGGGTCGATTACCGTTGCCCTGACCGAAGAACGCCGCGAAGAGATCTACCGTCAGGCGGCCATGGCGCGCGCCTTTGGCGTCGATGTCGAGGAAATCTCTGCGCAGGAGGTCAAGGCGCGGTACGAACATCTGAACATCAAGGATGTGACCGGTGCGGTTTATCTCGACAAGGACGGGCAGGGCGATCCGGCCAATATCGCGCTGGCGCTGGCCAAGGGCGCGCGGCAAGGCGGTGCTAAGGTGCTGGAGCGCACATGCGTCACTGGCATCACCCGCGCCGGGCGACGCGTTACCGGCGTGGATTGGGCGCAGGGTACGGAGACGGGTCACATCACGGCGGATATGGTGGTCAATTGCGGGGGCATGTGGGGGCATGAAGTGGGCCGCATGGCGGGTGTCAACGTACCGCTGCATGCCTGCGAGCACTTTTATATTGTCACCGAGGCCATCGCCGGTTTGACCCAGCTTCCGGTGCTGCGCGTGCCCGATGAATGCGCCTATTACAAAGAAGATGCGGGCAAAATGCTGCTGGGCGCGTTTGAACCAAACGCCAAGCCTTGGGCGATGAAGGGTATTCCTGCTGATTTTGAATTCGACCAGCTGCCCGAAGATTTCGACCATTTTGAGCCGATCCTTGAGGCGGCGGTGGAGCGTATGCCGATGCTGGCGGAAGCGGGCATTCATACGTTTTTCAACGGCCCCGAAAGCTTTACGCCGGACGACGCCTATCACCTCGGCCTTGCGCCTGAGATGGATAACTTCTGGGTTGCCGCTGGATTTAACTCGATTGGTATCCAATCCGCTGGCGGGGCGGGGATGGCGCTTGCGCAATGGATGGAGGCTGGCGAAAAACCGTTTGATCTGGGGGATGTTGACATCAGCCGCATGCAGCCATTCCAAGGCAACAAGACCTATCTGTTCGAGCGATCAAAAGAAACGCTGGGGCTGCTTTACGCAGATCACTTCCCGTTCCGGCAAAAGGCGACGGCGCGCGGGGTGCGGCGCACGCCGTTCCACGAACATCTGATCCGGCATGGTGCCGTGATGGGGGAATTGGCCGGCTGGGAGCGTGCCAATTGGTTCGCGGTCAATAACCAGAAACCGGAATATGAATACACATGGAAGCGGCAGAATTTCTTTGCCAATGTCGCAGAAGAAGTGGCGGCGGTCCGCACGAATGTCGGCATGTATGACATGTCGTCCTTTGGTAAAATTCGCGTGGAAGGTCGCGATGCGGTGGCCTTCATGAACCATGTGGGCGGCGGGCAGTATGATGTGCCGGTCGGCAAGATCGTTTATACGCAATTCCTCAATCATCAAGGCGGGATCGAGGCGGATGTCACCGTCACGCGTCTGTCGGAAACGGCATTTCTGGTCGTCACTCCCGCGGCAACCCGTTTGGCGGATCAAACGTGGATGATGCGCCATCGCGGGGATTTCAACGTTGTGATCACGGACGTCACGGCGGGCGAGGGCGTGTTGGCCATCATGGGGCCGAACGCGCGCAAACTGTTGCAACAGGTCTCGCCGGCGGATTTTTCAAACGCGGTGAACCCTTTCGGGACCGCGCAGGAGATCGAGCTGGGCATGGGGCTGGCCCGTGTCCACCGCGTGACCTATGTGGGCGAGTTGGGCTGGGAGGTCTATGTCTCGTCGGATATGGCCGCGCATGCCTTTGAAGTGCTGCATGAGGCAGGGCAGGACCTCGGGGTCAAGCTGTGTGGCATGCATATGATGGATTGCGCGCGGATGGAAAAAGGCTTCCGCCATTTCGGGTATGACATCACCTGCGAGGATCACGTGCTGGAGGCGGGGCTTGGTTTTGCGGTCAAAACGGACAAGCCTGATTTCATCGGTCGCGATGCGGTCCTGCGCAAAAAGGACACCGGGCTCGAAAGCCGCTTGGTGCAATTCAGACTGAAAGATCCCGAACCGCTGCTCTATCATAATGAACCCGTCCTGCGAAACGGTGAGATCGTCGGGTTTCTCAGTTCCGGTGCCTATGGTCATCATCTGGGGGGCGCGATGGGGCTGGGGTATGTCCCCTGCGCCGGGGAGACCGCAGCCGAGGTGCTTGCCTCTGAATATGAGGTGGATGTGGCAGGCGTGCGCGTGGCGGCCGAAGTCTCGCTGAAGCCGATGTACGATCCGAAATCCGAACGGGTCAAGGCGGGTTGAAAAGCCGGGGGCGATCTGCGAGCAGGGCGTATGGATGAGACATACGCGCCCCCGCAAACCCCTTTGACGGTCCTGCATGAAGACGCCGAAGTGCTACTGGTGGATAAACCGGCGGGGCTTTTGTCTGTGCCCGGCAAGGGGCCGCATCTGGCCGATTGTCTGTTGGCGCGCGTGCAGGCGATGTTTGCCGACGCGCTGCTGGTGCACCGGCTGGACCGCGACACCTCAGGTGTGATGATCTTTGCCCTGACGCCGCACGCGCAACGCCATCTGGGGTTGCAGTTTGAAAAGCGCATGACCCGCAAGACCTATGTCGCGCGGATCTGGGGTGTGCCGTGCGAAAGAACGGGCACCGTTGATCTGCCGCTGATCGTGGATTGGCCGAACCGGCCCCGGCAGATGGTCTGCCACGAGACAGGTAAATCCGCGCAAACCGAATGGCGGGTTCTGAAAGACGACAGGCAAACCGCGCGCGTGCGCCTGCATCCGCTTACGGGGCGCAGTCACCAGTTGCGGGTGCATATGCTCGCCCTTGGCCACCCGATTTTGGGTGATCCGTTTTATGCGACGGGGCCTGCGCGCGATTACCCGCGCCTGATGCTGCACTCCGAAGAGTTGCGGTTTAAACATCCGCAGGGCGGGAGATCGATGAAGGTGCGCGCAACCGCGCCATTTTAACGCGCCGGGCTTTCGGGCGCAGTCTCAGGGTCCTTTGGTGGCAGGAATGCAAAAAGGCCACCGATGCGGTGGCCTTTGACGAGAGTATCTTTGGCAGGGGGGCTTATTCAGCAGCCCAGCCAGAGACGGCTTTGACTTCGAGGAATTCCTCAAGGCCATAGATGCCACCTTCGCGCCCGTTGCCGGACTGTTTATAGCCGCCAAAGGGTGATCCTTGGGCAAAGCCCTGACCGTTTGTTTCCACCATGCCAGAGCGCAAGCGACGCGCCACGCGGCGGCGTTTGTCGGTATCCTCAGTCTGGATGTAGTTGGTCAGCCCGTAAGGCGTGTCATTGGCGATGGCGATGGCTTCTTCTTCGCTTTCAAACGGGATGATCGACAGCACCGGGCCAAAGATCTCTTCGCGCGCGACGGTCATCTCATTGGTGACATCCGCGAATACCGTCGGTTTGACAAAATAGCCCCGGTTCAGCCCGTCTGGCCGCCCCAGCCCGCCCGCAACGAGGCGCGCCTCACCGATGCCGAGCTCGATCAGTTTCTGGATTTTGTCGAACTGTGCCTCGGATACGACAGGGCCGATGTGTTTGCCCTCTTCGGAGGCCGGTCCGACGTGGGTGTTTTTGGCCACATCCGCGGCCATCTCGACCGCTTCGTCGTAACGCGATTTATGTACCAGCATGCGTGTTGGTGCGTTGCAGGACTGGCCCGAGTTTCTGAAGCACCTTACCGCGCCGGATTTCGCAGCATCCGGGCGTGCGTCCTCAAAGATGATGTTCGCACCTTTGCCACCAAGCTCAAGGCTTACGCGCTTGAGCGAATCCGCCGCCGCCTTGGAGATCGCGATCCCGGCGCGGGTCGAGCCGGTAAAGCTGACCATATCGACTTCGGGGTGCGCGGAAAGCTGGCTGCCCACTCCGGCCCCATCGCCGTTCACCATGTTGAAAACGCCCGCTGGAAAGCCTGCCTCATGGACGAACTCGGAAAACAGCAGACCGGAAAGAGGCGCGATTTCGGATGGTTTGAGGATCATCGTGCAGCCGGTCGCCATCGCAGGCACCGCCTTGAGTACGATCTGGTTCATCGGCCAGTTCCATGGCGTAATCAGTGCGCAAACCCCGATCGGTTCGAGCAGCGTCTTTTCGCTGCTTGTGAAATCACGCTCAAAGCTGAAGTTTTCGAAGGCTTTCAGGAAACCTTCAAGGTGCCAGCTGCCCGCGCCTACCTGTTGTGCACGGCTGAGCGCCATGGGCGCGCCCATTTCCATCGACATGGCTTGCGCCATCTCTTCAGCGCGGTCGTTATAAACCTCAAGCAGCCGCTTGAGCAGTGCTTGGCGTTCTGATTTTGAGGTTTGCGACCACCCATCAAATGCCGCACGCGCCGCCGCGACAGCCGCATCGGTATCGCTCTGTCCGCCCAGTGAGATCACGGCGCATTGTTCCTCCGTAGAGGGATCAATAACGGCAAAGTCGTTTTGTTTTGCCGGGGCAACCCACTGGCCATTGATATAGAATTCGCGCTTTTCAAGCATGAGGTTTATTCCTTTAAGAGGGTATCTGATACACCTTGTCCGGCGCGCACTGTGTCACTGTCGCGTGTGAACGGCAAGAGAGGGGGTGTCACCCGGAACGTTTCGTATTATGTGCGCATCACACGTAAAAGACAGCATTGCACTGGAGGTATTTATGGGCTTGCGCATCAACGACACAGTTCCCGATTTTACGGCAGAAACGGACCACGGCACGATCCGCTTTCATGATTGGATTGGTGACAACTGGGCTATTCTGTTTTCACACCCCAAGGATTTCACACCTGTGTGCACCACGGAGTTCGGCGCCGTAGCGCAGCTGGCGGATGAATGGGAAAAACGTGGCACCAAGGTGATCGGCGTTTCGGTCGATGGCGTTGAGGATCACAAGAAGTGGAAAGGCGACATTGAAAAGGTTGCGGGGGCTACCGCCGGTTTCCCGATTATCGCTGACGAAGGTCTGGCCGTGTCCAAAGCCTTTGATATGTTGCCGTCCGAGGCCTATCTGCCCGATGGCCGCACCCCCGCTGACAGCGCCACGGTGCGGTCGGTCTTTATCATCGGGCCGGACAAGCAGCTTAAACTGTCGATGACATACCCGATGACCGTTGGTCGCAATTTCGCAGAAGTGCTGCGTGCTCTGGATGGTTTGCAAATGTCGACCGGCAAAGGTGTCGCGACCCCTGCCAACTGGGTTCCCGGTGAGGATGTGATCATTCCACCATCGGTTTCGGATGAAGACGCGAAGGCGAAATTCGGCGTGTTTGAAACCGTGCTGCCCTATCTGCGCAAGACAAAAGCGCCAGACTGAGAAACCCGCCCGTACCCGCGACGCAGGGTGCGGGCCTGCCGCTAATCGCCCGTGACGGTTTTATAAAGATCAGAACGGCGCCCAAGCAGCGCGTCGAAACGACCGGCCACCCAGCCCGACGTGCGTACAACGTCCAGCAAGGTGCGCCCGCCTGTAAACGGCAGGGCAATCACAAGACCGCAGATGATGACGATCTTGATCGGCACGCTGACCAGGACATTGTATTTTGCCGAAGGTTGCCCTTCGAGCTTGCGGGTGTAGTTGGTCGAGGATTGATCCCGACCCCGTTTGAACTGATAACTGACGGCGAGCCGCTCAGGCGGGATTTCTTCATAAACGGCAGCGTCAGCAGCCCATGCGGTGGGCAATCCGGCGGCCTTCACCTCAGCGCAAAGCTTGGAGTCCGTTCCGCCGGTAAAACGCATTTTCTCGTCAAACCAGATACCGTGCTTTTCGAAAACCGAGGTTTCGGCCAGCCAGTTGTTGGTGACGATGGTCACACCCGGCGTGCCGGTCAGATCGGCGCGGCGGGCGGCGCGCGTTTCCTTGCGCAGGTATCTGCGGGCGATACATTTATCCATGAGTGCGTCCATGAAGGACAGCTTGCGCGGTGTCTGCTTGACGCGCAATGGCCCGCCGATCAAAAGGGCCTCGCTTTGGCGGTAAGCGGCGATAAGCTTGACCAGCCAGTCTTCTGCCACGATCTCATCATCGTCCACAAAGGCCAGCAAATCTGATCCGGCAGCGATCGCCTCTTTTGCCGCCCGGTTGCGCCCGAACGGAATACCTGGCTCGGTTTCAAGCACATAGGCCAGCCCCATGCCGTTGGGCAGTGGCTTAGCCGCTTCAATCACCCCGACACTCTTGGGTTCACTGTCGTTTTCCACAACCAGACAAGTGATTTCGCAATCAACGGGCACGGCCATTTTGCCCCAGCTTTCAATAAGCGCAGCAAGCATGGCAGGGCGCTGCCGGGTGAGGGTTGAAACCGTAATGCGAAGGGTGCGCGATGTGGACATAAATACCGATTACTGTCTATACCGGGCCAGCGCAACCAGCGCTGGAAGCGTCATGCGTCAAGCGGAGTGTTCAGTTGGACAAAAAAGCGTCCGTTATTATCCCGACCTATCACAGCTGGCAGGATCTGCAGCTTTGCCTTGACCTGTTGGCCGCGCAAACAACACCTGCGTCCGATTTTGAAATCATTGTCGCCAATAATGCAGTCTCTGATGATGTGCCGGATGACTTTCGTTTGCCGCCCAATGCCCGCGTGATTCAGGAGCCGAAGCCGGGGTCATATGCCGCGCGCAATGCAGGTATACGCGCCGCGGGCACAGACCTTTTGTTTTTTACCGATGCTGATTGCAGGCCGCGGTCGGACTATATAGCGCATGGCCTAAAGGCCTTTGAGGCCCATCCGAACGTCATGCGGTTTGCTGGTGCTGTCGAGCTTGAGGCGGCAGGTCAGGTGTGGACGGTTGCAGAGCGTGTGGATCGTATGATGTCCCTCAAGCAAGAGCATTATGCCACTCAGGGTCGGGCTGCGACCGCAAATGTTTTTGCGCGTCGCGCTGCGTTTGAGATGGTTGGTCTGTTCGATGATACCGCCTTATCCGGTGGGGATATGGAGTGGGCAAGGCGTTGTATGGCGCAAGGTGTCGAACAACTTTACGTGCCCGAAGTTATCGTTGGCCACCCTGCACGCGCATCAATGGAAGCACATGTGATCAAGCGGCGGCGTATTCTTGGCGCTCAGATTCGTAACGCGGATCCAAAGAAACGGTGGAAGTACTACATTCCCCGGTTCAAGCGTTTTCTGCTGCCCTCGTTCGGGGCCATGCGCATTGCTTTCCGAGAGCCCGACATTTCAGTTTCGGAACGGTTTCAGATGTGGTTGTTTCTGAACAAACTCCGGCGGGTTTCTGCCAAAGAGCAGATGCGTCTAACCTGGTTTAAAGGCAAGTACGAACGCCGGTAGACAAACAAAAAAACCCCGACGTTGCCGCCGGGGTTTGGTTTTCCAAGAATAATGCGGATCAGTCAGCTGCCGCTTCTTCTTTTTTGACTTCTTCGCCGGTTTCCTGATCAACGACTTTCATCGACAGGCGGACTTTTCCGCGATCATCAAAGCCCAGCAGCTTGACCTTTACTTCCTGACCTTCTTTCAGAACGTCGGAAGGGTGGTTCAGGCGTCGGTTCTCGATCTGGGAGACGTGCACAAGACCGTCCCGCTTGCCAAAGAAGTTCACGAAAGCACCAAAATCGACGATCTTGACGACTGTCCCGGTGTAAACCATGCCTTCTTCGGGTTCGGCCACGATGGAGTGGATCATGTCGTAGGCTTTCTTGATCGCTTCGCCGTTCGGGCTGGCGATCTTGATGATACCTTCGTCGTTGATGTCCACTTTGGCACCGGAAACTTCCACAATCTCGCGGATAACTTTACCGCCAGAACCGATCACTTCGCGGATTTTATCCGTTGGGATCTGCATGGTTTCGATACGTGGTGCGTGGATCGAGAAATCCTGCGCGCCGGTGATGGCTTTTGCCATCTCGCCCAGAATGTGGATACGACCCGCTTTGGCCTGCTCCAGTGCTTTCTCCATGATCTCGGGCGTGATGCCTGCGATCTTGATGTCCATCTGCAACGATGTGATCCCGGCTTCTGTACCGGCCACTTTGAAATCCATGTCGCCAAGGTGGTCTTCGTCACCCAAGATATCCGACAGGATCGCGTAGGAACCGTCCTCTTCGAGGATCAGACCCATGGCAACACCGGCAACCGGTGCCTTGAGCGGAACGCCCGCGTCCATCATGGACAAGGAACCACCGCAGACCGATGCCATCGAAGATGAACCGTTGGATTCGGTGATCTCGGAGACGACACGCACGGTATATGGGAAGTCGGTCGCCGCTGGCAGAACCGCCTGCAACGCACGCCACGCCAATTTACCGTGACCGATTTCACGACGTCCGGGAGGGCCCACGCGACCTGCTTCACCGACCGAGTAGGGCGGGAAGTTATAATGCAGCAGGAAGTTCGATTTGAAGTTCCCGTGCAGCGCGTCGATGAATTGCTCGTCATCGCCAGTGCCCAGTGTGGTCACGACAAGACCTTGCGTCTCACCACGGGTGAACAGCGCCGATCCATGGGTCCGGGGCAAAAGACCCGTTTCAGACACGATATCGCGGATTTCATCGGTTTTACGACCGTCAATCCGTGTGCCTGTTTTCACCACGTCACCGCGCAGGATGGAGCCTTCAAGACCCTTCATCGCGGAGCCGAGGTTTGGATCTTCTTTTTGCTCGTCTGTCAGCGCGGCCATGATGGTGTCACGGGCAGCGGAAACAGCCGATGTGCGTTCCTGCTTGTCAGAAATCGCAAAAGCGGCGCGCATCTCTGTCTCACCAGCAGCTTTAACGGCTGCGGAAAGCTCAGAATAATCGGCAGGGGCGAAGTCAAACGGCTCTTTCGCTGTGTCTTCGGCCAGATCAATGATCAGGTCGAGCACTGGCTGAATCGCGTCATGGGCGAATTTCACCGCGCCGAGCATTTCTGCTTCGGACAGCTCATAGGCTTCGGATTCGACCATCATCACCGCGTCTTTTGTCCCGGCAACGACCAGATCGAGGCGCTGCTCGGGGTTCAGGCGCAGGTCCTGCATGTCGTCGACAGTCGGGTTGAGAACGTATTCGCCACCCTCGTAACCGACGCGGCAACCCGCGATGGGGCCCATGAACGGTGCGCCAGAAATCGTCAGCGCCGCAGAGGCCGCAATCATTGCGACCATATCCGGGTCATTCACCAGATCGTGGGACAGAACGGTGCACATCACCAGAACTTCGTTTTTGAAGCCGGGGACGAACAGTGGCCGCAAGGGGCGGTCAATCAAACGCGCGGTCAGCGTTTCTTTTTCAGTCGGGCGCGCTTCGCGCTTGAAGAAACCACCGGGGACTTTACCCGCCGCGTAGTATTTTTCCTGATAGTGCACGGTCAGCGGAAAGAAATCCTGACCGGGTTTTTGTTTCTTGGCAAAGGTGACGTTTGCCATGACGCTGGTTTCGCCCAGCGTTGCAATCACCGACCCATCTGCCTGACGGGCCACTTTTCCTGTTTCCAGTGTGAGCGTCTCTTCGCCCCACTCAATTGATTTTTTCGTCTCGTTAAACATCTACGTTTCCTGTTTCGGCCCATTGGCCATTTCATAGAGGGCGAATTCCCCCTGACCCCGGTATCTTCTTTTGGCGGCGCTGAGGTCCGGGCGCCGGCTTTCAGATGGCGCGGTGGTACACGAGATACGGGCATTTGGAAAGGGATGGATCAAGAAGCGAATATTGGCTGTGCATTCTGTCGCTGACCCTTTGGTGAACACTCAGGACGCAGATATTTCAGGAGAAACTTCATTGAGCAGGCCGGTTAAAAAGTCTCGCGTGACTTTATGCCGCTCCGCTCCCAACTCGCGTCCAGTCTCCGTTTGGAACGTCTCAGACAGGTGTAGTAGTTTGGTGTAGAAATGATCGACAGAATAGGTGGCATCATCCAGATCCCGGTTTGATGCGTCAGGGTTTTCCAGATCATAAATTGCTCGACCAAGACGTCCTGAGACGTAGAAACAGCGAGCGATCCCTATATGCCCGATTGCATCAAGCCGATCTGCGTCTTGCAATATTTTTGCTTCTAAGCTGACCGGCTTTATTCCCGCTGAATAGCTATGCGCTTCGATCGCATGGGCTACTCTTTGAATTCTGCTTTGATCCCAATCAAGATCCGTCAGTATCTTAGTTGCTTCCTCAGCCGCCATACGAGATGCGGATGATCTGAGCGGTGAAGTTTTTGGCACGTCTACGTAGTCATGAAGCAGCGTTGCTGCTGTCAGGATGGCGGCGTCACCACCTTCTCGTTCCCTCAGCAGCTGCACGTTTCGCCAGACTCTGAGGATGTGGGAAAGATCATGTGACCCGTCATCGGACACCTCAATTACCAACGGCAGTAATGTCTCCGCGATGGCCTCGTTTGGTGCAAATCTGGAAGAAAGGTTCATTTCCTGCAGCTAACAAAGAGCAAAAACAACTACAATGATTGTTAGAGTTCAAAAAAATTAGTCCAGTTGTGCTTGGAACGCTGGGTTAATTGTTCTGCGTGGCACACAAAGATGTCGAAACACACTCAGATGTATAGCTGGGCGCGCCGCGAAGGGCGCGCCCGGCGTCTTTAGTGGCTGAACTTCTTGATTTCGCCTGATTTGAGGCGGGCGCTGTAGCTGGCCAGTTCCGCGCGAACCAGCTTCATCAGGAAGTAGAGCGCGAAGATGTTCACAACGGCCATGGCAAAGATCGCAGCATCCGAGAAATCGATCACAGGGCCAAGGCTGGCCGCAGCGCCGATCACGATGAAGATGCAGAAGATGACCTTGAACGTCAGCTCAGACGTTTTGCCCTCACCAAACAGATAGGTCCATGCTTTCAACCCGTAGTAGGACCACGAGATCATTGTGGAGAAAGCAAAGAGTACCACGGCGATGGCCAGAATGAAGGGGAACCAACTGATGCCGGACGCGAAGGCTGCGGAGGTCAGCGCCACACCCGTGTTGCCATCGACAGTCGCAATCGCGGAGCCTGCTTCATTAAGCATGTAGTTGCCGGTTGCCTCATCAACGATCAGCTGTTGCGAGATGATGATCACCAATGCCGTCATCGTGCAGATCACAACCGTGTCGATCAGCGGTTCCAGCAGGGATACAAACCCTTCGGTGATCGGTTCCTTGGTTTTCACCGCGGAGTGCGCAATCGCGGCGGAACCCACGCCCGCCTCGTTTGAAAACGCAGCCCGTTTGAACCCTTGGATCAAGGCGCCGACGAAACCGCCTGCAACCCCAAGCCCGGTAAAGGCCCCGACAAAGATCTGGCTAAAGGCCCAACCAATCATATCGTAGTTCACGATCAGAATGATAAGCGCCGCACCGACATAAAGGATGCCCATGAAGGGAACGACTTTTTCGGTAACCTTCGCGATGGATTTGATCCCGCCGACGATTACAGCGAAAACCACACCGGCAAAGATGATACCGGTGATCCAGCCGGGATAGTCCCCGGTGATCTGGGTGATCTGAGCATGCGCTTGGTTGGCCTGAAACATGTTGCCTCCACCAAGTGCGCCAAGAATACAGAACACTGAGAAGAGGACAGCCAGAATTTTGCCGCCAGGAAGACCAAGTTCGTCAAAGCCCTTGGACATGTAATACATCGGGCCACCGGAAACGGTGCCATCGGGGTATTCGTTGCGATATTTGACGCCAAGCGTACATTCGGTGAATTTCGAGGCCATGCCGAGCAGACCCGCAAGGATCATCCAGAACGTCGCGCCGGGCCCACCGATGCCGACCGCGACCGCCACACCGGCAATATTGCCGAGCCCGACCGTGCCGGAAAGCGCTGTTGCAAGCGCCTGAAAGTGGCTGACTTCGCCTGCGTCATTCGGGTCAGAGTAGTCGCCTTTGACCAGAGAGATCGCATGCCCAAAAAACCGAAGCTGGACGAAACCGAAATAGATCGTGAAGACAGTTGCCGCGACCACCAGCCACAGAACAATCCACGGGAAGCTCGTGCCCGGAAAAGGTGCAAATATCAGGCTGACAAAGGGCCCTGTAAACGTCGCGAACATCTCGTTCACGCGCGCATCAAGAGAACTGGCCTCTTGCGCCATGGCCGGATTGGCCATCATCGCGAGTGCGGCAGAAGCTGCCAAATAGTTTAGTTTTTTATGCATTGTGTTTTCCTTATGCGACCACTGTGACTGGTACGGTGGCTTGCATCACCAGATTAGCAGTGGAGCTGCCGAATATGCGTTGTGACAGCCCGGTTTCCGTCGAGCGACCAACGATGATTTGATCGGCAGACTTACTGGATGCGATGGATTCGAGCGTGTCTGAAACATTGCCATGTCGCACCATGCCTTCGGCCGTGATGCCCTTTTCTTTCAGACTGTCCAATGCGGGTTGCACGACGCGCGACATCGCGGTTGAAATTTCTTCCTCGCGGCGTTTGTGGCGTTGGGCGTTTTCTTCGGCGGTTTGGAAGGAATAGGGCGACCATTCGATGACATAGACCACCAGAAGCGTACAGTTTCCGATGAGTTTTGCCATACTTTCGCCATATGCCAGTGCACGCTCGCCTGAGCTGTGGCCATCAAGGCCCACTAGCAGTTTTGTTGTCATTGTGAAGTATCTCCTGTCAGCCCGCCCATAATCTGGGTCTGTGGCCGGGAGAGGAGAGTCCTGTTGGTCAGGCCGGTCGCAAACTGTAAGCGGGTGTATTGCACGACCTCTCACCCGTGATGATAGAAGAATTTAAGGAAACTTTAACCTTCATTTTTCTGAAACACAGTGTTTTTGACTAAAGTTGCCAGATAATGCAGCGATTATGACTAATCCTGCGAAGGAAGTAGGCGGCATCGCGAAATCTTTGATGGTGTGCGGCACCTGTTACGGTTCAGAACTGAGCCGCCGCGGCCAAGCCGACAACCGCCATCATCGATACAGCCATGGCGACATTAATGGCTCTTTGTGTCCGCTCGGGGAGGTTCATTCTGCGCAGGGTGATCCCAAGGTAGAGCCACGCGAAATGGATCGGTATCCAAATGGCATTCATGATGAGGAATTTCAGGGTGATTTCCAGCAAGAGGTTGCCCGACATAAACCCGAAACCGGAAAACAGGGCCGTGTTGACCGCATAAGCTTTGGGGTTGATCGCCTGCAGCGCAATTCCGCCCATAACGCCCGGTGGTTTTTGTCGTTCGATGAACGCGATCTTACTGCCCGCGAATCCGATGCGCAGCGCCAAATAGGTCAGATAAGCGATAGAGGCGAAAAACAAGACCGTGCGCAAGCGGGGATCGGCGAACAGAAAGGCGGTCAACCCGCTTACGACGGCCAGACAAACCAGATTGGTGCCGATGAAGAGCCCGACAAGATAGCGCGTTCCGGCCTGCGCGCCGAATGACGCGCCGACACCGGCTGCGGACAAAACGCCGGGTCCCGGGGTAATGATCAGAAAAAAGACAGCGGCGGCAAAGGTATACATGCCAAGACCCTAGCGTAAGCTGACGTGGTTGTGCAGGTGGCTTATCCATTAAAAAAACCGCGCCATATGACGCGGTTTCTTTCGTTTATGCGCTCGGAGCTAATCGGCGCGACCAACGGGTCTAGTTCGATGTGCCGGCTTGATTTGCAGATGCGTTCCAACCGAAACACGCTGTCCACGGTTGGCTTTGAAGCGATCGCTTAGCGACGCAGTCCAAGACGCTTGATCAGGTCCTGATACCGTGCCTCGTCTTTGGCCTTTGTGTAGTCCAGAAGTTTGCGGCGTGTTGCCACCATCTTCAGCAGACCGCGGCGGCCATGATTGTCTTTTTTATGCGTTTTGAAATGCTCGGTCAGTGTAGCAATGCGCGAGCTCAGGATCGCAACCTGTACTTCGGGCGAACCTGTGTCGCCTTCTTTGGTTGCAAAATCTTTCATGACGCGGGCTTTTTCTTCGGCTGTAATCGACATCGGGGTCTCCTAATTTTAAGGTTTCAATAAGGCGCAGGCCGGGATGTCGTCCAGCACAGGCCCGTGGAGGGTCGCCGGAAAAAACGGGATTCCTTTCGGCGATGGGCGCGTATAGGCGGGTTTTTGACAGAAGGCAATTATTGAATCGCTGCAGTTACCGCTTTGCCTGCATTGCGATGGTATCAAACCTGTCCAAGGCCAACGATTGACCCGGAATTCAGTGGGATTAGCGTGACGTCTGACGTGCCCAGATCCGTATCGCCTCAGACTTCGGCCATAGAGCGTGCCGCACCGCTGCGTCGCAAGGATCATCTACAACGGCCACTTCCGGCCCAGTGGCACCGATAATGATATCGGCCAGGAGCAGCATAAGGTCCGGGTGTCGTGCTCGTGTGGTTCGTCTTGCTGATCTTGATCGCCGTCAAGCGCATCGACATTCGGGCCGTCTCAGGGCTGAAAGATACAGATGGAGGCCGCGCTGACACCTACTACGCCCATCAAACCGGCTAACCACAGCATACGCGACCTCTGTTTGCACAAAACACGTCAACAAATCACTCAGGGGTGTTTTAATTCGAAATTGTAACTGGCGGGTTAACCAAGACGTGCCGCACAACTCTTTGGTTTGTGGATGCCTCATCTATGCATCGCACTGCTTGCAAGACCCATCGGTGGATGCTTTGCTTGGATCAGTCCGGTGCGTTCAGGAAACTCGGGAAAGAAATCCTTTGGGTATCATCGCGAATATAAAGCGGATGCTGGGCCGAGCCGTCCTTGTTGAGCTTGAGACAATTCAGAGGCTTGCCTGTCTCTCTCAGCGCACGAACCGTCCGCATAACGATATCCAGATAGCGTTTGTGCAGCTTCCCGTACGCCATCAATATCTCATCGACCTGCGCGGCCTCTGTCAAAACATGCGGCAGGTTGTCCGGACTACAGGCAAGGCTGGGATCATGTGGCACGTCTTTGGGGTTTGTCGCGCGCCAGTCCAGAATGTTGGTTTTCACATAGCCTGTGTACCCCCACCGCTTGGCAAAACGTACCTCTTTATTGCAGGTTGGGTCTGATACTTCCGCGCTGGCCACAGAGGGGTTTTGGCCAACAAACATGATCGTCCGCGGCTGCTTGCCTTGTGGGGTCCAGTCGCGGGTAAGTACATGGCGGTATCGGCCACAAGCGGAGAAAGTCGCGCCCCCCGTGACGCCGTCGCCGAGGCGCAGGTGCACCTTGCCACCGGGGTCATGAAGGGCAGCGGTAGTGTCATTTCTCATCTGCTCAACTCGCTGGTTTTCTATTTAACTTACCGTGATGCATTTCACCTGTAAGCGGAAGGTCACAAAGGAGACGGGCAAACAGGCCTGAAGCCTTGAAGCCCGTCCGCCCGGCGTAACACCACAAAACGCAAAGACCGCCCCGATAATCGGGACGGTCTTGCTCAGGGTTTGGATTAGCTGAGCGCAAGCTGCGCGCGCTTGGGCAGTTCCATGACCACGCCCTTGCTTTCCAGTATTGCTGCGGCGACCAGAGCATAGACAATGTGGCCCCAGAGCGCGACCCAGGTGATGCCGGTAAAGCCCAGAAATGGTTTCATTCCAGCCACCAGATGCGCCATGCCGTATAGTGCGAAGGCCCATAAGGCGACACCGTAGACGGCAGCTGTTATGCTCCAATGCAGCTTGGGCAAGATGGCGATCTGCACCGGGCGGGCGATGGCGAAATACCCAACGACGTAAAAGATCAGGCCGGTTATGCTGTGCAAGAGGTAAGCGGCCCCGGCAGGGTTCGTACCGAACACGGATTTGATCGTTGCCCCGGCCAGACCCACAGGTGCCAGCTTGGCGTGACCGAAAAGGGGGCTTAGGGCTTGGCCAAAGACATCAAAAGCAATCGTTGCAAAGGCGCCGGCGGTGAGGAGTGTAAGAGCAGTGCGTTTCATATCGTGTGGTCCTTTTGGGGTCATTCCTGTTTCGATTGACCTCAATATGGGGATATGCTGCACAATTTGAACATCGTTCACGAACCGCTGATGCACTGGTCGGTTTTTGTAATAATCAGTGTAACAATGGCCTCGAATTGATGACGCGCGCGCGAGATTTGCGACGAATTGAAACAAACGGCCCCGTCAGTCTGGGGCGTTGATCACGCGCACCGGGTGCAATTCGCCGGATTTATATCGCCCGATGGCGATTGCGCGGTTCTCAAACGACGCCCAGCAGGTTTCGCCGTATTCAATGCCGCTTGCCATAACCATACCGGGGTTGCCGTTGCGCAGGCGCACAGCCCCCTCCGCAGTGGCCTTGACCTCGGGCATATCATCAAGCGCGGTTTCCAGAGGCTGGACATGCGCGTCAAGCTCAGGGGTTCTGGCGAGGGATTCGATCGTCTCAAGATCCGCTGCGTTTTCAGCATCAAACGGACCCGACCAGACCCGGCGCAAGGACCGCACATGCGCCAGACATCCCAGAGCAGCCCCAAGATCGCGCGCGATGGAACGCACATAGCCGCCCTTGCCGCAGACCATCTCAAGAAGCACATGATCCGCGTCAGGGCAGTCGATCAGCAGCAGGCTTTCTACATGGAGTGGCCGCGCCGCGAGGGTCATCTCCTCGCCATCGCGCGCACGTTTGTACGCGCGTTCGCCATCCACCTTCACGGCAGAGAATTGCGGCGGGACCTGTTCGATATCCCCGATGAAAGCGCTCAGCGCTTCCTTGATCTCATCATCTGTCGGGCGCAGGTCGCTTTGCGCGATCACCTCGCCCTCTGCGTCATCGGTGTTGGTCGCCTGACCCAGACGGATTTCAAACTCATAGGCTTTCAGCGCGTCCGTCACATAGGGCACTGTTTTCGTCGCCTCCCCCAAGGCCACGGCCAGAACGCCAGTCGCATCAGGGTCGAGCGTACCTGCATGGCCTGCCTTTTTGGCATCAAGCGCCCAGCGGACCTTGTTGACCACTGCCGTTGATGTGAGCCCTGCGGGTTTATCCACGATCAGCCAGCCGGAAATGTCGCGTCCCTTGCGCCTGCGCCCCATAGTGTACTCCTTTGATCTGTGCCGCGCTCTTATCGTCAGAAAAACGCGCTGCCCACCCCTGAAGTGACAGATGCGACGCTGCGGCGGCCCAAACAGAGGGCCATTCTAGTCGGCAGGTTCGACGACACCAATGATTGGCCCGAGGGCAAAGCCAAAATCACGTCTGCCCAGGTCAGGTGCATAAAGTCGCGACACCTTGCCGTCGAAATACAAGGCGTTCGGAACGCCGATATAATCGCGAAACAGTGTTCCAAAACTATGAAAGTTCACGGGCTGATCCGATATGGCGAAGACCACACGCTGCCCATCGGCTGACGTTCCGACACCATTGCGAATATTGAGCGATGTTCCGTCCGCCAGAAACCTCGGGTGGAGCGCGCCGTTTATCACCAGCATCGGACCCGATTGGGTCGCATGTTTGCAGGCCGGCGCCTCGTCGATATAGGTGAGGGTTTCAAACACATCCGTGCGGCCCTCACGCACACATAAGACGCCGTTCGGCAAGAGCCCGAAATTGCCGGGGCCAGCGTTGGGAATGACCCGCATGATCTCTTCGCCGTTTTCGACGTAGTGCCCCACCGGAGAGCGATCATCGTGATACATGCCTGCATTCATGGCAAAGACCAGCTTTTCGCCACGCTCTGACAGCGCCCGGTCTACGGAAGTGAACTGGCCGAAAATCTCGCCCGCATCATCGCGCAGGAACAGGTCAAGCTGCTGTGTGCCGGCGTCGATTTCACAGATGGTATATTGCGCGCTGTCGTGTGTGATCTCTTCGCAAACCGCAGCCCCCAAGGCGCTGGCAGTTGCGAAGAAAAACAAGGCCATGCACCCAAAGCGGGTCATTCGGTGTCGCTTTCTCCCGCCGGCACGGTGCTGGTGTCGCGCTTGACTTCGGCGCGGTTGAGCATTTCGCGGGTTTCATCCATCCGATCAAAGGTCTCATCCAGTTGAAACCGCAGGTCAGGCGCGAATTTCAACGTCAGCTTTTTGGCCACCAATCGCCGTAACTCGCCCTTGTTGCGGGCCAGAAGGGCGATGACTTCATCCCGGCCCTGACCGCCGAGGGGCAAGACATAAGCGGTCGCGATCTTGAGGTCCGGGGAGACGCGCACCTCGCCCACGGTCACCGACAAGCGGTTCAGGTCAGTGTCATGCACGTCGCCGCGTGCCAGAACATCCGACAGTGCACGCCTTATTGTCTCTCCGACACGGAGTTGGCGTTGTGACGGGCCGGGGCCGGTGTGAAATTTGTTCTTTCCCATGAATTTCATTTACGCCGTTGTGGGCCCTTTGCCAAGCGGTGCCGCGCAGGCTAAGACGCCCCTTGAGCGACAGATGCAGGAGGGCGCAATGACAACACCCATGAAGATTGCCATCACCGGTGTGTCCGGGCGTATGGGCCGGATGCTGTTGGAAACCATCGACGCCTCCGATGCCGTGACCGTGTCCGCCGCATTGGAACGACCGGGTCATGACTGGATCGGTCGCGATCTGGGTCTGGCGCTGGGCGGTGCAGAACGGGGTGTTCTGGTAAGCGATGACATCGACAGCGCGTTGGCGGACAGTGAGGCGGTGATTGATTTCACCAGCCCCGCCGCGACGATCCGTTTTGCGCAGGCCGCAGCGCGGGTGGGCGCCGTTCATGTTATCGGCACCACTGGTATGACAGAACAGGAGATCGCACAGCTTGATGCGCAGTCGGCGGGTGCGGTGATCGTTCGCGCGGGAAACATGAGCCTTGGTGTGAACCTGCTTGTGCAGCTTACAAAACGCGTGGCGGCGGCGCTGGACGATGATTTTGACATTGAGATCATCGAATCCCACCACAATCAGAAAGTAGACGCCCCCTCGGGCACCGCGCTGATGCTGGGGGAGGCGGCAGCAGAGGGGCGTGGTGTGTCGCTTGATGCGGTGTCAGATCGCGGGCGCGATGGTCTGACTGGCGCGCGCCAAAAGGGTGACATCGGTTTTGTTTCTGTCCGCGGGGGCGACATCGTCGGGGAGCACGACGTTCTGTTCGCGGCACTTGGCGAACGAATCACCCTGCGTCATGTGGCCTCTGACCGATCTGTCTTTGCGCGCGGTGCGCTCAAGGCGGCGTTGTGGGCGCGGGGCCGCGCGCCCGGGGCCTATGACATGCTGGATGTGCTGGGGCTGAAAGATGGCTGATGCCTGCCGGATTTTTTCTACTCGAAAAATGATCTGATCTTGAGTGAGCTGCGTAGTCATAGAAAGCAAATCAAGCGGAGTAAGAAACAATGCGCATTGCTCTATCATCCCTCACGATCGCAGCAACACTGATCGCGGCACCCGCCTTTGCAGAGTTTTCCAAGGTCGATGACCAATCCGAATTTATGGAGCTGATCAGTGGAAAAGAATTGCGCCGCCCCTTTGTCAATCTGGAAGTCACGCCCGATGGCTCCATCAGCGGATACGGCGCGGCATGGCCGGTGACGGGAAACTGGACGTGGAGAGACGGCTATTTTTGCCGGGATATCTTTTGGGGCGGTGACCCGCTGGGCTATAACTGCCAGGAAGTTCAGGCAACAGAAGACCGCATTCGCTTTACATCCGACCGGGGTGCGGGCGATTCGGCTGAATTCCGTCTGAGGTGACAGTGTTTCCGTGACCGCAGGTTGGTCCAGCGATCTGAGACGTCAGCAAAAAACAGGGCATCGCGTCAGAAATCGACGGCGATGCCTTTTCTTTCCCAATCCCCGTAACGCACGGGTTCAGGCCCCTCTCTGCCGCCAAGTTCCGGGGGCAGGTTTATGTCTTGTGCCTTTTTGCGCCGGGCTTCGGCCTCGGCGAGTGCGCGTTGCGCGGCGGGTGGCAGATCGCTCATGTCTTGCGTGTCATCACTGTCTTGGGTCATTTCGCTCTGTCCTCTGGCTTGCGTCTTGATATACGTCGCGCTGCGGGGCAGGCAAGGCACCCGTGTGGCAAGGAGCACCCAATAGATGGCAGACACAGGCCTCCCGGCGCGCAGAAGCGCTGTCTACCTGCTGGATCAGATCCTTGGTGAAGGCCGCCTGATGTCGGAACTTCTGACAGCGGGCACGCTCGATAAGCTGGAACCCGAAGACCGCGCGCGCGCAGCCCGGCTGGCACAGGACACCCTCAGAGGGTTGGAGCGCGCAGATCGTATTCTGCAAAAACACCTGTCCAAATATCCGCCTTTGACGGTGCGCAACGCGTTGCGTGTCGGTGCCTTTGAGCTGTGCACCGGAACTGCCGCGCATGGGGTGGTGAACGCGATGGTGGAATTGGTGTCGCGCCACAAACACTACAGTCACCTTAAAGGGCTGACGAATGCTGTTCTGCGCAAAGTCGCCGCCGATGGCCCGACCGCATGGGATGCCTTACGCCCACCACGTCTGCCGAAATGGTTGCGTGGCCCGTTGGTCGAGGCTTGGGGCGCTGATGCAATGGCGCGCATGGACATCGCGCATTTTGCGGGTGCGCCGCTGGACCTGACCGCGAAATCCGACGCCCCCGCTGTTGCTGCGCTGACAGGTGGTACATTGTTGCCGACCGGGTCGGTGCGGATCGCAAATGCGGGTCAGGTCTCGGCCATGCCGGGTTTTTCTGACGGAACATGGTGGGTGCAGGATGCCGCTGCCGCCTTGCCCGTGCGCATTCTTGCGCCCCAGCCCGGCGAAACCGTGCTTGATTTATGCGCAGCCCCCGGTGGCAAAACGATGCAACTGGCGGCCGCGGGTGCGGTGGTCACGGCGGTGGATGATTCGTCCGTGCGCATGGGTCGGGTAGAGGAAAATCTCGCGCGGACGGGTCTCAAGGCCAAGACGCTGGTGCAGGACGCGCAGATCACGACCGGCACATTTGACGCGGTCCTGCTTGATGCGCCCTGTTCTGCGACGGGTACGATCCGCCGCCATCCCGATCTGCCACACGCCAAGGACGGGTCGGAATTTGGCGACTTGATTGCCATGCAGGCCGACCTCATTGATCATGCTTGGGGCTGTGTGAAACCCGGAGGACGCTTGGTGTTTTGCACCTGTTCCTTGCTGCCTGATGAAGGCGAAGTGCAGATTGATGACGCGCTGGAGCGGCATGCGGACATGCGTACGGATGCAGATGCACTGGAAATTCCCGGTGTCGATCCCGCGTGGCGCACCTCCGAGGGGGGGCTGCGGCTGCGGCCTGATTACTGGTCTGATCTGGGCGGTATGGATGGGTTTTACATCGCGGTGCTGCGCAAGGACGGATAGCCTTGCGCTCACACTGGGCAATCACCTGACAAAGAGCGGTGACTCGCAGCGGGCACCGCGCTATCATATCGCAAAGCGTCGTCAGAGCGCGCCAGGCAGAGATCACAATGTCACAGAGCAAGAGCTTTGCAGCCAAAAAGGTGCATTTTTTAAACCGGTGGCATGCCGCCCGCGCCGGGCGTATGCGTTCACGCGCGGTCGGGTTCGTGTCGACGCCCGAGCCGCGCACTATCGGCAGTTACGCGCGTGGCCGTCAGCTGCTGGCCGGTAATTTGCTGTTTGCGGGGCATCTTCTCGAACAAAAAAACGCGGACATCTGGGATCTCCCGCCGCCCAATGAGGAATTCACGTTAGAGCTGAGCGGATTTCAATGGCTTGACGACCTTGCTGCTGTTGGCGATGCGGCGGCCCGTGGGGTGGCGCAGGGCTGGCTGTGGGGATGGATCGAACGGTATGGGCGGGGGCGCGGCCCCGGCTGGACACCCGATCTGACCGGGCGTCGCCTGATCCGCTGGATCAACCACGCGATTTTCCTGCTGCGCGGCAGCGACGGTCCGGACAGCGACACGTTTTACCGCAGTTTGAACCAGCAGACGCATTTCCTGTCGCGGCGATGGCAGGGTGCCGCCAGTGGCCTGCCCCGGTTCGAGGCGCTCACCGGCCTGATCTATGCGGCCTTGTCGCTGGAGGGGATGCAGGCCATGGCAATGCCTGCTCTCAAAGGTCTGGCGCGCGAATGTCGTACGCAGATTGACGCGCAAGGGGGGCTTCCTTCGCGCAACCCCGAGGACCTGCTGGAGGTTTTCACGCTGCTGACGTGGACTGCGGCAACGCTGAAAGAGTCCGGATACACGCCATCCAAAGAGCATCTGGAAGCGATTGCACGGATTGCCCCAACGCTGCGCACCCTGCGTCATGCCGATGGCGGTCTGGCGCGGTTTCACGGCGGGGGGCGTGGGGCCGAGGGCTGGCTTGACCACGCCCTTGCGCAGGCGCGGATCAAGACACAGCAACCTGATGGGCTGTCGATGGGGTTTGCGCGTCTTTCGGCGGGGCGTACCAGCGTCATCATTGATGCGAGTGTCCCACCGGTCGGGCGCGCCTCGTTCAACGCGCATGCGTCAACACTGGCGTTTGAAGTCACCTCCGGGCGTCGCCCTCTGATCGTCAATTGCGGCTCGGGGCGCACTTTCGGCCCGGACTGGCGGCGGGCGGGGCGCGCCACGCCGTCCCATTCGACACTGGCGCTGGGGGGCTATTCAAGTGCGCGCCTTGGGTCTGCTGACCCTGCAACGGGTGGCGAGCCCTTGATCGAAGCGCCAACCCATGTGCCGATCGAGATCACGGATGCATCGGACGGCATCCGGTTTCAGGGCGGGCACAACGGGTTCGTGCCCACCCATGGCCTGACCCATGCGCGTACCCTTGAGATGACCTTTGACGGACGGGGAATCGCGGGCGAAGATATGCTGCTGGCCATGGGAGACGCCGAAAAACGTCGATTTGATCTGGCGCTTGATGCGACCAAACTGGCGGGTATCGGCTTTGAAATCCGGTTCCATCTGCATCCGGACGTCGATGCCACGATTGATATGGGGGGCGCTGCCATTTCCATTGCCTTGAAAAGCGGTGAAATTTGGGTTTTCCGCCATGATGGCAGTCAAAAGCTCAAACTTGAACCATCGGTCTATCTTGAGGTTGGCCGTTTAAAGCCGCGGGCGGCAAATCAGATTGTGCTTGTCGGTCGGGCTATGTCATATGCGACCCGTGTCAGGTGGTCTTTGTCAAAGGCGCAGGAAACTGCGATCGGGGTACGGGACCTGAGCCGGGACACACGGAATTACAACGACTAGATCGCTCAAAGGATCAGATATGACCGACCTTGCTCCGCTGCGCCGCGCGCTCCTTTCCGTATCAGACAAAACCGGGTTGGTGACGCTGGGGAAGGCGCTCGCCGCGCGCGGTGTCGAGCTTTTGTCGACCGGCGGCACGGCCAAGGCTCTGCGGGAGGCAGGGCTTGAGGTCAAAGATGTGGCCGAGGTCACGGGTTTTCCGGAAATGATGGATGGGCGCGTGAAAACGCTGCATCCTGCCGTGCATGGCGGATTGCTGGCGCTGCGCGACAATAACGACCATGTGGCGGCGATGCAGGAACATGGGATCGCGGGCATCGACCTGGTTGTTGTGAACCTGTATCCTTTTGAGCAGACGGTTGCCAAAGGCGCGCAATACGACGAAGTCATTGAGAATATTGATATCGGTGGCCCGGCAATGATCCGCTCTGCCGCCAAGAACCACGGATTCGTGAGCGTGGTGGTGGATGTGCAGGACTACGATGTCCTGATCGAGCAACTCGAGGCGCATGACGGGCACACGACATATGCCCTGCGCCAGCGCCTTGCCCAGACCGCATATGCGCGGACCGCTGCCTATGACACGGCGGTCAGCACCTGGATGGCATCACAGGTCGGTGAAACGCCACGACGGCGCAGTTTTGGCGGCACGCTGGCTCAGACCCTGCGGTACGGCGAGAACCCACATCAGGATGCGGCGTTTTATCTGGATGGATCGAACACCCCCGGCGTTGCCACCGCGCGCCAGCTTCAGGGCAAAGAGCTGTCATACAACAACATCAATGACACCGATGCGGCCTTTGAGCTTGTCAGTGAATTTGACCCTGCTGAGGGTCCTGCCTGTGCGATCATCAAACATGCAAACCCCTGTGGCGTGGCGCGCTCCGAAACGCTGACCGAAGCCTACAAGCGCGCCTTTGATTGTGACCGGACCTCTGCATTCGGGGGCATCATTGCCCTGAACCAACCGCTGGACGGGGCCACCGCCGAAGAGATTTCGTCGATTTTTACCGAAGTCGTCATCGCGCCCGGTGCGGACGCAGAGGCACAAGAGATTTTTGCCAAAAAGAAAAACCTGCGCCTGCTCACGACGGACGGGCTGGCGGACCCTTCGGCGGCAGGCTTGGCCGTCCGGCAGGTGTCGGGGGGGTATCTGGTGCAGGACAAGGACATCGGTCGCATTTTGGCGGAGGATCTGAAAATCGTCACCAAGCGCGCGCCAAGTGATCAGGAAATGGCTGATTTGATGTTTGCCTGGACCGTCGCCAAACACGTCAAATCCAATGCCATCATCTACGTCAAAGACGGCGCGACCGTCGGCGTCGGCGCCGGGCAGATGAGCCGGGTCGACAGTACGAGAATCGCCGCCCGCAAGGCGCAGGACATGGCCGAGGCGATGGGCCTGCCTGCGCCACTGACACAAGGGGCGGTCGTTGCCTCTGATGCGTTTTTCCCCTTTGCCGACGGGTTGATCACTGCAGCTGAGGCGGGGGCAACCGCGCTTATTCAGCCCGGCGGGTCGATGCGCGATGATGAGGTTATTGCCGCCGCAGATGAGGCGGGTCTCGCGATGGTCTTTACCGGCATGCGACATTTCCGGCACTGAACAAGGGGACCACCATGCGCTTGCTGTATTGGGCTGCTGTGATTGCGTTCGTCGTGGATCAGGTCAGCAAATACATCGTGATCCACATGATGGAGCTGTGGCGCATTCGTGCGGTGGATGTCTATCCGCCTTTTCTGAATTTTCGCTATGGCGAGAATAGGGGCATTAACTTTGGCCTGTTTGACGGGGGATCAGACGCCGCGCGGTGGGCTCTGATCATTATGGCGCTTGCGATCTGCATGGGCGTTTTCATCTGGTCGCGCAGATCGCACTTGGGTGGCTGGGCTGCGGTTGCGGCGGGTCTGTTGATCGGCGGTGCGCTTGCGAATGTGCTGGATCGGTTGATCTATGGTTATGTGCTCGATTTTCTGAACATGTCGTGTTGCGGTATCGACAATCGGTTCGTGTTCAATCTGGCGGATGTCTTTATTTTCATGGGTGCGATTGGTTTGGTATTCCTCGCGCCAGACCCCAAGGCGGATGCAAAAAAAGGCGGTTAAAAAAGGTCAGTGACAATGCCTGCTGCTCTGGCGTATTTAGATGTAACCGCAAGGAGACACGTTTCATGCGCATGAAAGTGCCATTTCTTTTGATCGCCATGACCCTTGGCGCCTGCTCCAATCAGGGGCTGCAAACTCTGACGTCCAACTCGCGGGGGCCTGACGAGTTCATCGTTGAGCCGAAAGCGGAACTGACGTTGCCGCCCGATTTCGCCAGTCTGCCGCAGCCGACGCCGGGGCAGGCAAACCGGACTGATACGGACCCTCTGGCGGAGATGGTCGTCGCGCTGGGGGGCAGGCCGGGGGATGCATCCGCGCCGGTGCCATCCTCGGATGGTGCATTGGTCACAGCGGCAAGTCGGTTCGGAGTGTACCCCGACATCCGCCAGTCGCTCGCGACCGAAGACGCGGAATTTCGCAGAGGGCAGTCGCGGTTCACGCAATTCAAGCTTTTTCCGGAGAACTTGTACAACCAAGTCTACAGCGGTCAGGCGCTGGACCCGCGTGAGACAGCTGAGGCATGGCGTCGCGCTGGCGCCCGTACGCCCAGTTTCCCACCTCAGTAATAACCTGAAATTAACAGGACGTCGCTCACTTTCGTGACAGCGTGCCTTGAACCATGGCTTTTGCAACGTACCTAACTGCGCAGACCTATGTGTTTTTACTTTGCGAAAGGATAGCACATGTTGCGATTTACCGCCTTTGCGGCGCTTTTGAGCCTGATACCCGTCACCGTGAGTGCCGGCGAAGAGTCGGTAACGACCTTTGCACTAGAGAATGGCATGCAGGTGGTTGTCGTCGAAGACCACCGTGCCCCTGTGGTTCAGCACATGCTGTGGTATCGCGCCGGATCAGCGGATGAGCCGAAAGGGTCGTCAGGTGTTGCGCATTTCCTTGAGCATTTGCTGTTCAAAGCGACCGATACGTTGGCTGAGGGAGAACTCTCGGCCACGGTTGCGCGAAACGGCGGGCGCGACAATGCGTTTACCTCCTATGACTACACCGCCTATTTCCAGCGCGTCGCGTCAGACCGGCTTGGGTTGATGATGAAAATGGAAGCGGACAGGATGAAGAACATTCGCCTGACCGAAGAAAACATCACGACCGAGCGCAACGTGATCATCGAAGAGCGCAATCAGCGCACCGAAAACAACCCCGGTGCTCTTTTTGGCGAGCAAATGAACGCGGCACAGTTCCTCAACCACCGCTACGGCGTGCCAATCATTGGCTGGATGCACGAGATGGAAACGCTGGATATGGAGGACGCGCTTGGATTTTACGAGATTTACTACTCGCCCAACAACGCGGTTCTGGTCGTGTCCGGTGATGTGACGCCCGAACAGGTGCGCGCCCTGGCCGAAGAACACTATGGTGTTATTCCGCGCAACCCCGACCTGCCCACCCGGCTGCGCACTGAAGAGCCACCGCAAACAGCGGAGCGGCGCTTGATCTACCGGGATGCGCGTGTTGCGCAACCTTACGTGCGCCGCTCGTATCTTGCGCCGGAACGCGACCCCGGCGCGCAGGAGACAGCGGCCGCTCTTGTGTTTCTGAGTGAGATTCTCGGCGGTGGAACAACGTCTTTCCTCGCGGAAGAGTTGCAATTCAACAATCAGGTCACGACATATGCCGCCAGTTTTTATCGCCCGGTATCGCTGGATGATACGACGTTCAATCTGATTGTTGTGCCAAGGCCCGATGTCACCTTGCAGGAAGCTGAGGATGCGATGGATGCCGCCCTCGTGAAATTCATGGAAACCGGCGTCGACCCTGAGCAGCTTGAGCGGATCAAGTTTCAAATCCGCGCGGATCAGGTCTATGCCCGCGACGATGTGGACCGGATCGCCAACCGATACGGGCAGGCACTGACCTCCGGGCTTACGGTTGAGGATGTGCAGGCGTGGCCTGATGTCCTGCAAGCTGTCACGGAAGAAGACATCATGGCCGCCGCACGCGAGGTTTTTGACCGCCGCGCGTCGGTGACAGGCTGGATCATGCGCGAAGAGGTTACACAATGATGCGATTGATGATGACAATTGCTGCGGTTCTGTGTCTGGCGCTCCCGGCGTCTGCGACCGTGGACATTAAGGAAGTCAACACGCCCGGCGGGCTGACGGCTTGGCTTGTGAAAGACCAGTCAATCCCTTTCATGGCGCTCGAAATCCGGTTCCGGGGCGGTGGTTCGCTGGATGTCGCGGGTAAACGCGGTGCGACCAACCTCATGACCGGGCTGCTGGAAGAGGGTGCCGCAGACATGGACGCGCGCGCATTTGCGCGTTCCGTCGAAGGGTTGGCAGCCTCGATCAGCTTTGGTCTGGATGATGATGCGCTGTCTGTTTCAGCGCGTTTTCTGACTGAGAACCGGGATGAAGCCGTCGCATTGTTGCGTGCGGCTTTGTTGGAACCCCGATTTGATGAGGACGCGATTGAACGGGTGCGCGAACAAGTGATCAGCGGTATCGAATCCAATGAGAAGGACCCGGATGCGCTGGCCAGCCGCGCCATGGACCAGATGATGTTTGGCGATCACCCATATGCCACGAATCTATCGGGGACCGTGTCGTCGGTTGAAGCGCTCACGCGCGATGATTTGGTGCAGGCGCACCGAAATCTGCTGACACGTGACCGCATTTACATCGGTGCGGTCGGCGACATCACCGAAGAGGAACTCGCCACTATGCTCGACGGATTGCTTGGTGCATTGCCAGAACAAGGCGCGCCCATGCCACCGCGTGCCGATGTTGAAATTACCGGTGGGATCACTGTGGTTCCCTTTGAAACACCCCAATCCGTCGCGCGCTTTGCGCAAAAAGGGATCAAACTGGACCACCCCGACTATTTCACCGCCGTTGTTCTGAACCATGTACTAGGCGGTGGATCATTCGAAAGCCGTCTGATGGATGAGGTACGTGCAAAACGTGGGCTCACCTACGGGGTTTATTCCTATCTTGCGGGCAAAGATCTGGCGGAGGTTTATGTCGGCTCGGTCAGTTCGGCCAACGACCGCATTGCGGAGGCCATCGACGTTATCCGCGATGAATGGGAAAAGGCAGCCACCGAAGGTGTAACGGCTGAAGAAGTCGAAAACGCCAAGACGTTCCTGACCGGGGCGTATCCACTACGCTTTGATGGCAACGGCCCGATCGCAAATATCATGGTGGGCATGCAAATGCTTGGTCTGCCGATCGACTATATCGCGACGCGCAATGAGCAGATCGAAGCGGTCACCGTTGAGGGCGTCAAACGTGTTGCAGGCGCGTTGCTCGAACCGGAAAACCTGCATTTCGTCGTGGTCGGGCAACCAGTCGGGCTCGAAAGCACGCCCGGCAACTAGAGCGTTAACAAGTCTGCCCCGACAAGTGCGGGGCAGACGGTCTTATTCCCCGTAAGGAATCCAGACGTTTTTGACCTCTGTCGCGGCCTCCAGAAAAAACCGGCCTTCAGCGTCCACGCCATACCAGTCTCGGGCCTGCCCATGGTTGACCCATGTGCGTTTGAGATTGCTGGCGGCGGCTTTTTCAACCGTTTCCGACAAGCCAGCCGCACCGAAACACCACGCCGTATCAACATCCATATGCCCCGCGAGCGGTGCGGCAATATCGGCATGATCACCGGTGAGAATATTGACGACACCGGCAGGAACATCCGAGGTTTCCAGCACCTGAACAAAATCCGTTGCCGCAAGCGGGAAGGGTTCAGATGCCGCCAGAATGACCCGGTTTCCCATCGCAATGGCGGGCGCCATGCAAGACACAAGCCCAAGCAGCGGGGCTTCATCAGGGCAGACCGCACCGATGACACCTACGGGTTCCTTCACCCCCAAGGCGACGCCGCGCAGGGGCACACCGTGTATCTGACCGTCGAATTTGTCCGCCCATGCCGCATAGGTAAAGAGCCGTTGTACCGTCGCCTCGACCTCAGCGGCACCGTTCGTTCCACCTTGAAGTGCGTTCAGCCGGGCGGCGAACTCCCCGGCGCGCGCCGACAGGTTCTCGGCGATGTAATACAGGATCTGCGCGCGCAGGTGCCCGGTTGTTTTTGACCAGGCCACAGCGCCATGCGCGGCCTCCACGGCATTGCGTACATCCTTGCGGTTGGCCAGCGACACATGACCCGCCAGCCCGCCCGATTTGTTGAAAACGGGCCTTGAATACCCGCCATCAGGGCGTGCCTGTTTCCCACCGATGTAAAGTTTCGCGGTGCGATCTATCGCGTCGCCTGGTGACGCTTTACCTGCAACGCGGGCGACTTTCCTCAGCCGCTTTGTTTTCGTTTTCGGCTTTGTGTAAGCGGCCAAACCTTCCCATCCACCTTCGCGTCCACAACCGCTTTCGCGCACGCCGCCGAACCCGGCTGCGGCGTCCATCATGTTCGTACCATTGATCCAGACGATCCCGGCGGCAAGTTTGGGTGCGATGTCCAATGCAAGGTTGATGTTCTCGCTCCAGACCGTCGCAGCAAGGCCATAGCGTGTGTTGTTCGCGAGCTGCACCGCCTCCGCCGGGGTGCGGAACGTGATTGAGACGAGAACAGGGCCAAAGATCTCTTCCTGCATCAACGTATCGGCGGGGTTGAGTCCGGTGATCAACGTGGGCGGGTAAAACGACCCTGTTTCCGGGATCGTGACCGCCGCCACATGGGTGTCGCCGGATCGGTTCGCTGATACGAGACCGGAAATGTGATTGACCTGAACCGGATCAACAATCGCGCCCACATCAATGTTCTTGTCCATCGGATCGCCCACGCGCAGCTTGTCCATCCGTGCGCGCAGTTTCCTGTAAAACACATCCGCCACAGGTTCGTGGACCAGCAGTCTTGAACCGGCACAGCATACCTGACCCTGATTGAACCAGATCGCATCCACCAGCCCTTCGACGGCGCTGTCGATATCGGCATCGTCAAAAACGATGTAGGGTGATTTGCCCCCCAGTTCCAAGGTGAGCGCCTTGCCACTGCCTGCCGTTTGTTCGCGAATGCGGCGGCCGACTTCGGTGGAGCCGGTGAAAGCGATCTTGTCGACTGGGGCAGCAACAACTCTTTCGCCAACCGCGCCGTCGCCGGTCACGATATTCACGACCCCCTTGGGCAGCCCGGCTTGCGTGCAAATCTCAGCAAACAGCAACGCTGTCAGAGAGGTGTATTCCGCTGGTTTCAACACCACCGTGTTGCCCATCGCGAGCGCGGGTGCGATTTTCCACGCAAGCATCAAAAGTGGGAAATTCCACGGGATGATCTGACCACAAACGCCAATCGGCGCGCGGTCTGCCAGTTCGGTCGGCATGAGCTGCGCCATGCCTGCGTGGAAATAGAAATGGCGTTGCGCAAGTGGGATGTCGATGTCGCGCGCCTCGCGAATGGGTTTGCCATTGTCGAGGGTTTCGAGCACCGCAAACAGCCTGCTGTGTTTTTGCAAAAGGCGCGCCAAAGCATAGAGAAAGCGCGCACGCCCATGCCCGCCCAGTTTTTCCCAGCGTGGTTGCGCGCGGCGTGCGGCAGCAACTGCGCGGTCCACATCGTCCTGTTTTGCTTGGCTGAGCCGCGCGAGCGTCTCGCCCGTGGCGGGGTTTCGCGTTTCGAACCCGTCGCTGGGGGGCGTAAATGCACCGTCAATGAAATGTCCGAAATGCCCGCCCTGTTCGGCGATCCAGGCCAGTGCGTCCGCAGCACTTTCAGGTGCCACGCCATATTCCATCGAAGCGAAGATATCAGATACGGTCATTGGAGGCTCCCGGCGCGGCGTGTTGGTTTAACTGGTGGCATGACGATACCCGGCTGAATACTGGCCGGTCACATGGTGTTCTAACTGCCGTTCGATGTCGTTGAGAAGTGAGGACGCGCCAAATCGAAAGAGGTTCGGCGCAAGCCACGCAGTGCCAAGCTCTTCCTTGATAAGCGCTAGATAGGTGATCGCGTCCTTGGCTTTTGAAATGCCCCCGGCCGGTTTGTAGCCGACGCGATAACCGCTGCGTTCGTAATAGTCCCGGATGGCGCGGATCATGACCAATGTGACAGGCAGCGTGGCGTTGACGCTTTCCTTGCCGGTTGAGGTTTTGATGAAATCGGCCCCGGCCATCATGCACACCATCGAGGCGCGCGCCACGTTGCGCAGGCTGCCCAATTCACCGGTTGCGAGGATGGCCTTTATATGCGCGCTTCCGCAGGCCGCTCGAAATGCGCGCATTTCGTCATAAAGTGCCTGCCAGTTGCCGGTCAGCACGTGGCGGCGTGAAATGACAATGTCGATTTCTGCCGCACCCGCTGCCACGCTCTCCTCTATTTCCGCGATGCGCAGATGCAGCGGGGAAAGCCCTGCGGGAAACCCCGTGCTGACCGCTGCCACCGGAATGCCAGACCCCTCCAGCGCCCGCAACGCCGCTGGGATCATTTCGTGATAGACACAGACCGCACCGGTTTTGATGTCATCCACGCCAAGTGCGCTCAGCAAGCTGTCTGATACCGGGTGCATCGCCTTGGCGCACAAACGTTCGACGCGCCGTTCCGTATCATCGCCAGACAGCGTTGTGAGATCGATGCACGTGATCGCGCGCAGCAACCATGCCGCCTGATGCGTCTTTTTGACAGACCTGCGTGCGGGTAATGTTGCCGCGCGGCGTTCAATGGCAGAGGTATTGGCCTGCAGGCTCATCACCCAATCCATGTCCAGATCCATCCCCGGATTGCGCGGCTCAACGACCTGCGGCAAGGATTGCTGCACGCTCTGCGATTGGGGGGCGGTATCGGTTGTTTCCATGATGCACATCCTGTGTCCGGGAGAGTCGGAAAGTCGCATGACCCAAGTATCTTGGCAAGCGGTCTGACATGTCTGTGGTTCCGCGTGTTACGGGTTTCAGAATCGTGCCAAGGCATGCTAAGTGTAGTGTCATGAGCGTAGCGAACCCCAATATAAGCGCGAGCCGCCCCGTTATCCGCCAGTTGGACGAGGGGGCCGTGAACCGCATTGCGGCAGGTGAGGTGGTGGAACGCCCCGCCTCTGCCATCAAGGAACTCGTCGAAAATGCACTCGATGCGGGCGCGCGCAAGATCGCGATTGATTATGGGGATGGTGGCAAGACGCTGATCCGGGTTCAGGACGACGGCTGCGGGATGACGGCCAATGATTTGCCCTTGGCCTTGTCGCGTCATGCCACGTCCAAGATTGACGGCAGTGATTTGCTGAACATCCAGACATTCGGGTTTCGTGGGGAGGCGTTGCCTTCGTTGGCGGCGGTCGGTCGCCTGGCGATTGTCACGCGCGCCGATGGCGATGACGGGGTCGAGGCGACTGTTGCAGGCGGGACTGAAAAACCCCTCAAGCCAGCGGCCTGCAACCCGGGGACGACGGTCACGATCCGCGATCTGTTTTACGCAACACCTGCGCGGCTGAAATTCCTGCGCAGTGATCGCGCCGAGGCGCAGGCGATTTCTGATGTGGTCAAACGCCTCGCCATGGCGGAGCCGTTCGTGCAGTTTGTACTGCGCGATGTCTCCGGCGATGGACCGGGCCGCGAAGTATTTCGCGCCGACGCGCAGCAGGGCGATCTGTTTGGAGCGTTGCATGGGCGGCTCGCGCGCGTTCTGGGCCGTGAGTTTGCCGAGAATTCTTTGGCAATTGATGCGGAACGTGAGGGTTTGCATCTCACTGGCTTTGCAGCCCTGCCGACCTATTCGCGTGGCTCAGCGGTCGCACAGTTTCTTTTCGTGAACGGGCGTCCGGTCAAGGACAAGCTGCTGGTTGGGGCGCTCCGGGGGGCCTATTCCGATTTCCTGAGCAGGGACCGCCACCCAGCGGCGGCGCTGTTTCTGGATTGTGATCCCAAACTGGTTGATGTGAATGTCCACCCGGCCAAATCAGAGGTGCGGTTTCGCGATCCCGGTATCGCGCGCGGCCTGATCGTTTCGGCGCTGCGCCACGCGCTGGCCGAGGCAGGCCATCGTGCATCAACGACCGTCAGCACAGCGACCCTTGGGGCGATGCAGCCCGAACCCATTGGCGCGCGCGTCTACCAAATGGATCATGCCTCAAGGCCGATGTCTGCGCCGCCGCAAACACCGGCTTTTCAGGAGGTAGCCGCGCCTTGGGGGCGTGTGGCAGAAACGGACCCTGACGGGGAAACTGCGGATGAACCTGTTGATTTTCCTCTCGGTGCCGCTCGCGGTCAGGTGCATGAAAACTACATCATTGCGCAGACTGCGACGGGCATGGTCATTGTCGATCAGCATGCCGCGCACGAACGTCTCGTCTATGAAAAACTGAAACGCCAGATGGCGGAAAATGGGGTCGCTTCGCAAGCCTTGCTGATCCCTGAGATTGTTGAACTGTCCGCCGCTGATTGCGCGTCTTTGATGCAGGTTGCTGATGATCTTGCCCAGTTGGGTCTGGTTGTGGAGCCCTTCGGCGGGGATGCGATCGCGGTGCGTGAGACACCTGCCATTCTCGGGTTGGTGGATGCACGCGCGCTGATACTGGATATTTTGGACGAGCTTGCGGATCAGAACACGTCTGACAACATACGCCAGCGTATAGATGCGATCCTGAGCCGTGTGGCCTGTCATGGCTCAATCCGCTCGGGGCGCTGGATGAAAACCGAGGAAATGAATGCGCTGTTGCGCGACATGGAAGCGACGCCGCATTCCGGGCAATGCAATCACGGGCGACCCACTTACGTTGAGTTGAAGTTGTCCGACATCGAACGCTTGTTTGGCCGCACATGATTGAGGTTGCAGGACAAACGATTAACCTCACAGACCCCATTGTTCTCGCGGCGATGGGCGGCGGCGCTTTGGTTTTGCTGATCCTTGTGCTGCTTGTGATGGCAGTGCGGGCCGCAGGTCGCTCGGCGAGATCGACGGAGCCTTTGATGCAGCAATTGGGTGTATTGGGGCAGCATGTCCAGCATCTTTCGGCGGGTCAGGAACAGCTGCGCGGTGGGTTGCAGACGGTGTCGGACACGCAGGCCAATGCGCAGACACAGGTGATACAAACGGTTGAGGCACGCCTTGCCGCCGTGCAGCAGCAGATGCAGGACCGGTTGGCGGACAACGCGATGCGCTCGCAGCGCGCAATGACCGATATGCAGGAACGCATGAAAGAAACGCTGCACGGGTCCAGCAAGCAGACGACCACATCGCTGACCCAGTTGCAGGAACGGCTGGCCTCTATCGACAAGGCGCAGGACAATATCACGAAACTATCCGGTGACGTATTGTCCTTGCAGGACATCCTCAGCAACAAACAAACGCGCGGTGCCTTTGGTGAAATTCAGCTGCACGATATTGTTTCAAAGGCGTTGCCGAACGACAGCTATGCCTTGCAGCATACCTTGAGCAATGGAAAACGCGCGGATTGTCTGATCCACCTGCCTAACCCACCGGGCCCGATTGTGATCGACAGCAAATTCCCGCTGGAGGCTTATGAACAATTGCGCGCTGCCAAGACGGAGTGGGACCTCAAAGACGCGGTTGCGAAAATGAAAACGGCCGTCACGAAACACATCAATGATATCTCTGACAAATACATCATTGAGGGCGAAACGGCGGATGGCGCGCTGATGTTTCTACCGTCCGAAGCTGTCTATGCTGAGCTTCATTCAAATTTCCCCGAGCTTGTGCGCAAGGGGTTCGACGCAAGGGTCTGGATTGTTTCACCCACCACATGTATGGCGACGCTGAACACGATGCGGGCCATTCTGAAAGATGCCAGAATGCGCGAACAGGCCGGTGCGATCCGCAAAACGCTCAAGATGCTGCACCGGGATGTGGAACTGGTGGTGGAACGGGTCGGCAAGCTGGATACGCATTTCAGACAGGCGCAGCGTGACGTGCATGAAATTAGCACAGCGGCAGAACGCGCAGGCAAGCGCGCGGTCAAACTGGACAACTTCGACTTTGAGGAATTGCCGCAGGAGGATGACACGATCCTCCCGCTCACCCGTACCGAAGCTTAAAGGGTCATGCCAAAAACCTGAATCACGTAAGGCTGCCTGAAACCAAAGATTTCAACGCGTTACGTGATACTTGATGTTTCGTCAGACGCTCTAGGCCGAGTCAAACGCCGCCATGATCCCGCGCAACTCCGCAAGGCCCCGCATGCGCCCGATCAGCGGATAGCCGGGCATGCTGCCGCCCCCCAGATCGCTGAGCAATTCCTGCCCATGGTCGGGGCGCATGGGGATTTCCCAATCTGACCGGCCTGCGTCCTTGCGACGTTTTTCTTCGGCCAGCAGCGCTTTGATGGTGGCGACCATATCGGTGTCACCCTCCAGATGCGCGGCCTCAAAGAAATCTGGTCGCGCCCGGTCCGATCCGGGTAGGCGTTTGGTATTGCGCAGATGCACGAAATGGATTTTGTCGCCAAGGCGGCTGACAAACTCAACCGGGTCGAAACCTTCCGCCACGCCGAGCGATCCGGTGCACAGTGTCGCGCCATTTGCCGGGCTGGGTACGGCATTCAGGATATGTGCATAGTCATCGGTGGACGACATGATGCGTGGCAGGCCAAGCAGTGAAAAGGGCGGATCATCCGGATGACAGCACAGGCGCAGGCCAAGATCTTCGGCGACGGGACATACCTCGGACAGGAAATCAATGAGGTTCTGGCGCAGTTGCGCGGGCGAAATGTCCTGATAGGTCGCCAGATGCGCCCGCACATCATCCGTTGTCCACTTGTCGTTGGACCCGGGCAGGCCCGCGACGATGTTGTTCTGCAGCGCGACGCGTTGCGTGTCAGTCAGCTCGGCAAATCGCTGTGCCGCCATTTCTTGCAGCTCTTGCGAATAATCCGAGGCTGCGCCGTCCCGTTGCAGAATATGCAGATCGAACACGGCAAAATCCAGAAAGCGAAATAGCATCGCCGTCCCGCCGTGGGGTTGCTTTGCGCGCAGTTCCGTCCGGGTCCAATCGAGGATCGGCATGAAATTATAGCAAATGGTGCTGATGCCAGCCGTTGCCAGATTGCGCAGGCTTTCCTTATAGGCCAGTAGATGATCTGCCATCTGCGGACTTTGTGTCTTGATGCTTTCCGACACAGGCAGGCTTTCGACAACCGCCCAGTCAAAGCCTTGTTGGTGCAGCATATCCTGCCGTTGCCGGATCGCTTCGGGCGTCCAAAGCGCACCGGGCAGGACATCATGCAGGGCGCTCACGATCCCTTGCACGCCGACCTGATGTAGATCGGGCAGGGCGATCTTGTCTGCGGGTCCGAACCAGCGCCAACATTGTTTCATGGTATCCATCCGTTGAATAAGGGGTGAGCCGATGGCAGCGGCAACGAAACGCGCGCGCCGCTCCTTGCAGAATGATATATCGCTGTCACCAGTTCAATGGAAGCCGCCCCATCCGCCAGTGGAACCGAATTCGAAGGCTGCCCGGCCAGATCAGCTGCGACCGCGCTTAAAAAACCTTCAAAACCCGGTGGTTCGATAGGTGCGCTTGCCAATGCGTTGTCGATTGTGGGCTGGTCTTTGGGATTTCTGGCTATGAACGACCAATCTGACGTGCCGGGCGCATAAGGGATTGTGCCCGATGTCGCCGTTAGCTTTTCAAACACGAACCTCAACCTCGTTTCATCCCTTGCAGCCCCAAGGGTGATGTTGCTTGTCGCTATTGCCCCATTCACCATTTCAAAGGTTATTGCCGCGCAATCTTCTGTTTCGATCGGATTGACGCGGGTGGTCGTCACCGCCGAAACGGATCGCACCGGCCCCATGAAATGCGTCAGTAGGTCATGAGCGTGGATGGCATGGCCCAAAACCACACCGCCCTGTTCGCCCGCCCATGTGCCGCGCCATGGTACGGCATAATAGTCGCCATCACGGGCCCAATGCGTTTCCATCGAAGCCACCAGCGGCTGACCCAAAAGACCTGCGCGTTGCAGGTGGCGCAACTGCGTAAAGGCCGGACCGTAGCGGTATTGGAAAACCGGATATACCGTCCGGTTGTGTTGTCTGGCGGACTGCGCGATCTGTTCTACCCCGGCGAGGCTGGTCGCCAGCGGTTTCTCACAGATGACATTTTTGCCCGCAGCCAGTGCCTCCAGCGTGACGGGCAGATGCAGGTGAGGGGGCAGGCAAATGTCGATAAGGTCAATGTCGGGCATCGCAAAAACGCGATCCCAATCGGGTGTAATCAGGAAATCATGCGTGCCACGCAACACCTCGGCACGGGTTTGATCCTTGTCCACAAGGGCCGCAACCCGGAACAGATGCGGCAGTGCCTGATAGGCGGCAAGATGTTGCGCCCCGATTCCGGCGCCAAGAATGGCAACATTCAACATGTTACGCCCCTTCGGCCAGCGCTTGCGCTTGCAAGGCAAGCTCCATTACTTTGAAGCAATGCGCTTGTGTCATCGCCGATTCAGTGCGGTTTTCGATGTCATTCAACAAATGGTCGGAATAGGGCAATCCGGCATCTGACGCGTCGATCTTTTCGCATCTGTCCCCGGTAACTAGGATCAGGTGGTCGGTGCCGTCCCTGCCCCCGACATCCACATATTTGCGCAACTCGATATAGCCTTCGGTACCCAGAATGGTCAGACGCCCGTCGCCCCATGTGGGTAGCGCATCGGGCGTGTACCAATCCACCCTGATGGATCCCGTGCCCTGATCGCTTTTCAGGGTGATCTCACCGAAATCCTGAAGCCCGGGGTGGGCCGGGTTCGCGTGGTTGGCCACGAAAGCATGGGTCACCTCGGCCTCTGTGGAGCCGGTGAAATGCAGGAACTGGTCGATCTGATGCGAGGCGATATCGGTGAGGATGCCACCGTACCGGCTTCGGTCGAAAAACCAATCCGGCCTAGTTTCTTTGTTCAGCCGGTGCGGACCCAGCCCGGCGGTGTGCACCACCCGGCCAATTGCCCCTTCGGCCACCAATGCGCTGGCGCGCGTGACGGCCGGGACTTCAAACCGTTCGGAAAAGTTGATCGACCAGATCCGCCCGGTGTCACGGACAGTGCTGCGTAAATCGTCCAGTTGCGCCATGGTGGTGCAGCCGGGTTTGTCGGTCATCACGTCCATGCCGCGCTGCATGCATTGGATCGCCAGTGCTGCACGGTCTGCGGGGATTGCGGCGATCAAGGCCAGATCTGCGCCAGATGCCAGTGCATCCTCGATTCTTTCAAATCGTTTAAGCAGCGGAAAGCGTTTGCGAAACCCCTCAAGGCTGTGTGGCGTGCCTGCGGTCCAGAACCCGAGGCATTGCGCCCCGGCGTCCAGCATGTTTTGCGTCATGCCGAAAATATGCCGGTGATCGAGGCCAATGGCGATGAATTTAACGCTCAAACCTGTGCCACCTTTTCCCAGACCCGCGATGTGCCGGATCGTTCCATTGCATCAATGACCGCATGGGCCATGAGGGCCTGTTTCCCGGTGGCCATCGGGTCGCGCTGGTCGGTGATTGCCTGCGCGAAGTCTTCGATCACGCTTTGATGCCACGCGTGGGTAAAGGCCATAGGGTCCGCGCCGCCGCCGGTCGTGGCGCTGGCACCATGTGTTTCTGTCTGCCCGTCCAGATAGGATATCGTAAGCACGCCGCTTTCCAGATGCGCACTGGCCTTGGTGCCATGCAGGCTGATGGTTTCCGCCGTTCCCGGAAAAGCCGAAGTTGTGGCCGTCAGTGTACCCACACAGCCCGCTAAAGTTTCAAACAAGGCACCGGCCCAGTTTTCAGCCTCCAGCCTGTGCAGGGCGGTACGGTGCATATGCGCGCAGACCGTGGAAAACGGCCCCAGCAACCAAAGCGAAAGGTCCAGCGTGTGGATCGCCTGCGATATCATCACGCCACCGCCATCGCGGGCATAGGTGCCGCGCCCCGGGGCATCGTAATAGTCCTGATCCCGCCACCACGGAACGCGAATTTCGGCATTGGTGATATCGCCCAGCTTGCCTTGATCAAGCGCCTGTTTCAACGCCTGTGACGCGGCGCGCGCGCGGTGCTGGAACACAACACCCAGCGGCACAGCATGATCTGCGCAGAGCGTGACAATGTCTTGTGCGGCTTCAAGGGTCCGCTCAACGGGTTTTTCCATCAGGATTGGTTTGCCCGCTCGCACCAAAGGCGCAATCAAGTCGCGCCGTGCATCCGGGGGCGTCGCAATGACAACGAAATCGACCCCAGGGTCGGCGGCAATCTCATCTGCGTTTTGATATGTTTTCACCGCGCGGCCCAGCAGGTCGGCGGCATGTCGGCCATAGGTGCGGGCCTTTTCCGGGTCGCGCCCCATGATGCCGGATAGATCAACGGTCTCAGCATCCCGAAACGCGGCAAGATGTGTATCCGCCACCATGCCAAGCCCGATCAGAACAGCATTTTTCATGGCGCAGCCTTGGGCATAATCGCCCCCCGGTATTGCACGACCTGTGCTGCACAATCATGTCCGGCACGCAAAGCCTGCGCTTGCGTCTGACCGGCGAGGATTGCCGCGAGATAAGCGCCATTGAAACTGTCACCCGCTGCCGTTGTGTCAACTACATGCGGTGCTGCACCGTAGGATTGCGAGACTGCATCACCCAGACTGATTGGGCCCTCTTCGCCGCGTTTCAACGCGCCGGTGCCGCGATACCGGGCAAATCGCGCCTCAACCGCTGCGGCATCTTCATCAAAGAGCAGCATTTCATCATCAATGGAGGGCAGGCAGATGTCTGCACGCTCCCACAGGGCAGATGTCACGCGCTGTGCGGTCGGTTTATCCTCCCAAAGGCGCGGTCGATAATTGCTGTCATAGGCCAGTTTGATGGGTGTTCTGCCCAACCACTCAACCAATGCACTGCGCGCTGCATCCGGCAGAATCGCCACGCTGATGCCCGAGAGGTACACGAGGTCATAGGCCTCAAGGATCTCGAAATTATAACCCGCATCGGTCTTGAACAGGTCCCGTGCAGCGGCAGCACTGCGCCAATAGGTGAAAGATCGTTCGCCATCATCCGTGGTTGTGATCGCATAGAGGCCGGGGGATTTCCCGGTCAGGCGGGTCACAGCACCGGTGCCGATGTCTTGTGCTGCGATGAAGTCCTCAATCTGGTCCGAAAACGGATCGTCACCCAGACAGGTCACGTAATCGACGCTGAACTGCGGTGCATTCCGCTTGAGGTAAATCGCCGTATTCAACGTGTCGCCCGCGACACCGACTTGCGAGGTCTGCCCCAGAATGGACAGTTCGATCATCGCTTCTCCGACGCAGGCGATACGGGTCATGTGCGCTGCTCCCTTTTCCAGATGATGAGGCCGGACGCCACGATCACCAATGCGCCGACGACGACCCAGAAATCAGGCACATCCCCAAAGATCAGCCAGCTGAAGGCGGCAATGTAAATCATGAACGAATAGGTATATGGCATCAGCGTATTGGCAGGCGCAAAGCGGTGCGCATTGGTAAGCAATTGATGCCCGCCCCAGCCCAAGACGCCCAGCCCGATCAGCAATACCGTGTCCAAGAGGCTTTGCGGCGGAATCCAGAACCAGAGGGCAAAGGGCAGGGTCAGCATGGTTCCCAAAGCGCCGAGGTAGAGTTGCTGCGTTTCGGTTGCGACAATCCCGGCGAGTTTGCGGGTCATCAGGGAGTACAGCGCCAGCGCAGTCGCGTTATACAATGGCAGGATCATCGCCGGATGGAACGTCTCGCCAAACGGGCGGATCACGATTAGAACGCCGGCAAACCCCAACACGATGGCCCCCCAGCGCCACGGCCCGATTTGCTCTTTCAGAATGGTCATCGACAAAAAGCACACAATGATCGGGCTGGAAAACATGATCGCCGAAATGATCGTCAGCGGCAGATAGCTCAGCGCATAGAAATTACCCAATGTGGCGGATATCAGCAGCAAGGCCCGGCTCAGTACCAGCCAGATGTGATCGGTGCGAAACCGATCAAGGGCCATGCCGTCTTTGGCAATCATGCCCACCGAAATCACCAGATGCCCGGCATAGCGCATGAACACCAGTTGAAACGCCGGAAAGCCCGCCAGCGCAAGCCATTTGGCCGAAACATCGACCATCGCAAAGAAGTACCAGGCCACCAGCATCATGAGAATGCCAAGCTGGGGCCGGTCCTCTATGGCTTGCGCCGCGACTGCCATTTAGGTGCTGTATTTATTGGCAAAGAAATCAACCATCTGGCTGACCATCTCATCACCATGACCCGTGTCACGCGCTTCGCTCAAAGCGGATAATGCGGACTGCGACATGATGCTTTTGACGCCTGCGTCATCGGCCATCTTCGAATAATACCCGACGTCTTTGGCCGCATTCTTGATCGCAAAGGCCAGCAGGTTCGGGTCACCGTCTACGCCGTACCCTTTGACGAAATCCATCATCCCGCTGTGCAGCGGTCCGGCGGCCATCACGTCATAAAGCTCCTTGCGGTTCACACCGGCGATGTCGGCCATGGCAAAGGCTTCGGCCATGGCATTGGCCACGGTCATGCCAAAGAAGTTGTTGATGAGCTTGATCGTATGTCCGGACCCGAGGGCACCGAGGTGAAACACGTTTTCGCCGAGGTCTTTCAAGACACCCTCGACCTTGTCAAAGGTCGCCTTGTCACCCGCGCACATGATGTTGAGCATGCCGTCCTTGGCGTGGCTGGGTGTGCGACCCAGGGGAGCATCCAGATAGGTGCCGCCAGCTTCCGCGACCTCTGTGCCTAGCGCACGGGTGGATGCTGGCAGCGATGTGCCGAAATCAATCACGACGGCGCCGGGTCTGAGACCGGCGATCACGCCATCCTCGCCGCGCATACGGCTTTCCACATGATCCGATGTACCCATGCAGAGCATTATGATGTCGCTGGCTGCGGCCACCTCTTTGGCGCTGGCGACTTCCGTTGCCCCTCGGGCGATGGCTGCGTCCAGATGGGTCCGGTCGCGGTTGCCCAGAACGCTCAGCGCGTACCCCTGATCTTGCAGGCGACCGACCATTGCCCCGCCCATAAGCCCAAGGCCGATGAATCCGATAGTTGGTTTTGTCATGCGAGGTGTCTCCTATTTCGCGGTATCAAAGGCACGTTTTTTCATGCCTTTCTGGATTTCATAAATCGATATCGGCACGTCCGGCTGCGGTTGTGGAATGCGCACCGGGATGTTCTTTAGGCGCGGACTTTTGGTCGGCTGACCGCATAGCATGCGGGTGTCATAGTCTTCGATGCCGTCCCAGCGGGTCATGGACCCCATGATCGGAAAAGCATCCGCCGCCATCATTTCGAAAAACAGGATGCGGCGTGGGTGATCAGATGTATTCAGCGCCGAGCCATGCACAATACGGCCGTGATGGATGCTGATGGAGCCTGCCGGGCCGGTCAGTTGAACCGCGTCGTCAGGGTTGAGCCCGTTTTCCTCGGGCAGCATCGCACCCGCAAAGACGCCATCCACATGATGATCATAGACCGGCCCCTTATGGCTTTCGGGGTAGACCATAAGCGGCCCGTTTTCAGCGGCCATATCGTCGATCAGTACCCCAATGGCCAGAATGTCATCGTTGGTATGGGGGTAAAAGGCATAGTCCTGATGCCATTCTACCGCCGCGCCATATCCCGCCGATTTCATGTTCAGTTTGGTCGTGTGCAGCCTCAGGTCAGGTCCGATCAGATCGCGTGCCGGGCCGAGAATGTGGTCTGAAACCATCAAGTCGCGCACCACATCCGATATCATATGCGGCAGTTTCACACGCCTCAGACGTGGCTCGGCTGGCGTATGGGTATCCTCAAGGTCCAGGCGGTCGTTCGACTGCGTCATGCCAGCGGCTTCGGTCTCAAACCGGGTGATCTCGTCGCGGAGTTGCGTGATCCATTCGGGCGGTATCTGGTTTTCCACAACCAGATAGCCATGGTCATTGTATCGCGTGACTTGTTCAGGCGAGAGCACTTCGGTCATGGCCGTCTCCTGTCGTCTGAGCTGCCAGTTGGTCTTCGATGGCCAGTGCGATTTCAAGCGTTCGGGTCGCATCCGCAACATCAATCAGTGGCGCGGCCCCATCCATCACGTCAAGGAAATGATCCAGCTGAGCGTCGAGGGGTGGTTTTGTGTTTTCCCAGCGGACCAAAGGTTTTTGGCGCGCAGCTTTCCCCCAGTCTGTTCCCTGCCACAGCGTCATGGAGGGAAAACTGATCGCGCCATCCGTGCCGGAAATCCACAGCATATCCTGACCGGTTGCGCCGATATTGGGGTTCTCGCCGGTGGCTGCTTCGAACCCCCAGGGGCTGGGCGTGGTATCGGCAAAGCTGATGGTGCCTGTCGCCCCATGTTCAAAGGCCAGCGCGATGGCACCGGATTCGATCCGCGATTCCCCGCGCAGGCCGCGCCCGCGCAAGGCTGCTGTTGCGACGATCTCACCGACCACGAAACGCAAAGTGTCAATGTCATGCACGAGGTTGATAAGAACAGGACTGCCGCCTGCCGTGCGCCAATTCCCGTCAAAATAAGCATCCGGCTTGCGCATCGCCCAGATCATGCTGACCGTGACCGGCGTCCCAATAGCGCCTTCGGCCAGCAGGTGTTTCAATTGCTGGACCGACGCGTGATAGCGGCGATGATGCCCGACCAGCGAACCGACACCAGCCTTTTTAACCGCATCGCCGAGCACGCGGGCGGCGCCCACATTGCCCGCGACAGGTTTTTCGATCAACATATGCCAGCCACGTTCGGCGGCATACTGACCCTGTGTGCTGTGTAAATCCGTCGGTGTCGCGAGGATCACACCGTCCACGGGTGTTGTCACCTGCGCCATGTCTTCAAAGCGTGGGATGCCTTCGCCAGTTTTGATATCAGGGTTCGGATCAACAAGGCCAACCAGCGTGCAGCGTGGGTGGTCTTTCACTGTCTGCACGTGACGTGCACCAATCAACCCTCCACCCACGATGAGGACTTTTTTCACATCACAGCCCCGATTTGCCATGGCACGAATTCGTAATCGCCAAGGCCCTGCGCTTCGGATTTTGTTGCCTCGCCTGAGGCGACGCGCAAAAACATCTCGTAAATCTCGCGCCCCTTCTCTTCGACGCTTATGCCCTCGGTCAGGATGGTGCCGGCATCAACATCCATGTCCTCGCTCATGCGCTTTGCCATGGCCGAATTGGTCGCCACCTTGATGGTCGGGCTGGGTTTTGACCCAAATGCGGAGCCGCGCCCCGTGGTGAAACAAACCAGATTGCAGCCCCCAGCGATCTGGCCCGTGACGGAAGCCGGATCATAGCCGGGGCTGTCCATGAAGGTGAAGCCGCGCGCGCGTACAGGTTCGGCGTATTTGTAGACCCCCATCAGCGGTGAGGTGCCGCCCTTGGCCGCAGCACCGAGCGATTTTTCAAGGATCGTGGTCAAGCCGCCTGCCTTGTTGCCGGGGGATGGGTTGTTGTCCATCGTGCCTTTGTTGCGGGCGGTGTAATCCTCCCACCACTTGATCAGGCCGACAAGCTGTTCACCGGTTGCGCGGTCTATGGCGCGACGCGTCAGCAAGTGCTCAGCTCCATAAATCTCGGGTGTTTCGGCGAGAACGCCGGTGCCGCCCTGTGCTGCCAGCAGATCACAGGCATGACCCAGCGCAGGGTTCGCCGTGATCCCCGACCATGCGTCTGATCCGCCGCATTGCAAGGCGACCATTAACTCGGACGCGGGGCACTGCGTGCGTGTCGCCTGATTGGCGATGGGCAGCATCGCCTCGATCTTCTGGATGCCCATTTCGATGGTCTTGCGCAGGCCCGCAACCGACTGGATGTTCATGACCTGAAAGGTTTTGCTTTGCTTCAGGCCATAGGCTTCGAGGAGCCAGTCGATCTGGTTCATTTCGCATCCCAGGCCGACCATCAAAACGCCAGCGTGGTTCGGATGGCGCGCATAGCCCCACATCACCCGTTGCAGGGCCTCAAACCCATCGCCATCACCTGCCATACCGCAGCCCGTGCCATGCACGAAAGCGGCCACACCGTCGACGTTGGGATAGGCGGCCATCACCTCGGGGGTGAAGTGGTTGGCAATCATCCGCGCCGCCGTGGCCGAGCAGTTTACCGACGTGACAATCGCGATGTAGTTGCGCGTGCCCACTGCGCCGTTCCCGCGCCGAAAGCCCATAAAGGTGTCGCGCTCAGCCTCTGGCACAGGTGTGACGGGCCGTTGATCGGTTGAGAATTCATAGTCGGCATCTGTATTGCGAAACTCGACGTTTTGCGTGTGTACGTGATCACCTGCGGCGATATCCTCAATGGCATAGCCAATGATCTGTGCATATTTGCGGATAGCATCGCCCTTGGGGATCGCTTGCGTTGCGATCTTATGCCCTGAGGGGATCAGTGCATTTGTTTTGGTCTCCCCGATATCAACGCCGACTTCGAGAGCGCGGGTGGCAGTCACGACATTATCTGAGGGATCTAGGCGAACAGTATCCATGAGAGTTCCTTTTACGCGCAGAAAGGCGCATCTGATGTCCAGCGGTGAATCGGGATATGTGGCGCGTCGGAAAGCTTTGCGCGTGTGTTTTCCCACATCGCTTTCCATACCCGCCAGTCGCGCAATTCGCTGTCCGGGTTGGCGCGCGAGCGGGCGATAAAATCGGGGAAATGACTGCGCCCCGTCGGCTCACCCGTGACATTGTAGCGGACATCGAAGGACCAGCGAAACGCATCCGTCTGATTTGTAAGCGATGCATGGGGCGTGAGCGGATGAAATAGCACAACGCCCCCTGCCTTGATGGGCAGCGGGATGGCTTTGGCTTCATCGACAAATCCATCCGCGATGCCTGTTTGCGTGCGCGCACAATGGGGCAGGATATCCTGATCCGGTGTTTGTGCCTGAACCTGCAGGCACCCGTTTTCGATGGTGGCATCCGTGACGGCAATCCAAACCGTCACCATGCGGGTTTCGTCCGCTTCTTCCAAAGCGACAGCGCGGTCCTGATGCCAGTCAGTCGCAGTAATATGCGCACGTATTTCGTCCGATTGCAGATCGGTGGCAGGCGGTTTCAACCTGACGTGTTGGATGGGATTGGACGTAAGTTCAGGCCCCAAGAGGCTTTCCGCGACATCGAGCAACCTTGGTGCCGTCAACAGATCGAATACGGCCGGGCCAAAATGAAACGGCGTGTCGGGTGCAATTTCGTCGCCCGGCAGGCTGATATCGAGCGGCTGGAAGTAGTCGCATTTGGCGCGGTAGGCCTCAATCAGCTTTCCCCAGAAATCGAGGGTGTCAGGCGGTGTTGCCACGCGACCCTGTTCAAACCACTCCGCGTACAACCGATCCAAAAGGGCCGCGTATTCCGCTTTGACATGGTTCAGCACGTCAATTGGGACCACGTCCGGTACGACCAAATAGCCTTGGGTTTCGAAGTCGTCGATTTGTGCAGGCGTCAGCATATAAATCCTCCGATCTCTATAAAAGCAGTGTCACGATATTAGGCCAGATCAGCAGGACCGTCAGGGCGCAAAGCTGAATACCGATGAAAGGCAGGAACCCCTTGAAGATATCCGTCAGGCTGATGTGCGGCGGGGCCACTGATTTCAGGTAGAACGCAGCCGGGCCAAAGGGGGGCGACAGAAAACTGACCTGCATGTTCATACAAAAGACAACGCCGAACCAGATGGCGATGTGCTGCGGTTCCAGCTGGCCGATGAAGCCGATCTCTTCAATGGGCAGACGGCGGATGATGGGCAGGAACACAGGGATAATCAGCAATACGATGCCAACCCAATCCATGAAGGCCCCCATGAACAGCAGGATCAGCATCATCGCGAGAATAATCCCCATGGTGGGCAGATCGGTGCCGACGATGAAATCCGCCACATAGGTGGGCCCGCCCGCGATGGTATAGGCGCCCGCAAGGGCCGCGGCACCGATGGTGACCCAGATGATCGTGCCCGTGGATTTCAGCGTGCGCATCAGGCTGTCCCAGATCAGGTCCCACGAGGCCTCACCGCGCATGATTGCGATGACCAGAACGGCGAATGCGCCCATGCCGGCGGCTTCGGTAATGCCCGTAATACCGCCATAGATCGATCCCATGACAACGCCGATGACGACGATTGGGGCCACGAGACCCTTGCCCATGTTCCAGCCTGTTTTGGTGTCTTTCATACCAAAGTAAAAGTACATCAGCCCCATCATCAGGATGAAAGTCCCGCCGAACCACGGCAACCATTCGGCGGTCCCGAAGGCAAAGGGGTCGCCTTCGTTTGCGGCGTTGGAGCCAGTGAATTCAAAGAAGGCCGCGCGCAGGAACAAGGCCACGGAAAAACCTGCCGTGACGACGGAGAGGAACGCCAGAAACAACCGACCCTTTTCGCGGCCCTGCGGATCACCGGGCACAGGATCGGGCAGGGGGGCGTCTTCGGGATGAAGCTGCGTGCGGATGATGATGTAGATGATGATAAACGAGGCCAGCATGAACCCCGGCAGGAAGGACGCGGTGAACAGCGCCTTGATCGAGGTTTCAGTGATCAGGCCGTAGATAATGAGAACAATGGACGGCGGAATCATCGTCCCCAGACTGCCCGAGGCACATATGACCCCGATGGCAAGGTTCTGATTATACCCCAGCCTGAGCATCTGCGGCAGGGCAATCAGGCCTAGCAGGACGACTTCGCCCCCGATAATACCCGACATGGCCGCCATGATCACGGCCATGATCGACGTCACGATGGCAATGCCCCCGCGCGTACCCGACAGCCACACATTCAGGGAGGAATACATATCCTTGGCCACGCCGGAGCGTTCCAGCAAAGCGGCCATGAAGATAAACAGCGGAATTGATATGAGCACATAGTCCGTTAAGAGCCCGTATATTTTCTGCGTCAGAATATAAAGCGGCCCTGTCCCGGGTCTTGAGGTCAGAATACCGTCGCCAAAGGTCATCGGGTTGGACAAAAGCGTGGGTTCAAACTTCATCACCAGCACAAGAACCGCCAGCGACGCCGATGCCAGCCCGAGCGGCATGCCGATGGCCAGCAGCAGGATCAGTGCCAGCATCAACACCAAAGAGATCGTTCCAATATCCATCAGTCTTGTCCTACCGCGCGTTTCAGGGCCCGAATTTCGTCTTCGTCTGGTGTGTCGTCATGTATCTCAGGCTCAGCGTTCCAGTCAGAGATCAGGTTCAGCACCGCCTGCACCGCCACCAGTGAGATCACGATCAGCACCAGCGGTTGCAGGGTCGCAGGGATCGGCGGGTCAAACGCCGTACCAAAGGTCTCCCATTTGTAGAGCTTGTTCTCAAACACCTGCTTGTAGCTGCCGTAGACCAGAAAGAAGGCGAACAACACGATCAGCAGCGTGGTGATGCAGTCAAAAACACGTTGCAACCATCGCGGACAGACATCGTAGAGCAGAAAAATACGGATGTGGCTGCGCTGCTGCATGGCATAAAGCCCGGCCATCAGGAAAATGAATCCCGCAAGCCAGAGGGACAGTTCATTGGCCCAAAGTGTCGGACGCTCAACCACATAGCGCAGGAAAACCTCGTAGAGCATCACACTGGTCATCAGGATGATCAGCATCATCGTAACGCGTCCGATAAAGACCGCACCACGATCCACCGGCCGCCAGTGTTCAAATTCCATATTGGCCCGACGCACGGTTTTGGCCCCGAAAAAGAAAAGGACCGGGACCATAACGAGGGCAATCAGATCGACGAGGTCGATCTTCCCAAAGAGCGGTGAAAGGTTGGGCGTCACATCATTGCGGTCAAAAATGGCAGTGACCTGTCCCCGCATTGATTCATTTTCATGTGGAAACCATGTGAGGAAATAGGCAGGGATGTGCCAGACAACCCAGCCGGCGCAGAGAATGAAGGCCAGCGGGATCAGCCATTCTATGAGGCTGCCTGAGGTTCTCTGCATTATTTTGCTCCTTCGTTTTTGGCGTGGTTACGCGGCTAAAGCGTAGTGGGCGATAAAGTCTCGGTCTGGTTCGACCCCGATACCGGGGCGGTCTGGAATGGTGACGCGACCTGCGTTTGCCTTGACCTGCGCCTGAATGTTCAGGGAGTGCGTCAGCAGATCGTCGCGGAATTTATTGTCGGTGGTATCGAATTCCAGCATCGGCTCCCACGGGTGCAGGCCACCGGGCAGGGGGGGCATGGCGGCCAGCAGTTGCAGGTTCGTGGCAACGGCGATGGCGGACCCCCAAACGTGGTTCACCACGGGCGTGAAATGCGCGTGACACAGGGCCAGCACCCGCAGGTATTCACTGATACCGCCAAGGGCGCAAACCTCGGGTTGGGCGATATCCAACCCGCGGTTTTCAAGGATCGCGCGCCAACCCCAACGGCCGAATTCTGCCTCACCACCCGAGATATTGACCGACAGCCCGCGCCGCAGTTCGGCATATCCGGCGTGGTCTTCGGGGGCGATGGGCTCCTCGAACCAATAGGCGTCCAGTTCGTCCAATGCCCGGCCAACGTAAAAAGCGTCAGACGTCGTGTAGGCGTGATTGGCATCGACCATGAAAGGGTACGCGTCGCCGATGCCTTTGCGCACGGCGGTGCAAAGGGCCACGTCCGGTTTGGGGCCGAAACCTGTTTTCATCTTGGTGGCGACGAAACCCATTTCCTTGATTGCGGCGGCTTCATCGGTGAAACGGGCGGCGAGTGCGTCAACGGGTTCATCCCGGAGCATCATGCCATAGCCGTAACAGGGCACCGACGTGCGATGTGCGCCGCCGATCATTTTATGGAGCGGCAGGTTGGCCACCTTACCCGCAATATCCCAAAGTGCGATATCCACTCCGGACAGGGACTGCATCGGCATCCCCTTTTGACCGTGGTCGCGCATGAGATTGTAAACTTTGTGCCAGATCACGTCGCGGTCCATCGGATCCATGCCAAGCACCATGGGCTGGATCACCTTTTCGACGATGCTCTTGTTGGCAAGGGCGATATTGCCCGGCCCAAAACATTCGCCCCACCCGGTCACGCCCTCATCCGTTTCAACCTCCACCAGATGGGCGGTTCGGTGCCCGTAATACTGCTGCGAATACCCAAGCTGCTCGGGCATTTCATACTGCAATACATGGCTGATGATGCGGGTGATTTTCATGGGGTGCCTGAGGGAAAAGAGGCAGGGCCATTTCTAGCCCTGCCACTATGTCGATAACGCGGATGCGTGGCTTACTTCATCGCGCCCATGTCTTGCAGGAAGCTGATGTGGCTTGCCAAAAGCGCCTGCGCTTCTGGTGTGGTTGCAAACTCTGTCCAGCCCTTTTGAACCGCATCACGATAGACTTGCAGATCTTCAGCGGACCACTCATAGAGATTCACACCCTTGGCGCGAAGGTCTTTCGCGGTTTGCGCGTTTTGCACTTCATTGATGGTCGCGTTGTGCAGCGCGAGGCTGTCCATGGCGACTTCCATGATGCGTTTGTGATGCTCGGGCATCGCGTCCCACACGTCCTTGTTGCAGGCCAGATGGTCCGCAGGCATGGAGTGGAAGCCGGGGAAGTTCGTGTGCTCAGCAATGTCATAAAGACCCAAGCCCACGTTGTTGGTCAGGTTCGCGGCGTCTGCACCGTCGATGATCCCGGTTTCAAGTGCGGTAAAGATTTCGGTGAAGTCCATGACGATCGGTGATGCACCGAGGTTTGCGAACACTTTTGTCGCGAGGCCAGGAGGGGACCGGAATTTCCAGTCTTTGAAATCAGCGACGTTGCGAATTGGTTTGGTCGAGGACAGCGATTCCGGACCGGGGATCCACCAGCCGATGAATTCCATGCCGTAGGGGTTGTAAAGGCCGTTCAATGCGGCCTTGCCGTCACCATGCAGAAGCCATGCCATTTGCTGGTAAGGGTTCTGATAGCCACCCATCAAGTCGCCCGCGAATTGGAACGCAGGGTTCTTACCAGTTTGATACGCACCGCCCGTCATGTCGCAATCGAGAATACCTGTGGCCGCGGCGTCGAATGTCTCAACCGATTTGACCACGGATGAGCTGTAAAACATCTCGATCTGGATTTCGCCGTTGGACATGGTCGTCACGTCGTCGATGAATTTCGCCGCCAGTTGGCCGGACAGTTGTTCAGGCGAAAAATGCGTTTGCATGCGCAGGGTTGTTGTTTGTGCCGATGCAGTCATCGCCGTTGTTGCTGCCAATGCAGCGACCACGGCAACGCTTGCCGCTTTTTTCAATAGGTTCATGTTGTCCTCCCAGACGTTGAAGCGTTGTTATTGCTGAGCCGCCCAAGGGCGCTCATTTTGAATACGCTGGCAGAACGTTATGCGGGGCTGGCCTATCTCGCAATAGAATTTTCATATTTTAAAAAATTTTGAGATTTTTGTAGATTATTGAAATTTTATTGGTACGCTCAAGACAAGTAGCATTTGAGGTACGTGGATGTTCGACCGTGACATTTACACAGATCTGCAGCATCGCCTCATCACAAATGATTTTGATCATGGCGAGAAACTGCGCGCAGAGCAAATGAAACGCGATTATGGCTGTTCTGCCAGTACCGTGCGCGAAGCTCTTTTCCGACTGTCTACCGAAGGGCTGGTTGATTTTCAGGAACAACGTGGTTTTCGTGTGCCCGAGAAATCGGCTGCGGTTCTGGCTGAACTGACGCATATCCGAATCCTGCTTGAGGGCGAAGGTACGGTGCTGTCGATCAGGCAGGGCGGGGTTGCTTGGGAAGCGCGCCTGACAGCGGTGCACCATCAACTCAGCCACATCGAAAAGCGAATCCACGCCAGCGATGATCCATCCGATCTGGTGCCTTTGTGGTTTCAGGCCGAGCTGGAATTTCACCAAACGCTGATCTCGGCCTGCGAGTCCGCCACGCTCAAGGCGATGCATGTGCAGGTCTACCGACGCTTCCGCCAACAGCTGATGATTGCCGATCGCAGTTTTGATTTCATTTCAAAGAACATCCAGCATCATCACGCGATCATGGTCGCAGCCCTTGATGGCAATGAGAATCTGACCCGCCAGAAAATCCACGACCATCTGGCGCGGCATCTTGGTGGTGCGTTCAGCGCGCAGGATATTCAGCGGTCCAAATCCTCCGCAATGTAGATCTCGATTATTTCATCAAAACTATCCTCGGCCTTGAACCCAAGTGCCTCTGCGCGGGCCGGGTTGAAATCGCGCGGCCAGCCTTCGACAATTTTCGCGATATCAGCGTTGGGCCGGGAAACGATCAGGTCCACCGTCTTTTGGCCTGCGACGCGGCGCAAAGCTTCGATCTGTTCGGCAACGGTGCAGCTGATCCCCGGCAGGTTGAGCGCGCGACGAGCGCCCAAGCGGCTCGTATCAAAGCCCGCGGCATGCACCAGAAACCCGGCGGCAGATCGCGGCGATGCATGCCAGTGGCGCACGGTATCAGGCACCGGCAGAATGGCCTCCTGACCGTTCAGCGGTTCACGTATGATGCCTGAGAAAAACGACGATGCGGCGAGGTTTGCCTTGCCGGGGCGCACGCAAATGGTCGGAAAGCGCAGCGACATGCCATCGACAAAACCCTTCCGGCTGAAATCGCTCAGCATCAACTCGCAGCTTGCCTTTTGCGCGCCATAGCTGGTTTGCGGAGCGGAGAGGAATGCGTCGTCTATCTTGTCTGGGAACGGACCGCCAAAGACGGCGATGGATGAGGTGAACACCACGCGAGGTACATAGGCCCCGCCCGTGGCGTTATGCTCAGACCGCAATGCTTCGAGCAGATGCCACATGGACATCATGTTGACGGCCCAGCCTTTGTCAAAATCGGTTTCCGCCTCGCCCGACACGATGGCGGCGAGATGAAAGATCACATCGAAACGCTGCGCGGCGAGGTTCTGTATCACCGCCGCGTCCGTCAGGTTCCCCGTGATCTGCGCGCCCGGCGCACTGGCCGGAGGAAAGCCCACGTCAAAGAGTGTGACGTCAAGGTCCTGAGCACCCTCCAGGCCCGACGTCGCCAAGCGGTGCGCCAGTTTCTGGCCGACCATACCACCGCCGCCGATGATCAAAACGCGGGTCATGTCGCCAGCCCATTGCGCTGTTTCAGTTCCAGATAGAGGCCCGAGTGGTCTTTTTCCGCGCCCCCCATTGCGTCACTGAAATGCTGGAAACGGTCGCGCACGGTTTCTGTAGCGGGTAAGCTAAGTCCGAGGCTTGCAGCCTCATCCAAGGTGTTGTTCAGGTCTTTGATCTGGAATTTGGTCAGCCCGCCGGGTTCAAAATCGCCCTTCGTCATGCGCTCACCATGCTGTTGGAGGATGGTGCTATCGGCAAATCCGCCCTTGAGCGCTGCGCGCACGGCTGCGGGGTCTGCGCCGCCTTGCTCAACCAGCAGCATTGCTTCGGCGACGGCGGAAATTGTGACGGCGACGATTGTCTGGTTCGCCAGTTTTGACAACTGCCCCGTGCCGGAGGGGCCGACATGCACCGGGCGACCCATGGCCTCAAACACTGCACGGGCGGCCTCAAATGTCTCTGCGGTTCCGCCGACCATGATTGCCAATGTCGCATCCTGCGCGCCTTTGGTACCACCTGAGACGGGCGCATCCAGATGGCCAAAACCCAGCGCCGTGAGGGTAGCGTGCTGCGCGCGGGCGTGTTCCGGCTTTGCGCTCGACATGTCGATCCAGATCGCGCCGGGGCTTAACGCGGCCTGAATGGCCGGGTCATCCACGAGCGCGCCGGTGGCAAATCCATCCGACAGCATGGTGATCACGAATTCCGCGCCCTGCACGGCCTGCACCGCGTCGGCTGCCAGCTGCGCGCCATCGGCGACAAGCGGTTCAGCACGCGCAGCGGTCCGGTTCCAGACGGTCACGTCATGCCCGGCTTTCAAAAGGTTCCGGGCCATGGGAACACCCATCAGGCCGGTTCCGATAAGTGTGATTTTTCTGGATTGTGCCATCGGCCCTGTTTCCCCGTCGTGGTTGATCTTCTATGCAGTAGCCAAAGCAGCTGCGCTGTCATACGCTAACCTAAAGCAGCCATTGGACCAGCCCGTCCGGTGGTTTTTTGATAAAAGTCAGCAAAAAATGTGTGAGGCGACGCAGGTTGAAACCCACCATACGCCGACAGCATACATGCTGATGAAGGGAGAGAATATTATGTCTGGGCAAAGACTTAAAGGAAAACGTGCGCTTGTGACCGCCGCTGGTCAGGGGATTGGACGCGCAAGTGCGTTTGCGATGGCTGATGAGGGGGCGCAGGTCTTTGCGACAGACATAGACATGGACGCGCTTTCAACGATTCGGGAGGCGAATCACGAAAATATCGAAATTTTCGAACTTGATGCCCGCAGCGATGACAGCGTGGCCGCAGGTGTCGAACGGGCCAGACCGGACGTTTTGTTCAACTGTGCAGGCTTTGTGCATCACGGTACAATTCTGGATGCAACGGATGGTGATTGGGAGTTTGCCTTTGATCTGAACGTCCGCTCCATGTTGCGCACCATCAAGGCGGCGCTGCCCGGCATGCTGGATCGCGGTGTCGGGTCGATCATCAATATGTCGTCTGCCTGCTCTTCGGTCATGGGCGCGCCAAACCGGTTTATCTATGGCACGACCAAGGCCGCAGTGATCGGGCTGACCAAATCGGTTGCGCTTGATTTCATCGACAAGGGCATCCGCTGCAATGCGATCTGCCCCGGCACGGTGGAAAGCCCAAGCTGGCTTGACCGCGTGGACGCTCTGGGCAAACAGTTGGGCAGCCGGGAGGAAGCGCTGACGCAATTCGTGGCCCGTCAACCCATGGGGCGCGTCGCAAGTGCCGAAGAGATCGCCGCGCTCGTCGTCTATCTTGCCAGCGATGAAAGCGCGTTCACCACAGGGCACCCCCATATCATTGACGGAGGCTGGTCAGGCCAATGACAAAAAAAATCGGTATCGAAGACTTGCGGTCGCGCAAGTGGTTCATGAACCCGGACAATCCGGAAATGACCGCGCTTTATCTTGAGCGGTATCTCAATTATGGGCTGACGCGGGGCGAGTTACAATCGGGCAAGCCGATCATCGGCATTGCGCAAACCGGTAGTGACCTTAGCCCCTGTAATCGCCATCACCTTGAGCTGACCAAGCGCGTGCGCGACGGGATCATTGCGGCGGGCGGGACCTGCATGGAGGTGCCCGTGCACCCCATTCAGGAAACCGGGAAACGCCCTACGGCGATGCTGGATCGCAACCTTGCCTATCTGTCGCTGGTTGAGACGCTGTTTGGCTACCCGCTGGACGGTGTTGTGCTCAACATCGGCTGTGACAAGACCACACCTGCGCTATTGATGGCCGCTGCGACGGTGAACATCCCTGCGATTGCCCTGTCGGTGGGGCCGATGCTGAACGGTTGGTTCAAGGGGGAGCGGACGGGCTCAGGGACAATCGTGTGGAAAGCCCGCGAGATGCTGGCCGCCGGAGAGATTGACGATGATGGCTTTATGGAGCTTGTCGCCTCTTCCGCGCCGTCGGTGGGTTATTGCAACACGATGGGCACCGCGACCACGATGAATTCACTGGCCGAGGCCTTGGGCATGCAACTGCCCGGTTCTGCGGCGATCCCGGCACCCTACCGCGAGCGGGGACAGATCAGCTATGAAACCGGTCGGCGCATCGTTGATATGGTCTGGGAAGACCTGCGCCCCTCGCAAATCATGACGCGTGAGGCCTTCGAAAACGCGATTGTCATCAATTCGGCCATTGGCGGGTCGACGAATGCGCCGATCCACCTGAACGGGATTGCGCGCCATCTGGGTGTGCCGCTGGACAATGATGATTGGCAGAAGCTGGGGCATGATGTGCCGCTTTTGGTCAACTTGCAGCCGGCGGGTGAATACCTTGGCGAAGACTATAGCCATGCGGGCGGGGTGCCTGCTGTCGTGGGTGAGTTGATGGCCGAGGGCATGTTGCCCCATCCCGACGCGATCACCGTGAATGGCAAAACGATGGGCGAGAACTGCGCCAATATGCGCAGCGCGGATATCAAGGTGATCAAGACCGTTGCCGATCCGTTGAAAGCGCAGGCGGGCTTTATCAACCTGACCGGCAATCTCTTTGACAGCGCGATCATGAAGACCAGCGTGATCAGCGAGAATTTCCGCGCCAAATACCTGTCGAACCCGGAGGATCCGAATGCCTTTGAGGGGCGGGCGGTCGTCTTTGACGGGCCGGAGGATTTTCACCACCGTATTGATGACCCATCCGAGGGGATCGACGAAGACTGCATCCTGTTTATGCGCGGTGCAGGCCCAAAAGGGTATCCTGGTGGGGCTGAGGTCGTGAACATGCGGCCCCCTTCCTATCTGATCAAGCAGGGCGTTGAAGCCTTGCCCTGCGTGGGCGACGGGCGGCAATCGGGCACCTCGGGCAGCCCGTCGATCCTGAACGCCTCGCCTGAGGCGGCGGCGGGTGGCGGTCTTGCGCTGTTGCAAAACGGTGACCCTGTGCGCATTGATTTGCAAAAATGCACCGCCAACAGCCTCGTGCCGCTGGATGAACTGGCGGAACGCGCCCGCGTGTTCGAGGCCAATGGCGGCTATGACGCCCCCGAAAGCCAGTCGCCCTGGCAGCAATATTTCCGCGAAAAAGTCGGCCGTTTTGACGAGGGAATGATCCTCGAAGATGCTGACAAATATCAGGACATCTCGCGTCGGTTCATGCCGCGCGATAACCACTAAGCGCTGCGGCGCACAGACGAAAAGGAAGAAGACATGAAACTTGTAAGATATGGTGATGCAGGCGCAGAAAAACCCGGCATGCTGGATGCAGAAGGCGTGCTGCGCGATCTGTTCGGCCATGTGAATGACATCGCTGGAGACGTGCTGTCCGACGCGGGCCTTGAAAAGCTGCGCGCGATTGATCCGGCGAGCCTGCCCGTTGTTGACGGCAACCCGCGCATTGGACCCTGTGTGGGGAACATCGGGAAATTCATGTGCATCGGGTTGAACTATTCCGATCATGCCGCCGAAACAGGTGCCGCAATCCCCGAGCATCCGATCCTGTTCTTCAAGGCCAATTCTGCGGTCGTGGGGCCGAATGACGATGTGTCCATGCCGCGCGGCTCCACCCACACCGATTGGGAGGTCGAGCTGGGCGTTGTGATCGGGACGACGGCCAAATATGTTTCCAAAGAGAACGCATTGGACCACGTGGCAGGCTATTGCGTGATCAACGACGTCTCTGAGCGGCATTTCCAGACGCAGCTGACGGGGCAGTGGACCAAGGGTAAATCCTGCGACACCTTCGGGCCGACCGGGCCTTGGCTGGTGACGCGTGACGAAGTTGCGGACCCGCAAGCGCTGGATATGTGGCTGGACGTAAATGGCAAGCGGATGCAGACCGGAACAACCAGTACCATGATCTTTACCGTGGCCGAGATCATCGAACATCTTTCGGGGCTGATGACGCTGCATCCGGGTGATGTGATCACCACCGGCACGCCCCCCGGTGTCGGCATGGGGATAAAGCCCGAGCCCGTCTATCTGAAAAAAGGCGATGTGATGGAGTTGTGGATCGAAGGCCTTGGCAAGCAGCGCCAGACCGTGACGGAGGACGCATAGATGCCGGACCTGTTGCAAATCGGCGGTGTCACGGATGTCATGCGCGAAAGGCTTGAGGCGGCATTTACCATCCATAAGCTGGCCGATGGCACCTACCCGGCGGAGGCAATCACGCATATTGCCACCAATGGGCACGACGGTGTGCCCGCCGATGTGATGAGCGCGTTGCCCAACCTCAAGATGATCAGCTGCTATGGCGTTGGCTATGACGCGGTGGACGTTGTGGCTGCAAAGGCGCGCGGCATCGTCGTGACGCACACGCCGAATGTGTTGAACGGTGAAGTTGCGACCACGGCGGTGATGCTGATGATGGCCTGTTATCGTGAGCTCTTGCACGATGATGCCTGGGTGCGCTCCGGCAATTGGGAGGCGAAGGGCAATGCGCCGCTGACCCGTTCGGTGGACAATCAAACGGTTGGAATTCTGGGCCTTGGACGCATTGGTCAGGCGATTGCTGACAAGCTCGCGCCCTTTGGCACGACGATCGTGTATCATTCCCGCACGCAGAAAGACGTGGCGTATAAATACTACGCTGATCTGAAGGAAATGGCGGCCAACGTGGATTGTCTGATCTGCATCACACCGGGTGGGCCAGCGACCAACAAGATCGTCAACAAGGACGTCATGGACGCCTTGGGGCCCAAGGGAACGCTCATCAATGTCAGCCGCGGGTCGGTTGTGGATGAGGCCGCGATGATTGCAGCCTTGCAGGAAAAACGCCTCGGTTGGGCGGGGCTGGACGTCTTTGAGGCGGAACCCAAGGTTCCGCAGGCCCTGCGTGATCTGCCCAATGTCGTGCTGTTGCCCCATGTCGGGAGCGCCACGGTTGAAACACGTGCCGCGATGGGGGCCTTGACCGTCGACAACCTGTTGCAGCACCTCTCCGATGGCAGCACCGTATCCCCGGTGCCGGAATGCACGGATATGTGAGATGAGCCGGATCGCCACGGTTCAGGCCCGGCTTTTCAATGTGCCCTTGGATGAGGTGCTGGTGGATGCCAAACACGGCAGTCACAGCCATTTTCACCTCATCACGGCGACCATAACGCTGGAAGACGGGCGTCAGGGCACGGGTTATACCTATAACGGCGGGCGCGGCGGGCATGCGACGGCCGCGATGATCACGCATGATCTGGCGCCCTTTCTCATCGGCAAGGACGCGCAGGACGTCGAAGCGCTGAACGATGCGATGCAATGGCATATGCACTATGTGGGGCGTGGCGGTATTGTCAGCTTTGCGATTTCGGCGGTTGATATCGCGCTGTGGGATTTGCGCTGCAAGGGGCTTGGCGTGCCTCTCTGGCAACTGGCGGGTGGCGCGGCTAACAGTTGCAAAGCCTATGGCGGCGGCATAGATCTTGCCTTTCCGCTGCCCAAACTGCTCACGCATGTGCAAGGTTATCTGGATGCGGGGTTGAACGCGGTCAAGATAAAGATTGGCCAGCCAGATATGGCAGACGATATTGCCCGTATCCGCGCTGTGCGTCACCATATCGGTCTCGACGCCGTTTTCATGATCGACGCGAATTATTCGCTGACGGTGGAGCAGGCGATAACCCTCGCCAATACGGTGAAAGACCAGAATATACTGTGGTTTGAAGAGCCAATCATTCCGGACAATTACCCCGGATATGCGCAGATCACCAAAGCGACCGGCATGGCCGTGGCGCAGGGTGAAAACCTGCACACAATTCACGAATTTGAAATGGCGGTGGCGCAGTCAGATCTGGGCTTCATTCAGCCCGATGCATCGAATTGCGGTGGTATCACCGGGTGGTTGCAGGTTGCGGCGTTGACCAAACAAAGCGGCATCGCAATATGTTCGCATGGTATGCAGGAATTGCACGTGAGCCTTGTCTCCGCTCAGGCGCACGCGGGCTGGATCGAAGTACACAGCTTCCCAATCGACCGATACACAATGCGTCCGCTGGTGATTGAAAACGGACGCGCGGTTGCGCCGGATGAAACCGGGATCGGCGTGACGTTCGACTGGCAGAGGTTGGAGGCGTTTGAGGTCTTGCAGCCAGCCTAAATTCTAAGGAACCGTTGTGCGATCTTCGGCAGCAGGCGGTTAAATTCCAGCGGCGCATCCGCGACCGCAAGGCAGATACAATCCTCGTGGATGTCCGCAACCGGCGTGTGATGCAGGTCACTGTCGGCAATTTCCACATCGCCACGTGCGAAATATCCGTCATCGTCCTGAAACGCGCCTTTGAGCACCATGGTCATTTCGGTGCCCTTGTGTCCATGATCCGGCATCGCCGTGCCCGCCGGGATCAGCAACAAACGCGCGGTTGCATCTTTCGATGTCGGCAAGATCGCTTGTTTGACGCCCATACCAATCGGCTTCCACTTGATGCTGTCGAGATCACCGCCGACGTAATCCTGAATTGGCTTGGGCAGCACGCCGGGTGTCATTTCCGCCGCTGGCATGGTCACAGCGATATCGCCGCCCGCGATCAAATCCATGGTATTCGCAAAGCTGTTGTTGTCCATATCGGTATCCACATTCTGTTCCAGCAGCGCGCCGCCGAGCGCGTCAAAGCTCTCCGCCTGCGCACGGCAGCTATCGCAGAGCGAGAGGTGTGCGGCGACAATCAGATTGAAGGCTTCGGGCAGCGTTCCGGCGGAATAGGCCATCAGAACCGCGTCATTGAGATGGTGTTTAATGGTATCAGTCATCGTTTCATCACTTCATTGCGTGGCGAAGTCTGTCCAACGCCAATCTTATTCTGGATTTGATCGTGCCGAGCGGCAGACCGGTTTGTGCGGCAATTTCGCTATGGGTGAGGTCCCCGAAATACGCCTTGTCTATTAATTCCCGCTGTGCGGGGGGCAGCGCGTTGAGGGCAGAGACCAAAATCTCTGACTCTTGCTGCAGGCCAATTACGTCGGTCTGATCCGGCTCCGCTTCGGGGCCCCAGGTCAGATCTTCGGGCTCTGGTCGTCTCTGGCGTCGCAACAGGTCGATTTTTCTATTCCGCGCGATTGTGAAAATCCACGTAGCAACGGATGCCCGCGACGGATCAAACTGATGCGATTTGTGCCAGAGCGTGGCCATCACATCCTGTGTACATTCCTCGGCCAAGGTCGAATCCGCCCCGGATTTTATCAAAAACCCTTTCACACGCGGCGCAAAGTGATCGAACAGCTCTGCGAATGCAGCGCGGTCCTGATCATCCCGGATACGCGTCATGTGAGATACCCAGAGCATCCGTTTCGATACTTCGCTTGACGTCACTTGCCCACGTCCCGTTTTCACTACTTTCAAATACTTCGAAGCACCCAGTCCTGCGAGGTGAACCGGCGGTGCCGTATTCGGTTGGATATTCAGATTTGCACACATGACAGGGTTACGCCATGCGACAGAATTTGGATCACTCTTATTTTAAGATGGTTTTCAATTCATCCAGCGACCAATATGCCGCGTATACAAGTAAAGACCGTCACCGAGGTAGAAAGTCATTAATGCCGTTTGAAGCTCTCACGTTGGGTAATCTGCCGACGTCTACTCATCCTGAAAATCAAAGCAAAGTTGCGATTGTTGGCGCTGGTATCTCTGGACTAGGGGCCGCGCATATGCTGTCCAAGACGCACAATGTCACCCTGTTCGAAGCCGAGGGCCGCTTGGGCGGTCACGCGCGCACCAAACTGGCCGGCAAGCGCGGTGATCAGCCTGTGGATACCGGGTTCATCGTCTTTAACTACGCCAATTATCCCTACATGGCCGCGCTGTTCGAAGAACTGGATGTGCCGGTTGTCAAATCGAACATGAGTTTTGGCGCGTCCATTGACGGGGGTGCGCTGGAATACGCGCTTACCTCGCTTGATGCGCTCTTTGCGCAACGGCGCAATGCGGTGAACCCCGCGTTTTTGCGCATGGTGCGGGACATTCTGAAGTTTAACAAACATGCGATACGCGTGGCACAGGATGAAAGCCTGACGCTGGGGGAATTCCTTGACAAGATGGGCACGGGTCCGTGGTTTCGCGATTACTATCTGTTGCCGCTGTCCGGGGCGATCTGGTCCACGCCGGTTGAGAAAATCATGGATTTCCCGGCCTATGCGCTGATCCGGTTTTTCGAAAATCATGCGCTGCTGAATACGACCGGTCAACATCAGTGGTACACGGTCCAAGGCGGGTCGACGCAATATGTGCGGCGGCTGGAAAATGCACTGCTTGCGCAGGGTGTCGACATGCGTCTGGGCGCGGCTGTGCAATCGGTGCGCCGTGCGGGTGGAAAAGCGTTCATCCGTCCGTGGGGTGGCGAAGAGGAGGCGTTCGATCACGTGATCATGGCGACCCATTCGGATGATTCCCTCAAGATGCTGGCAGACCCCAGCGCGCAGGAAACTGCCGCATTGGGTGCCGTCGCCTATCAGCCAAATGACATCGTGTTGCACGCGGATGAAAGCATCATGCCGAAGCGCAAAAAGACATGGGCCAGTTGGGTCTACACAGAGGACAAGAACGCCCTGTCCGACCGGATTGATCTGACCTATTGGATGAATTCCCTGCAACCTATTCCGCATGATGATCCGCATTTCGTGACGTTGAACACGAAACGCACGATCCGCGAAGAGTTGATCTACGATCAGGTCACGCTGCGCCATCCGGTCTACGATCTCGCGGCCTTAGCGGCACAAAAGGAGGTCGCAGCCTTTAACGGGGCGCAAAACACGTGGTTCTGCGGGGCATGGATGAAAAACGGCTTTCACGAAGACGGTCTGTCGAGCGCAGTTGACGTTGTGCGCAAGCTGCGCAGCAATGAGCAGATGAAAGTCGCGGCCGAGTGACCTCAGGCGTCGATCATATCGCCGGGCTGACGTATCATGGCCGCAAGGGTGCGATCAGCAACGCGTTTCGCTATTCGGTGGATTATGTGCTGCTGGACGCCGAAGCGGAGGTCAAAACCCCATGGCTGTTTTCGCGCAACGGTCGCGGGTTCACCGGTCTGAAGGACCTTGATCACGGCGGTGCACCGGGGCAGGGGCGCGGTGCCTCTTGGGTGCGTGACGTGCTTGGCCAGCATCAGATCCGCGATGTGGAAACGATTGAACTTCTGGCACAGCCGCGGGTGTTGGGGCACGTTTTCAATCCTGTGAGTTTCTGGTTATGCCGTCGCTCTGACGGGGCCTTGATCACGGTCATCGCCGAGGTGTCAAACACCTTCGGGGATCGGCACAGTTATCTGTGTGCGCATTCTGACCAGCGCCCGATTGAACCGAGTGACACGCTTCAGGCGACCAAGATTTTTCATGTCTCACCTTTTCAGCCGGTCGAGGGCGGATACAAATTCCGCTTTGACGTGACGGATGCGCGCATCGGCATCTGGATTGATTACGCGCGCCCGGATGGCGGCTTGATCGCCACGCTGACGGGTCATCGCAAACCATTGACCAACCGGGCGATCCTGCGCGCCGCGTTTCGCCGACCTCTTGGCGCGCGCCGCGTTCTGGCACTGATCCACTGGCAGGCGCTCAAGCTCTGGATCAAGGGCGCCATTTATCGCGGACGTCCCAAACCGCCGTCAAAAGAAGTGTCTCGCTAGTGCAAAAGACGCAGAGGTTACCCGCGTACTCTCTTTTTGCGGCTCTGCTGGCAGCGGCGGGCTTGCCGATATATATCCACGCGCCGAAATTCTATCTGGATGAATTTGGCGTATCACTCGCGGCCTTGGGGGCGGTGCTGTTCGGGCTGCGCCTGCTTGATGTAGTTCAGGACCCGCTGCTGGGCAAACTGGCGGAAAAAACCCGCACACAGCGCCGCACCTATGTGTCCATTGCCGCGGTGATCATGGCTGTCTCGATGGTTGCGCTCTTTGCGGTGCCGCCTTTGCTGCCCCCGCTGGTCTGGTTCGGGCTGTGCCTGACTTTCGTGTTTTCCGCGTTCAGCTTTTTGACCATCAACTTTTACGCACAGGGTGTGATCAAGGCGGATGCGATGCCCGGACAGGGGCATCTGCGTCTGGCACGTTGGCGCGAAAGCGGTGCGCTCACTGGCGTATGCGTGGCTTCGGTCGCGCCCGTCGCCTTGGGGGCCGCGATGGATGCACCCTTTGCGGGGTTTGCCATTGGGTTTTGCGTGCTGGGCCTGGCGGCTGTTTGGGCCATGAGAGAGGAATGGAGCACGTCTGGCGTTGCCCCGTCCACCGGGTTTGGCACCGTTCTCAAAGACCGGTTGGCACGGCGCCTATTGCTGATCGCCATGGTCAATGCCGCCCCGGTCGCCGTCAGTTCCACGCTGTTTTTATTCTATGTGGAAAGCAAACTTGCCGCGCCCGGTTTCGAAGGGCCGCTGCTGTTGATTTTTTTCCTGTCAGCGGCTTTGGCTGCGCCGGTTTGGAGTGCGCTGGCAGAGCGTTTTGGGTCGCGTAATGTACTTTTACTGGCAATGGGTCTGGCCATCGCCGCTTTTGGACTTACCTTAACGCTCGGCCCCGGCGATTGGCTGCTGTTTGCTCTGATCTGCTTGGCGTCTGGGGCGACTCTGGGGGCTGATCTGACATTGCTACCTGCAATTTTTGCGTCTCGAATGGCGCAAATATCGCCGTCGGCATCTGAGGGGTTTGGGCTGTGGTCATTCGTTTCGAAACTGACCTTGGCCTTTGCGGCAGTCACTTTGTTGCCCCTGCTTGAACGGGCTGGCTTTCAAAGTGGGTCGTTGCAGAACCCGCCGGAGGCTTTGGCGTTGCTGACGCTTTTATATGCGGCGGTGCCCTGCGCCTTGAAACTAATCGCCATCGCCTTGCTGGTGATGACCGACCTGAAGGAGGCCTGAAGTGTGAATATGTGGTTTTATATCCTGATCGGCGCGCTCCTTGCGTTTGCTCTTGTCTGGATGCGGCGGGCCTTCTGGAGCTTCACCGCGCAGACACCCGAGGATTACGAGGATGAAAACCCCGCCTTTGACGTGCGCGAGCATCTTAACGGGCCGATCCTGTGTGAAGGTGTGATCTATGGCCCACTGGGGCGCGTCAGCAGCCGTTTTGTTGCTGATTTCGACGCCTCATGGGAGGGGAACAAGGGTGTGATGAAAGAACGGTTTGTCTATGATGATGGCACCGTTCAGGATCGCGAATGGCATCTGACGCTTGGCAATGATGGCAAAATCCGTGCCTTGGCGTCCGATGTTGTCGGCGAAGGGCAGGGCAGGCAATCTGGCTCAACCGTGCTGTTGAAATATGACATTCGCCTGCCCGAGGCGTCTGGCGGTCATATTCTCAATACCGTCGACTGGATGTATCTGACGCCGAACGGGACGATCATGAACCGCTCCCAGTTCAGAAAATTCGGCATCAAGGTCGCAGAACTCGTCGCGACCATGCGACCCAAGGAAGCGTGATGCGCGATTGGAAAGGCAAACGATATTGGCTTGTTGGCGCAAGTGACGGTTTGGGCGCGGCGCTCGCGCTGAAGATGAGCCGCGCAGGCGCGCATGTTATCGTGTCCGCCCGGTCCGCGGATAAACTGGCCGCCGTTGTGGAAAGCCTGCCGAACGAAGGCTCGGTTCAGGTGGTCGATGTGTCGGATGATGCAAGTGTCGATCAGGCCGCGAACGCGATCGGCCAGATAGATGGCGTCGTCTATCTGGCGGGTGTCTACTGGCCATTCGCTGCGCAGGAATGGGATGCCGAAAAAGCGACCGCGATGGCGGATATCAATTTCACCGGTCTGATGCGCGTCATGGGGCGTATTGTGCCGCAATTCGTGTCCAGAGGCGCGGGCCATGTGGTGATTACCGGCAGTCTGTCCGGGTTTCGCGGGCTTCCCGGTTCGATCGGATACACGGCATCAAAAGCAGGTACGATGTCGCTGGCGGAATGCATGTACGCGGATCTGCGCGGCAGCGGTGTTGACGTACAGGTGTCAAATCCTGGCTTCATCAAGACTCAGCTGACCGACAAGAACGACTTTTCCATGCCCTTCATCATGACGCCGGATGAGGCAGCGGATCACATGTTCCGGCATATGAACACCGACCGTTTCAAGAACAGTTTTCCGACGCTGTTCTCTTGGGTTTTTCGGGGCAGCCAGTTCCTGCCTGACTGGCTGTATTTCCGTATCTTTTCCTGACCGCTAAATCTGCTCGCTATGCGTTCTGTAGGTCGCCTCGGCACGGTGCCAGACATCGCCGTTGTCCTTGAGGGTCATCAGTGTTGGCAACAACTGCGCGGCATAGTCCTCGCTGCTTTCAAGTGGCAACAGGGAAGGCAGGTTGTCGATTGCCGTAACGTCAAGAACGGGGTCGCCATATACGCGCAGCGCTGGTTCTGCCCATGTGGTTGTTTGCTCATATACCTTGATCGGGGAGAAATCGCTGTCCGGATCGCAGGCGATATCGCCTATCACCGAAAGTTGCCGCGGCGCGCCGCCAGCCCCTGAGGGCACAAAAACCGGCGTGCCGGGACGCGCCAGTACACAGTTGAAAAACAGATCATGCGCAAGCACCTCGGGGAAAGGACCGCCGATTTTGGTTTCTGCCATGTCCCATTTTGTGCAGGCGACACCCATGGCCGAGCAGATATCGAACACACCTGTCCCGACGCGCCCCAGCGCCCCGATGATCAGCGCGGTGGGGCGGTTTGTACCAGTCGCCATCAGCTCGCTTTGCAGATCGTCAAGTAGTTGCGTTGCGCTGTCATAGGGTGCGACCGGGCCTGCGATGTCGTTACGCTGTTGCGCCGCCCAGCATTTCAAAGCGACCGCAGCCCCGGCGTAGCCTGCCCAATACCCAAAGGCGGCAACCCGGCGGCCTTGGTCATCTACCAGATACTCCAGATCCAGTAGCGTGCCCCCGCCCGCTTTAAACCGCTGCAACAGAACCTGCCCCGCTGGTTGCCCCTTGAACGCATGGCCAAACATGATGTGGCGGTGCGGCAGGGGCGTTGCATCCTCGGGCAGTTCCTTCAGGCCGAAGATGATCGCGTCTTTCGGTGCGGTGGGCCAGCTGTGCGCGGGTGCCAGTGTGCAGCCCGCCGCGTCGTACGCATGATCCGGGATGACGCGCGTCGGGCTTTGTTCAACCGTCAGAGTGACCCCTGATGAAATCAATTGACGTGCGCCTTCAGGCGTTAACCCAACCCGTGTTTCATTATCGCGTTGTTCCGCGCGTACCCAAAGATGTGTCATGATGGCAGCATCCCCGCGTTTTTTGCTTGTTGCACACTGTCGCGCGCGTGCATCCGCTGTTGAAACGCCGTGATCCCGGGGAAATCAGCCATATTCACGCCGTCGCCCTCAAGCCATGAGCAGACCACAAACAGGTAAGGGTCGGCGATAGACAGGTGGTCACCGATGATAAAGTCACCTCTGAGGCAATGTTCTTCCACGTATCGGGCGCTGTTCGTCATGGTCTGAGGTGCCTTGGCTGCCATATCGGCAAGGCTTTCGGGCCGATCTGCCCAGCGGTTACCGCGCACGCGGTGCGCATGGTTCACATGCATGGTTGAGGCAAGGTAATACATCGTGGCGCGCATATGTGCCGCCTTCAGCGCATCCTGCGGGACCAGCTTAGCCTGTGGCGTCCGGGCGGCGATATACTCGAGGATCGCACCGGTTTCTGTCAGGTGGTTACCGTCGGTTTCCAGCGTTGGAACGCGGCCCTTGGGATTGATGTTGAGGTAGGCTGGTTTTGTCTGCTCCGCCTCCCCGAAGTTTACCATCACGCCCTCAAAGGGCAGTTCTGCTTCGTACAGGGTGATTGCAACGGCAATCGAAATCGAACCGGGAGAATAATAGAGACGCATGGAGTGCTCCTTCAAACGTGGGTTTGAGCATAGTGGCGGCTTGGGTCTTCCAGATGCGGAATGGCGTTGAACATGGTGGGCGAAAGCTGGCCACCAATCGGAAAGAGCCGATGCTGCGATGTGTTGTAGATCGCGAGCGCAAGTTGCGCCATCGCATCGATATCCAACCGCAGGACCTGCCGCATGACGCAGGAAATCAGCCCGCCAGAGGTGACGACCAATGCGGGCCCATCCCCTTCGGCTATTTCGCGCAAAACGTCTGAAATCCGGGTTTCGAACTCGGAAAACCGTTCTGGTGCCCCGGCGATCTCATCCCTTTGCCAAGCGGCAAAGAGCATGGGCAGATGGGCTGTGAAACCGGCCTGATCCGTGGGAAAGGGTACGCCATGTTCTTGCTCCATCGCGCGCGCAAGCGTCAGGTACTCCAATTCATTCAGACGCGCATCTCTGATCGGTGACAGGCCGGTTTGCATCGCGGCCTCGGTTTCGACATGCCGCCTCAATGTGCCGGTAAACAGCCGCGCGTGGTGTTGGCTTTGCGCCTTCAGATGCGCGCCCAGCCACGCGGATTGCTGATGGCCCAAAGTGCTCAGCTTGTCATAGCTTTTCTCATCTGTAGCGCCTGAATTTGCCTGACCGTGGCGAATAAGAGTAATGTGGGACATGCGTTCTTTCTACTTGGTATCGCTTTTAGTAGGCGACTGTGCGCAGGGTGGAAAGGGTGCTTGGATCGGGCGATGTAAATCGCGCGCTGCCGCCGCCAATAGGCGCCATTGGTTTTCCGATCGGAAACGGGGTGGCGCAAATTCGGTTTTGGGTGTCGGGATTGGGACTCCTTGAAAGACCTGTTGTTTCATATAGTCCTTGGAAATGTGAGGAGCGGGAAACCATGGCTGACAAGATTACCTTTATGCTCGACGGTCAAAGTGTCGAGGTCGATACTGGAATGACGATCTGGGAAGTGGCCAATGGTCGGGGTCTTGTGATCCCGCATTTGTGTCACAAACCGGCGCCGGGATACCGCCCTGACGGCAACTGCCGCGCCTGCATGGTAGAGATCGAAGGCGAACGCACGCTTGCTGCGTCCTGCATTCGCGAACCCAGCGAAGGCATGGTCGTGACCACCAACTCAGCCCGTGCAGAGAGTGCGCGTAAGATGGTCATTGAGATGCTTGTTGCCGATCAGCCCGAACAGGATGTGGCGCATGACAAATCAAGCCACCTGTGGGACATGGCCGCGCATAGTGGCGTGCAAGAAAGCCGTTTCCCAAAGCTGGAAGAGGGCCGCATTCCCCTGCTCGATGACAGCCATGTCGCGATGTCCGTCAATCTGGATGCCTGCATTCAATGTGGTCTTTGTGTGCGCGCCTGCCGCGAGGTTCAGGTCAATGATGTGATCGGCATGGCCGGGCGCGGGCATGATTCCTATCCGACATTCGACATGGCCGACCCGATGGGCGACAGCACCTGCGTGGCCTGCGGTGAATGTGTGCAGGCCTGCCCGACCGGCGCGCTGATGCCGTCGACGGTTGTTGATGATAATCAGGTCGGTGACAGCGCGGATTTCGACAAGGAAGTCGAAAGCATCTGCCCCTTCTGCGGCGTCGGTTGTCAGGTGTCCCTGAAGGTCAAGGACAACAAGGTCAAATACGTCGAGGGGATCAACGGCCCCGCGAACGAAGGGCGGCTTTGTGTCAAAGGTCGTTTCGGGTTTGATTATATCCATCACGACCATCGCGTGACGAAACCGCTGATCCGGCGCGAGGATGCGCCTGCGAAAGGTCTGAATGTCGACCCGGCGAACTGGCAAAGTCATTTCCGCGAAGCATCATGGGATGAGGCGCTGGATTTTGCCGCCGCGGGCATGAAGGGCCGCGGCCGCGAGATTGCCGGTTTCGGGTCGGCCAAATGCACAAATGAAGAGGCGTATTTGTTTCAAAAGCTGATCCGTCAGGGGTTTGGTCACAATAACGTCGATCACTGTACACGTCTGTGTCACGCGTCCTCGGTGGCGGCATTGATGGAAAACGTCGGCTCGGGCGCTGTGACAGCGACATTCAATGAAATTGAAAACGCGGATGTGGCCATTGCGATTGGCTGTAACCCGATTGAGAACCATCCCGTTGCGGCGACCTTCTTCAAACAGTTCACCAAACGCGGCGGCAAGCTGATTGTGATGGACCCACGGGGGCAGGCACTCAAACGTTTTTCGAGCCATATGCTTCAGTTCCGGCCCGGTGCGGATGTCTCCATGCTGAACGCGATCATGCACACAATCGTTGAGGAAAAACTCTACGACCAGCAATATATCGAAGCCTACACCGAAAATTGGGAGGCAGAGAAAGCGCACCTGGCAGATTTCAGCCCTGAGGCGATGGCCGGGATTTGCGGAATTGATGCGGAAACGCTGCGGGATGTTGCGCGGACCTTTGCAGGTGCCAAAGCCGCGATGATCTTCTGGGGCATGGGAATCAGCCAGCACATCCACGGCACAGATAACTCGCGGTGCTTGATTTCGCTGGCGCTGATGACCGGACAGGTCGGGCGGCCCGGCGCTGGCCTGCATCCGTTGCGCGGTCAGAACAACGTGCAAGGCGCGTCCGATGCGGGTCTGATCCCGATGTTCCTGCCGGACTATCAGCCCGTCACGGACGACGGTGTGCGTTCTGCCTTTACCAAGGTCTGGGGGTCTGCGGATTTCTCTAACGAGCGTGGGCTGACCGTGACCGAGATCATGGATGCGGTGCACGATGATAAGATTAAGGGCATGTATATCCTTGGTGAAAACCCCGCGATGTCTGATCCGGATGTTGAGCATGCGCGTAAAGCGCTTGCGAAACTCGACCATCTGGTTGTGCAGGATATCTTCATCACGGAAACCGCCAACTATGCCGATGTCATTCTGCCGGCCAGCGCCTTTGCGGAAAAAGCAGGTACCGTCACCAACACCAATCGTCAGGTTCAGATGGGCCGCCCTGCGGTGTCCCCACCCGGTGACGCGCGTCCCGATTGGTGGATCGAAGTTGAATTGGCCAAACGCCTTGGACTGGATTGGAACTATGACAGCCCCGCAGATGTTTTTGCAGAGATGAAGCAGAACATGCGCAGTCTTGAAAACATCACTTGGGACCGTCTGGAAAATGAAAACGCCGTGACCTACCCTTCCCTCAGCCCCGAGGATCCGGGGCAGGCGATCGTCTTTGGCGATGGCTTCCCCCGACCGGATGGGCGCGCGCGGTTCACACCGGCCAGTGTGATACCGCCGGATGATGTTCCGGATGCTGAATACCCGATGATTCTGACCACCGGGCGGCAGCTTGAACATTGGCACACGGGCTCGATGACGCGGCGCTCGCATGTGCTCGATGGGCTGGAGCCGGAAGCAAACTGCTCGCTGCACCCATCCACATTGCGTAAACTCGGTGTGGCTCCGGGAGAGCACGTGACCTTGACCACCAAGCGCGGCAGCATTTCTATCATGGCGCGTGAGGATCGTGCCGTCTCACCTGATATGGTGTTTCTGCCATTCGCCTTTGTCGAAGCTGCTGCAAATATCCTTACCAACCCTGCGGTCGATCCGTTCGGTAAAATCCCGGAGTTCAAGTTTTCCGCTGTCCGGGTTGAGGCCACGAAAAATCAGGTGGCTGCAGAATAGGGTGACGTAGCAAGTTGCGTGGACGACCCGGTATTTCAACGTGTCGTCCACCTTGCCGGGCCTTGCGATGCGTGGCCCAAGGCGCGTTCGATTGGCTAAAGTGTTCAAAGCGCCCGTGTCGGGATGGCAAAAGCGTCACACCTGAAACAGGGCGCATTGTTGTTCCGTGCTGTCAGCCGATGGAATCAGCCACCTTCTGGACGAAAATACGGATAAGGATGACCCTGTTTCCCGACGTAGTGCTTTGGCTCAGACCGTGGAGAATCCGGCCCGTTAGCGCTTGCGCACTGACCAAATGAAACTAAAAAGTTGACCTTCATCTGAAAACTTACATTGTTGTGCACACGACGGTCAAAAAACGACCGCGCTTGCCTATAGATGGCAAGGTCTGGGAGGACAAAAATTGAGTATAGTTTCAACGCAGGTCGACGGACCACAGTCCGTCCCGGCGCTGCTTCATCGTAATGCCAAAGAGTTCGCGGACGCACCGGCATACCGTGAAAAAGAGTATGGGATCTGGCAGTCCTGGACATGGGCCGAAACCTTGGAAGAGGTTGAGGCACTGGCTCTCGGGTTGGTTGACCTTGGCGTGCGTGAAGGTGATTTCATTGCGGTTATCGGACGCAACCGCCCCCGTTTGTACTGGTCGATGATCGCCGCCGAAATGGTCGGTGCGGTGCCGGTTCCGCTTTATCAGGACGCGGTGGCCGAAGAGATGGCCTATGTTCTCAGCCATTGCGGCGCGCGATTTGTTATCGTGGGGGATCAGGAACAGGTCGATAAAGTCATCGAAATCCGCGACCAGCTGCCGAGCTTTGAACAGATGCTCTATCTCGATCCCAGAGGGCTGCGCAAATACGACCATGCGAAATTACACCAATACACGCATGTGCAGGATGCAGGCCGGGCAAAGCGAGACGAATTGCTGCCAGAGATTACCGCCCGGCAAGCCAAGCTGAATTATGACAGCACCTGCGTCATGCTCTATACGTCCGGCACAACGGGCAAGCCAAAAGGCGTCGTTTTGAGCAACCGCAATGTCATTGAAACCTCAAAATCATCGTCAGAATTTGATGATCTGCGGCAGACGGATTCGATTCTGGCCTATTTGCCGATGGCATGGGTCGGGGATTTCATTTTCTCGGTGGGTCAGGCGCTGTGGACAGGGTTTTGCACCAACTGCCCGGAAAGTGCCGAGACGATGCACACTGACTTGCGTGAAATCGGTCCGACCTATTATTTTGCCCCGCCGCGCGTTTTCGAGACGCAGTTGACCAATGTAATGATTCGTATGGAAGATGCGGGCCAGTTCAAAAAATGGCTGTTTGATTATTTCATGGCCCATGCGCGCCGCGTCGGGCCGGATATTCTGGATGGTCAACCGGTGAACCAATGGGACCGTTTCAAATATAACATTGGCGAATTGGCGATCTATGGCCCCCTGAAGAACACATTGGGGTTCAGCCGTATTCGCGTGGGCTATACCGCCGGCGAAGCGATCGGGCCTGAGATTTTCGACTTTTTTCGCTCACTCGGGATCAACCTCAAACAGCTTTACGGGCAGACCGAAGCGACCGTGTTCATCACCGCGCAACCCGATGGCGAAGTGCGATCCGACACGGTTGGTGTGACCTGCCCTGGCGTTGAATTGAAAATCGCGGAGAATGGCGAAGTCTTTTACCGCAGTCCGGGCGTGTTCGTAGAGTATTTCAAAAACCCCGAAAGCACGGCAGACACCAAGGACGCCGAAGGCTGGGTGGCCACGGGGGATGCGGGCTTTATCGAAGAGGACACGGGCCATCTGCGGATCATCGACCGCGCCAAAGATGTTGGGAAAATGGCGGATGGATCGCTTTTTGCGCCCAAATATGTGGAGAACAAGCTCAAGTTTTTTCCCAACATTCTGGAGGTCGTGGTGTTTGGCAACGAGCGTGACGAATGCACGGCCTTTATCAACATCGACCTGACCGCTGTGGGCAACTGGGCGGAACGGAACAATATCGGCTATGCCTCCTATCAGGAATTGGCGCGGCACCCGCAGGTTATGGCTATGATTCAGGAGCATGTGGAAGAGGTGAACACTTCCGTCGCGGAGGACGTCATGCTGTCTGGCTGTCAGGTCCATCGGTTTGTGGTGCTGCACAAGGAACTGGACGCGGATGATGGGGAGCTGACCCGCACCCGCAAGGTCCGCCGCCGGATCATCGAAGAGAAATATGCGGATATTATCGCGGCACTATATGACGGCTCGCCTGAGATATCGACCGTGACCGAAGTGACCTATGAAGACGGGCGCAAGGGCTCAATCTCCGCAACGCTGGAAGTTCGGGTGGCAGCGGTGCAACCGGTTGGTGCAAGGATGGCAGCGCAATGATGGACACGGCGTACCCCCCCGTTTTTCAGAGGTATGAATGAAAGATACTATTGACGGCTACGTGACCGAAGATGGCCGCCAGATCGGTCCAGTGGTGATGGAGATGAAGAACATCACCCTGCGTTTTGGCGGAGTGGAGGCGATCAAGGACATCTCTTTTGACATCCGCGAGGGGGAGATCCGCGCGATCATTGGGCCGAACGGGGCCGGGAAGTCTTCGATGCTGAATGTCATTTCCGGGTTTTACGTCCCGCAGGAAGGTCAGGTGTTCTATCAGGGTGCACCGCGTCCTGCGTTGAAGCCCTATCAGGTGGCGCGGCAAGGCATTGCGCGCACGTTCCAGAACATCGCCTTGTTCGAAGGCATGTCAGTGCTCGACAATGTGATGACCGGGCGTCTGACGCATATGAAAACCAAAATCTGGCGGCAGGCGATCTGGCGCGGCAAAGCCGAAGCCGAAGAGACTGAAAATCGGGAAGTTGCTGAAAAGATTATTGATTTCCTCGAAATTCAGGCGATCCGCAAAACGCCGGTATCCCGGCTGCCCTATGGGTTGAAGAAGCGTGTGGAACTGGCGCGGGCCTTGGCGGCGGAGCCGTCTTTGTTGCTGCTGGATGAGCCGATGGCGGGCATGAACGTGGAGGAGAAAGAGGACATGAGCCGCTTTATCCTTGATGTGAACGATGAATTTGGCACGACGATTGCGCTGATCGAGCATGACATGGGCGTGGTCATGGACCTTTCAGACCGGGTGGTTGTGATGGATTACGGCAAAAAGATCGGCGACGGCACACCGGACGAGGTGCGCAACAATCAGGCGGTGATCGACGCCTATCTGGGGGTGGCGCATGACTGATTTGGGACGTCGGTATGACGTCGGTATGACGTCGGTATTGCGTCGGTGCGGCGCTTCAACCGGCAAGCCCGCTCTCATTCGCTCGTGCAGGGAGAACTCCGATGCCTGAACAACTGCTTTGGACCGCTGAGGTTTTTCTGAACGGGCTTATGGCCGGGGTTCTTTATGCGCTGGTGGCGCTGGGGTTCGTGCTGATCTACAAGGCCAGCGGTATTTTCAACTTTGCCCAAGGCGTCATGGCGCTTTTCGCGGCGATGACGCTGTACGGGATCATGAACGGGCAGGTGCCTTTTGCGCATCTGATCAATGCGATTTTCGGCACCGAGATTCATTATTTTGGCTGGAATGTGCCCGCGCTGGCGGCGATTTTCCTGACGATGGGAGTCATGGTGCTGTTCAGTTGGTTGGTGCAGCGATATATTTTCCGGTTTTTGGTCGGGCAGGAGCCGATTATCCTGTTCATGGCGACCATCGGGCTGGCCTATTTCCTCGAAGGTGTCGGGGATTTGATGTGGGGCTCAGACATCAAAACGCTTGAAGTCGGCCTGCCGCAGGGCATCAACGAGACCATAGACGCCGTGACCTTCGAGGCCTTTGGATACGGATTTTTCATCGATAATCTGGACATCGTGGCTTCGATTGTGGCCGCCATTCTGGTGCTGGGCCTCGTGTTGTTTGCGCAATACACCAAGCAGGGCCGGGCGATGCGGGCGGTGGCGGATGACCATCAGGCGGCGTTGTCGGTAGGCGTGTCGCTCAATTTCATCTGGATACTGGTGTGGTCGCTGGCGGGTTTCGTGGCCCTTGTTGCCGGTATCATGTGGGGGGCGAAATCGGGTGTGCAGTTTTCGCTGTCCCTTATTGCGCTCAAAGCGCTCCCGGTTCTGATGCTGGGCGGTTTCACCTCGATCCCCGGCGCGATCGTTGGCGGTCTGATCATCGGGGTTGGCGAAAAGTTGTTCGAGTTTCTGATTGGTCAGCCCTACCTTGGCGGCGCCACGGAAAACTGGTTTGCCTATATGTTGGCGCTGGTATTCCTGCTGTTCCGGCCTCAGGGCCTCTTTGGGGAGAAGATCATTGAGCGCGTCTGACGCCATAAGGGCGCACCGGCGCGCGCAGTGTCAGTCGTCCTTGACCTGCAACAACGCGACGCTGAGCGCGGCGAGGATCGTCACGCCCAAAGTCAGCGCCAGATTGAGATCGGGCAGGAACAGCAAGGTCAGGCTGATGCACAGGCTCATGACCAACAGACAGACCACCAGACCAAGACCCAATGCAGATGATCCTTGTCGTGGCGCATTGCGTGCCTCGGGCGCCGGTGTGATGTCGATAAAATCGCTTTGCGCGTCTTCGATATCGTGCAGGAGCCGTCCGCGCGCTGCCTCATACTCGGCCGGGGTAATTTCCCCACGACCAAGCCGCGCATCCAGATTTCTGATCTCGTTTAATACCGCCGTCATAAAACCCACTCCGTCCCACACGAACGGTTGTGCCAGTTCAATTGGGGCAAAATTAGGAAATCCCGTGGCTTTGTGTGACGTGGTTAACCTCTCAACGTCGGAGCCATGCGATGCTTGAACGCTCCTTTTTCCACGAGACAACCGATGCAAAAATCGCAGGGGATACGTAATGCTCTATCGTGAAGCAGGTGATTTCAGCACAACCTACCCTGAAGACAGCCAGACCTTTCCGATCCGGTTTGACCGGTATCGCTACTATGTGGTGTTGTTCATCGCGATTGTCGTCATTCCCTTTATGGTCAACGATTATTGGGTCAATTCGATCTTTATGCCCTTCTTGATCTATTCAATTGCGGCAATCGGGTTGAATATTCTGGTGGGATATTGTGGGCAGGTCAGCCTTGGCACGGGTGGTTTTATGGCTGTGGGGGCCTACGCCTGTTACAAACTGATGACGGCGTTTCCTGACGTGAGCATGTTCATTCACGTGCTTTTGGCAGGCGCTATCACGGCCGCTGTCGGCGTGCTTTTTGGCCTGCCTTCCTTGCGGATCAAGGGGTTTTATCTGGCCGTTGCGACGCTGGCTGCGCAGTTCTTTCTGGTCTGGATGTTTAACCGTGTTTCCTGGTTTTATAACTATTCGGCCTCGGGTCAGATCAACGCGCCCGAGCGGGACACCTTTGGAATCATCATCACAGGCCCCAATACGGATGCATGGGCGGCCTATGTGTTTTGCCTGATTTTCACCATTGCCAGCGCCGTTATCGCGCGCAACCTCACGCGGGGGGCGATGGGGCGGCAGTGGATGGCGATCCGGGATATGGACATCGCAGCCGAGATCATCGGGGTGAACCCGCTCAAGGCCAAGCTGACGGCCTTTGCTGTCAGTTCGTTCTTTGTGGGCATTTCAGGTGCCTTGTTTTTCGCGATTTATCTGGGCGCTGTGGAGGTCGGTGAGGTCTTTGGGATCACCAAGTCGTTCCTTGTGCTCTTCATGATCATCATTGGTGGCTTGGGGTCGATCTTTGGCTCTTTCGCGGGGGCTGCATTTCTGGTGCTGCTGCCTGTGTTGCTCAAGGTGATTGGAGTTGATTGGTTTGGCTGGCCCACGGATATCGTGGCGCACCTCAATCTGGTCGTCGTGGGTGCGTTGATCATACTGTTTTTGATCGTTGAGCCGCATGGGCTTGCACAGCTTTGGCGTCTGGCCAAGGAAAAGCTACGCTTGTGGCCTTTCCCGCACTAGGGTGAAGACAGGAAACGGAAGGCGGGCTCGCCCGCAGATAAGACGCCGGCCTACCGGCGCATCGGACAACAATTTAGGGAGGAAATACCGATGAAATACAAAATAGGAACCTGGGCCGTTGCGGCCCTGATGGCGGCAAGCCCGGTCATGGCGGACCTCGTGTTCCCGTCGCTGAGCTATCGCACCGGTCCATATGCCGCGAATGGGATCCCTTTTGCGGATGGCTATGCGGATTACTTTACGCTGCTGAACGAACGCGATGGCGGGATCGGCGGTGTCATGACGCGGGTCCCCGAGTGCGAAACCGGGTACAACACCGAAAAGGGTGTGGAGTGTTATGAAAGCACCAAGGGGGACGGCGCGCTGGTCTATCAACCCCTGTCGACCGGCATCACCTATCAGCTGATCCCGAAGGCGACGGCAGATGGTATTCCGGTTCATTCGATGGGCTATGGCCGCACCTCTGCCAAGGATGGCACGGTTTTCCGCAACATCTTTAACTATCCTGCGAACTATTGGGATGGCGCGTCCTTTGCGATCAAGCATCTGCTGGAGGTGAACGACGGGTCGCTTGATGGCAAAAAGATCGCGCTGGTCTATCATAACTCTGCCTATGGCAAGGAACCGATCCGCACGCTCGAAGAGCTGTCGGAAAAGCACGGGTTCGAGCTGTTGTTGCTGGCGGTGGATCACCCCGGACAGGAACAGAAATCGCAGTGGCTGCAGATTCGTCGCGAACGCCCTGACAATGTCATCATGTATGGCTGGGGTGTGATGAATCAGGTCGCCGTTCAGGAAGCCGCGAACATCCGATTCCCGATGGAAAATTTCATTGGCATCTGGTGGTCTGGGTCTGAAAACGATGTCCGCCCGGCGGGCGGTGCCGCTGATGGGTATAAGGCGTTGGCGTTCCACAATGTCGGCAGTGATTTCCCTGTGTTCGACGACATCCAGAAATATGTAGTGGATGCGGGCAAGGCCGCCGGAGCGGGGGATCAGATCGGTACGGTTCTGTATAACCGCGGCCTTTACGCGGCGATGCTGGCGGCTGAAGCGGCCAAGACCGCGCAGGAAATCCATGGAGTTGCGGAAATTACGGCACCCATGATGCGCGACGGTATGGAAGCCCTCAAGATCACCGAAGAGAAGATGGCGGCACTTGGGCTGCCAAACTTCGGCCCTGCGTTTGATGTGTCCTGTGAAAACCACGGTGGTGGTGGCTTTGTCGCCATGGCGCAGTGGAGCGGGACAAATGACCAGTGGACGCTGATTTCCGATTACGAACAGTCGGATCAGGATGTCATCGGGCCGTTGATCGCTGAGGACGCCGCAGCCTTTGCAGCTGAAAATAACATCACACCCGGCTGTAACTAGACACTAGGGCGCCCCCCGGCGACAGATATGTCGCCGGGGGGCGCCACCCATGATAGGCTGGACGTCATGCATCCAGCAGGCGTTAAATGTGCAAACACGGGCTGGCCCGGCGCATAGATCAGGAGCGATGGAAATGTTCGACGCAGCAGAGGGCCAGACCGAAAACGTTCTCGAAGTGAACAACATCGAGGTCATCTACAACCATGTGATTCTCGTTCTGAAAGGTGTGAGCCTGAATGTGCCGCGAGGGGGTATTACTGCCTTGCTGGGCGGGAACGGTGCTGGCAAGACGACGACCCTCAAGGCGATCTCGGGCCTCTTGGCTTCCGAACGTGGTGAGGTCACGAAAGGCTCAATCAAGTACCGCGGCAAGGTGATCCAGCATCAGGATCCCGCGGATACTGTGAAATCCGGTGTCGTGCAGGTCATGGAAGGGCGGCACTGCTTTGAACACCTCACGGTCGAAGAAAACCTGCTGACCGGAGCTTACACCCGGCGCGAGGGCAAAGCCGCGATCCAACGCGATCTGGAAATGGTCTATGACTATTTCCCGCGCCTGAAAGAGCGGCGTAAAAGTCAGGCGGGTTATACTTCAGGCGGGGAGCAGCAGATGACCGCGATCGGGCGGGCGCTGATGTCAAAACCGGAGACGATTCTGCTGGATGAACCCTCGATGGGCCTCGCCCCTCAGTTGGTTGAGCAAATTTTCGAGATCGTGAAATCTGTGAACGAAAACGAGGGCGTAACCTTTTTATTGGCCGAACAGAACACAAACGTGGCGCTGCGCTTTGCGCATTACGGGTATATTTTGGAATCCGGACGTGTTGTGATGGACGGGCCCGCAGCGGATTTGCGGGAAAACCCGGACGTGAAGGAATTCTATTTGGGTATGTCGGAACAGGGGCGGAAGTCTTTTCGCGATGTGCGCAGTTATCGTCGACGCAAGCGTTGGCTGAGTTAAGGGAGGGTGTCTATTCCATGTCCCTTGCGGAAATCAAAGCACTTGTCGAATCCCTCAAGCTGCTATTCTCCAGTTTGCCAAAAGAGCGTGAGCAACTTGTTCGGACATATGGAAACACGGACTACCGTTTGCTGGCCCGGGCTCTGGAATTTCTTTACTTTGAAGAGAGTGGCACGTTGGGTCTGTTAAGGGCCTATGGAAATGGAGAGCCTTTGCCTGATGATGCTCAACAGCGACTGAATAGTTTCTTTTTCGATGAGATGGACGTTCGCCTCGAGTTGTCGAAATTAGCAAACCGCTTTTCCGATAAGGAAAACTATTCGAAACGACAGCGCAGGCAGTTAGAGAACTCGTATGATTTAAAGAAAAATGTCAGAAATCGAGTCAAAGCGATCGGAAGCGAGCTGCTCGAAACTGACCCCAAATACCGAAAAGATCATAGTAAGAAAGACGTTTGGGAACTTGTCGAGTCTATTGATGAGTTGAATGAGACTATTGTTGAATTGGAAGACAGCCTCAGGATCATTAGGAAACAATGAAAAAACATTTAGAATTATTTTTTGACAGCTTGGAATTACGCACAGCGGATGAACGCGCCGGGCATTTGAGCCGGACATTACCCCGGCAAATCGCCAAGGCCCAGAAACTGCAAGGATATGCGGGCCGCTTGGACGCATACGATGCCGACACCATAACAGACGTGGCAACATTGGCGGACCTGCCTGTGCTGCGTAAATCCGATCTGGGCCATGCGCAATCAATGCATATGCCGTTCGGCAACTTCACCACGAAACCGGCCACCGGTTTCAGCCATATATTCCAGTCACCGGGCCCGATTTACGAACCCTTCGATGTGAACCATGACTGGTTTCGCATGGGCCGCTTTCTGCATGCGGTTGGCATTGGCAACGGGGATATTGTCCAGAACTGTTTTGGCTATCACCTGACACCTGCAGGTGCCATTTTTGAAAGCGGCGCCCATGCCGTAGGGGCGACTGTTCTGCCCGCCGGAACGGGCCAGACTGAACTCCAGGTCACTGCCGCGCGAGACGTCGGCACCACCGCCTATGCGGGCACGCCGGATTTCCTCAAGGTCATTCTGGATAAAGCAGATGACATGGGCATCGAGTTGAAGATTGCCAAGGCGGCAGTTGGCGGCGGCGCGCTCTTTCCGTCCCTGCGTAAGGAATATGCGGAGAGGGGCATCCTGTGTTTGCAGTGCTATGCGACGGCAGATTTGGGAAACATCGCCTATGAATCACCTGCGATGGAAGGGCTCATTCTGGATGAACAGGTGGTCGTTGAGATTGTCACACCCGGAACCGGGACACCTGTGCCGGAGGGGGAAGTTGGCGAGGTCATCGTCACCACGCTGAACCCCGATTACCCGCTGATCCGTTTTTCCACCGGTGACCTGAGCGCGTTCATGGAAGGTGAAAGCCCGTGTGGTCGCACAAATCGCCGGATCAAAGGGTGGATGGGGCGCGCAGATCAGACAGCCAAGGTCAAGGGGATGTTCGTGCGCCCCGAACAGGTCGCGTCTTTTGTCGATCATCACGAGGAAGTCGTGAAGGCACGCGTTGTTATCACCCGCGCGGACGAGCAAGACGCGATGACCGTCAAGGTTGAGGCAAACGACACTGCAGATGCAACGCGCTATGCTTCGAGTGTTGTGGAGACCCTCAAGTTGAAGGCGGTGGTGGAAGTTGTCCCCGTGGGAAGTCTGCCCAAGGATGGTATGGTCATCGAAGACCAGCGCAGCTACGACTGACGTGCCGCACCTCAGCTACGACGCGCAAGCTTTGTCGCGGGCGCGGGTGATAGCCGTGCTGATCCCCGGTGCGCTGTCGCGTGGCGACATTTTTGCCCCCGTGCAGCGCTGGCAGGAGGCTGGCTATGGGTTGGCTACATATCGGTTTCCCGGGCTTGACAGCCGCCCTCTGTCCCCTGCGCTCAAAATAGAAAAGGCAGCGGCTGAAATCGCGGACCTCGCGAGCGCGCATCCAGATACGCCGTTTCGCCTGCTTGGCTTTTCCACAGGCGCGCCAATCGCGTTATCAGCGGCGCACAGGATGCGGAACGATGTGAAAGTGGCGGGTTTATCGCCGGCAGTTGAACGTGGGGGTGGCACAGAAACGGCGTTGCGCACCACACGACTGATCCTGAGCGCTGCATGGCGGGTCAGATCGGGTCGGCTGCGCAAGGTTTGGCTTGAGTATTACAGACTGTTGCTATTTGGCACGCCGGTGCTGTCTGATCAGACGCTCAGCATCCGCGCGGCACAGATCATCGATGGGCGTGCAGATCGGATTGTTTTCCCGGAAGGTGGCATGCCGAAGGCGCATATGGCTGACTTGCGGCGGTGGCGCTTGCCCAAGGATACAGCATTTGAAAAGGGACAGATCCGGTTTTTCCAAGGGCTGGAGGATCCGGTGTTTTCACCACAACAGGTGACGCATTTTGCGCGCCAGATCGGTGGTGTTCCTGTGACCGGATACGCGGATCAGGGGCATTTGATGTTTGCGTCGCATCTGCCGGTGTTTGACGATATCTTTGATTTTTTTGAGGGACGTCCACCCCGCAAAGGCGGTGGCATCGCGCTGTGAAACGCGGCTTTGTCACGGGTTAAAACGGGGCCGGGGGTGCGATTTGAACTGTCGCGCCCCCGAACCGGAACGATCAGGATTTATCGCCGATTTTGTCTTGCGTCTGCGTTTCGAAATCAGATGCATCGTGGCGTTCGTGCAATTGTGTTTCCGGCGCGCCGGACATGCGGTTTACCATGCGCCCACGTTGCACAGCGGGACGTGCGTCGATCTTCTTGGCCCAGTTCAGCACATGCGTGTAGCTGGTGACATCCAGAAACTCAGCCGCATCATAGAGCCGCCCAAGCACGAGTTGCCCGTACCACGACCAGATCGCCATATCCGCGATCGTATAGGTGTTTCCTGCGATGAAATCATTCTGTGAAAGCTGTCGCTCCAGCACGTCAAGCTGGCGCTTGGCCTCCATGGAAAACCGGTTGATCGGATACTCCATCTTTTCGGGTGCATAGGCGTAAAAGTGGCCAAAACCACCGCCCAGATAAGGCGCGGAGCCCATTTGCCAAAAGAGCCATGACAACGTTTCGGCACGCCCGGCGGGATCATCCGGGATGAACTGCCCGAATTTTTCCGCCAGATAGAGAAGTATGGCACCAGATTCGAAAACACGCTGCGGTGCATCGCCGGACCGGTCCATCAGGGCGGGAATTTTGGAGTTTGGGTTCACCTCGACAAAGCCACTGCCGAATTGATCGCCATCGCCGATCTTGATCAGCCAGGCATCATATTCGGCCTCGTTTATGCCAAGCGCCAATAGCTCTTCGAGCAACACGGTGACTTTGACGCCGTTGGGTGTCGCAAGCGAGTAAAGCTGCAAGGGGTGTTTGCCAACCGGGAGGTCCTTGTCATGGGTTGGGCCTGCAATGGGGCGGTTGATGCTGGCGAATTTGCCACCGCTCTCTGCCTCCCACGTCCAGACTTTGGGCGGGGTGTATTCCGTTTCGATGGTCATGAGAGCCTCTTGAATTTGCGAGTGTGTAAGGGAACCTAAGTTCTGAAGTTGAGATCGCAAGGCCGTTTTAAGCGCACTGTTTTGTGATGTCCGTCCCCGGGTTGCCGGATTACCCTTGCCAAGAACACCGGGTTTTGAGTTGATGCTGCCCATGATGGACCAATTAAAACAAACAGTGACAGAGCTTTACACAGGCTCAGAACGACGCTCACGGCGATTCCGATTTGGGCTGATCCTTTTTGATGTGTTCACGATCATCCTGTTTATCGCCATTGCACCCTTGCCTGCGACCGTCGGGCTGGAAACTCTCGGTTTCGCACTTGGCCTGTTTATCTTAATGGATTTTGCTGCGCGGCTCTGGATTGCCACTGACCGCAGGGAGATGCTGTTGAAAATCTATACGATCGCAGATGTGATCGTGATTCTCTCTTTGTTGATCGCGCCTTTCATTCATGCAAATCTCGCCTTTCTGCGCATTCTGCGCGGCCTGCGTATCATTCATTCATACCACCTGCTGCGCGACTTGCGGCGTGTCAGCCCATTTTTTGTCAAACATGAGGGCGCCGTCATTGCGGCCGTCAACCTGTTCGTGTTCGTGTTTTTCACAACGTCGGTTGTGTTTGCTTTGTTTGTCGAACGCGGCACGGGGATTGAGGGGTATATCAACGCCCTTTACTTCACGGTTTCCACGCTGACGACCACAGGGTACGGAGATATCACACCCACGACCACGGGCGGCAAGCTGCTGGCTGTGGTGATCATGGTGGTGGGCGTGGCCTTGTTCGTGCAGTTGGCGCGGGCCATCATCCAGCCCTCCAAGGTGCGGTATACCTGTCAGTCCTGTGGGTTGACCAAACATGACCATGACGCGGTGCATTGCAAACATTGTGGTGCAGTGGTTCGCATCACAACCGAAGGTATGGTATAGGCAGCCCGTGCGGAAAGTGATTTCAAAACTCATATTCCTGCCGTCCCTGTGGTTAAGCCTCTTGGTGACAGCGGTCTGGGCCGAGCAGCAGCCAGCTGGTCTCATGTGGAATAAGACCGGGCTGCCTGCCGTTTTCCCGTTACAGGTCAAGACATCGCCGGGTCAGGATTACATGATGACGTTGGTGGATGCTGAAACGCACGCCCCCGCCCTTGCCGCCTTTATCGAAGGGGGGCAATTCTTCAAGGTACTGGTGCCGCCGGGGGATTATGACGTCCGCTTTGCGACGGGCGCGCGGTGGCAGGGCGAAGAGTTTTTATTCGGTAAAGATGAAACGACGCTATTCGTTTTGGACGGGTCGTTGCAATTTGCCGTGATGGATTTCGCGACGAAGCTGGGCCATGTCATCGATTTTACGGCCTCTCAGGATGTCATCACCGTTAAGGCTCAATTCATTTGTCAGCGCATCAGCGCGGCCGAATTCGCACGACCACAAGCGCCGTTTGATGATCTTGATGGCTATGCGACGCGATTGACGGATGAGGGCGCGCTGGTGCGTTTTCCAAACCGTTTTGCACCGGACCGGTTGTCTGCGGGCACAGATGATCCCGTGATTCCCACGGATTTCGCGCCGTACTTTTCGAACCCCGCATATGAGGTGCGAAAGTTCCCCTGTTGAGCGCATAAAAAAAGCCGCCCGAGTGGGGCGGCCTTTTTTCGTAATTTGTCTGGTTTAACCCTGACGGGCTTTGAACCGGCGTTGCGTCTTGTTGATGACGTAGACGCGGCCCTTCCTGCGCACAACACGGCAGTCGCGGTGCCGATTCTTGAGCGAGCGGAGCGAATTGCGAACCTTCATGGTCGTTCTCCTCATGTTGTGGCGCGGTGCGGCGCCGGGTTTCGGGCAGCCCGTCGAAACGGACCAGTGTATCAAATGGTGGGCGATACTGGGATCGAACCAGTGACCCCTTCGATGTCAACGAAGTGCTCTACCGCTGAGCTAATCACCCACTATGTTGCCGCGCATTCCCGAACCCCACAAAAAATGGGGCGCGAAAAAACGCGCCGGTAGCGGCGTCTATAAAAGGAGTCGTCCGGGGGATCAAGGGCTTTTGGTTTCCAATCGTTCTGCGCTATGTATTAGACGAGGGAATACGAATGGTACACGTCGCCTATCACATCTGTCTGCCGAAGCGCGATACATCTTGCGTGGTATTTGCGTCACCGCATAGTGGTTCGGCGTACCCCAAGGATATGATCCGCAAAACGGTTCTGAATGACCGGTTGATACGGTCATCCGAGGACGCTTTCGTTGACCGCTTGTTTGACTGTGCGCCGGCCTTTGGTGCGCGGTTCATCAAGGCAGCCGCACCGCGTGCCTATGTCGATCTGAACCGCAGCCCCGATGAGTTGGACCCTGCACTGATCGAAGGCGTGCGCCGGCAGGGGCATAACCCGAGGGTGGCATCAGGGTTGGGCGTGATTCCACGGGTCGTGGCGAATGGGCGCGCGATTTATCGCGGCAAGATCGCCATGGCCGATGCGCAGGAACGGCTTGACCGATATTGGCATCCCTACCACCAAAAGCTTCAGGTTCTTTTGAATGACGCGCATAGTTTTCACGGACAGGCGGTGTTGATTGACTGCCACTCGATGCCGCATGAGGCCGTGGAAAGTGTTGTGCGGTCCGGTGGGCAACGTCCGGATATCGTGTTGGGCGACAGATTCGGCGCGGCGGCGGCGGGCAGTGTCGTGGACCGTGTCGAAGCGGCCTTTGTTGCGCAGGGGTTTCGTGTGGCGCGCAATGCGCCCTTTGCCGGAGCCTATATTGCGCAGGCCTATGGGCGGCCGCAGCGCGGGCAGCATGCGGTTCAGGTAGAGCTTGATCGAGCGCTTTACATGGATGAAAAACGCATTCGGACGAATTCAAATTTTGAAGCTGTGCGCGCGGCCATACGCGCGGCGGTGGCTGAAATCGCGCAGATCGGTCAGGAAAAAATGCCGCTTGCCGCAGAGTAACGCCGACGGCTCTACTTGGCCACTTAACGCAGCGAGCGCCCTTTGAGGATGGCATCCGCGCCAAAGCGATCCCTTATCTTGTCTGTTGCGCGCTCAGCAGCGTTTCGTTGCCGCGCCTGTGGATCAAGAAGGTCGCCTGACAGATCCGCGCCGCCTTCTGGAATAAGGTCCGACAGGCCACAGCCCAGCAGGCGGTAGGGGCCTTGATTGCCGACCTGATCAAACAGACCACGGGCGGTGCGATAGATCGTATCTGCCATCTGGGTGCCATCGCGCAGGCTGACCCGTCGTGACAGCAGCGAATGATCCGCGCGCTTGAGTTTCAGCGTGATGACCCTGCCCGCAAGCTGTTTGGCTTTGGCGCGGTCTGAAACCTTTTCAGCCATGCGCCACAGGTGCCCGTCCAGAAGCTCCGGATCAGAGGTATCATCATGAAAGGTGGTCTCGTTCGAGATTGATTTCATTGGCGTGTGGGCTGAGACGCGACGATGATCTTCGCCCCGCGCCAGATGCCAGAGCCTGTCGCCCATGGACCCGAACCGTGCCCCCAGATCACGCCTGTCCCACCGCAACAGGTCGGAAAACGTGCGAATACCCGCTTTTTCCAGCGAGGCCTGCCCTGCCGCGCCCACCCCCCAGATCATGCGCACCGGCTTGTTGCGCAAAAAGGCGGCGGTTTCGGCCTTGCCGATGATCGAAAAACCGTTCGGTTTGTCGAGGTCAGACGCGACTTTGGCGAGGAACTTGTTGTGAGACAGCCCGATTGACCCGGTCAGCCCCAGTTCCTGATGCATCCGCTTGACCAGTTTGGCCAGCATGACCGCCGGTGGTGCCCCGTGCAGGCGCGCGGTCCCGGACAGGTCCATGAAGGCTTCGTCCAGCGACAGCGGTTCGATGGCTGGCGTGAGGTCTTCCATCATGGCGCGGATCGCGCGGGAGGCCTCGACGTAGGCTTGCATCCGGGGTTTGATGATGATGGCTTCGGGGCAGAGTTTGAGCGCCTGAAACATGGGCATCGCCGAACGGACACCGCGAATGCGCGCCACATAACATGCGGTTGAGACAACGCCGCGCCGCCCGCCGCCGATGATCACGGGCTTGCCCTCAAGCTCAGGATTGTCGCGCTTTTCCACCGAGGCGTAAAAGGCGTCACAATCCATATGCGCGATTGAAAGGTCCGTCAGTTCAGCATGCGCGATCCTGCGCGGGCTGCTGCAGTTGGGGCAGCGTTGCCCGTGGTCAAATAGGGAAAAACAGTCGCGGCAGAGTGTTGGCATATCGCAGCTATGTGGAGAACGCTTGGCGCTCAGGTTAGGTCAGATCAGGATCAATGAACATGCCGAATTTGGCTTCGCAGTTCTGAGTATGTCATGCTTTGGCGGTGAAAAGCCCCCCGCTGCCTTGAGCGGGGGGAGGTAACGAACCTCAGGAAGAAGCGGTTCGTCGGGGAGTATCACTCAGCTAACGGTACCACTCATGAGTGAATTTACCTAAGCCGCCGCGCCATAATTTGGCTACATCCTGTTGTCTGTTGTCTGTGGGCCACAGTCTTTAGCGTCGCAGAGGTTTTGCGACAGTCTTCTTCAGGTTGTGGATAAGTCCGGTTTCCAAAGGCTTTTCAGCGATTTGGGTTGTGGGCTTGTGGGCTTTTCAGCTCGGTCAGGATGGCTTGTGCCGCGGCACGCGGATTTTGCGCCTTCCAGACCGGACGGCCCACCACAATGTGGTCCGCGCCATCCGCAATCGCGTTTGCAGGCGTGGCGACTCGCTTTTGATCCCCCAGATCCGCGCCTGCGGGGCGCACGCCGGGGGTCACGATCAACCGACCCGTGGCGGAGGGAAGGGCGCGGATGAGTGCCGCCTCATGGGGGGACGCGATGACGCCATCTGCCCCGGCTTCAAAGGCGCGATCCGCGCGCATCTGCACCAGATCAGAGAGTTCACCGTCTTGGATCAGGCATTGGTCAAGATCGCCCCGGTCCAGCGATGTCAGGATCGTTACGGCCAGAATTTTCATGTCGGAATTGGCGGCACCCTCGCGCGCGGCGCGTACCACGTGCGGGTCACCATGCACCGTCAGGAAATCCAGATCGAATTGCGCAAGGCCCCGAACGGCTGCTTCTACCGTGGCGCTGATGTCAAAGAGCTTCATGTCCAGAAAGATCCGCTTCCCGTGCTCTTGCTTGAGCTCATTGGCCAAGGCAAGCCCGCCGCCCGTCAACATGCCAAGGCCAATTTTATAAAAACCGACCGCATCCCCGATCTGAGCGGCAAGCTCGTGCCCGGCAAGGGCGTTCGGGACATCCAGTGCCACGATCAGGCGGTCGTCGGGTGTTGTGGTGTCAGTCATCGGGCATTCTCCTGTGCATGGGGCGATGCTTTATGCGCTGCGGCGCATGCTGTCTATGTAGCGCAGGGAGATGTGCATGAAAAAGCCCGAACACAGTCGGCTGACTGTACTCGGGCGTAAGGTCAATTTGCAGCCGTTGCGTTGGAAAAGCGGCTCGCCCCGAGAAAGGACTGCGCGCATCGACAAAACGCCAAAGGCTCTTTTGCAATGCACGCCGCTTTAACACGCAGGCGTTTTTATGCGTTTATGGCGTACCATGCCAACTCGTCACTATTCGTACCTAAGAGGAATACAACTTAACCAAACACTCGCCATCCCACCCTCTTGAGATCAATTTACGCGACCGCTCGGTGTGCGTAACGGGGAAAGGCCGCACCCTATTCCCACCCTGATCTTGACATGGATCACTGCGTTTTACGGCGCGTTAAAGTAGAAGAAAGGCGGAGGTGGTATTGTTTCGCTCTTGAAGCGTCGGGTTCCGCTTCCCAAATGAAAGGAAAGGTCCAGTACGCTGACGTGCCGCCAAGTCGGGCGCAGCGCAAAGGGGACGCTTAACGAAAAGGAGATTGCCATGGACTTGAACAAGTTCACGGAACGGTCGCGCGGGTTTATCCAGGCGGCACAGACGATTGCGGCACGTGAAAGCCATCAGAGATTGGCAGCCGAACACTTATTAAAAGCATTGATGGATGACGATCAGGGGCTGGCCAGCAATCTGATCTCGGCTGCGGGTGGGCAACCAGCGCAGGTCCTGGATGCTGTTGATCTCGCACTGGGTAAAATGCCCAAGGTGACCGGTGATGCTGCACAGGTTTATGTGGATGGCACCACGACCAAGGTCCTCGCCGAGGCCGAGCAACTGGCCAAAAAGGCCGGTGACAGTTTTGTCCCTGTCGAGCGCATCTTGATGGCGCTGTGCATGGTCAAATCAGGGGCCAAAACGGCCTTGGATGCGGGGCAGGTGACCGCGCAGGCGTTGAACGGCGCAATTAACGATGTGCGCAAGGGGCGCACAGCGGATACCGCAACCGCCGAAGAAGGCTATGATGCGTTGAAGAAATACGCGATGGACCTGACAGATCGGGCCGAGGCGGGCAAGATCGACCCGATTATCGGTCGGGACGAGGAGATCCGCCGCACCATGCAGGTTCTGAGCCGCCGGACCAAGAACAATCCGGTGCTGATCGGGGAGCCGGGCGTTGGTAAAACCGCGATTGCCGAAGGGCTGGCCCTGCGGATCGTAAATGGCGATGTGCCTGAATCCCTGCGCAACAAGAAGCTGCTCGCGCTGGATATGGGTGCATTGATCGCGGGTGCAAAGTTTCGCGGTGAATTTGAAGAACGCCTCAAAGCGGTGCTGACCGAAGTCACGGAAGCTGCGGGCGAGATCATTCTTTTCATCGACGAGATGCACACGCTTGTCGGCGCGGGTAAGGCGGATGGCGCAATGGATGCGGCCAACCTGATCAAACCTGCCCTTGCGCGTGGTGAGTTGCATTGTGTCGGGGCAACCACGCTTGATGAGTATCGCAAATATGTTGAAAAAGACGCAGCCCTTGCGCGTCGGTTCCAGCCCATTCTGGTGCAGGAGCCAACGGTCGAGGACACGGTGTCGATCCTGCGTGGTATCAAAGAGAAATACGAGCTTCACCATGGTGTGCGTATCTCGGATTCGTCGCTGGTCGCGGCGGCGACGCTGAGCCACCGCTACATCACCGACCGGTTCTTGCCTGATAAGGCAATCGACCTCGTGGACGAAGCGGCATCGCGTTTGCGCATGGAAGTGGACAGCAAACCCGAAGAACTGGACGCCATCGACCGCCAGATTCTGCAAATGCAGATCGAGGCCGAAGCGCTCCGGCGTGAGGACGATGCGGCAAGCATGGATCGCCTTGAGACGCTGGAAAAGGAACTGTCCGAATTGCAGGAGCGCAGCGATGCGATGACTGCGAAATGGCAGGCCGAGCGGGACAAGTTGGCCGGGGCGCGTGATCTCAAGGAACAACTTGATCACGCCCGCGCGGAACTGGAAATCGCCAAGCGCGAGGGGAACCTCGGTAAAGCGGGCGAACTGTCCTATGGTGTGATCCCGCAACTGGAAAAGCAGCTGGAGGCTGCCGAGGGGCGGGACGACGGCGACGTCATGGTCGAAGAAGCCGTGCGCCCCGAGCAGATCGCAAGTGTGGTTGAGCGCTGGACCGGTATCCCGGCGGGCAAAATGCTGGAAGGTGAACGCGATAAACTGCTGCGCATGGAGGATCAGCTGCATGGCCGGGTGATCGGGCAGGAACCCGCGGTGCGCGCGATTTCCAACGCGGTGCGCCGTGCGCGCGCGGGTCTGAATGATGAGAACCGGCCTTTGGGCTCGTTCCTGTTCCTTGGGCCAACCGGTGTTGGTAAAACCGAACTGACCAAAGCGGTCGCTGAGTTTCTGTTTGATGACGACAATGCGATGGTGCGCATCGACATGTCAGAGTTCATGGAAAAACACGCGGTGTCGCGCCTGATCGGTGCCCCTCCCGGCTATGTCGGGTACGATGAAGGCGGCGTTTTGACCGAAGCTGTGCGTCGCAGACCCTATCAGGTTGTCCTGTTCGATGAGGTCGAAAAGGCCCACCCGGATGTTTTCAACGTCCTGTTGCAGGTGCTGGATGATGGGGTTCTGACCGACGGTCAGGGTCGCACGGTGGATTTCAAACAGACGTTGATCGTGTTGACATCAAACCTTGGGGCGCAGGCGCTTAGCCAGCTGCCTGATGGGGCCGATGCATCGGGTGCAAAGCGGGATGTGATGGATGCGGTCCGCGCCCATTTCCGGCCAGAATTCCTGAACCGTCTGGATGAGACGATCATCTTTGACCGACTTGCACGGACCGATATGGATGGGATCGTCGACATTCAGATGGCGCGTCTGTTGAAACGGCTGGCGGGTCGCAAGATCGCACTGGAACTGGATGACGCGGCACGCATGTGGCTCGCGGACGAAGGCTACGACCCGGTCTTTGGCGCGCGCCCGCTGAAACGTGTGATCCAGCGTGCCTTGCAGGATCCGCTTGCCGAGATGATCTTGGCAGGGGACGTCAAAGATGGCGATGTCATTCAGGTCAGTGTCGGCAGCGAAGGTCTGTTAATCGGCGACAGGATCGCGGCGACCAACAAGCCCAAGCCGGATGAAGCGGTCGTACACTAACCCACATCAATAATTGAAATGGCCCGGCAATTCAGTTTTGCCGGGCCATCCTTTTTTACAGATACCGTGATCAGCTTTGTGGCGGCAGGATCACCGCATCAATCACGTGGATCACGCCATTGGATGTTTCGATGTCCGCCGTGATCACGCTGGCCTCGTTGATTTTCACGCCGTCATCCAGATCGATCATGATGTCGCTGCCGTTGACAGTTGCGGCTGTCATATCGTCAGTCAGGTCCGTGGACATCACTTTGCCGGCGACAACGTGATAGGTCAGGATCGCGATAAGCTGGTCCTTGTTCTCTGGCTTGAGCAGGTTTTCGACCGTGCCTTCGGGCAGAGCGGCGAATGCCTCATCCGTGGGTGCGAATACAGTGAAGGGGCCATCGCCTTTCAGCGTGTCCACAAGATCAGCCGCGCTGACGGCTGCAACCAGTGTTTCGAATGTGCCGGCACCGACAGCTGTGTCGACGATGTCTTTCTTGGCACCTGCAAAGGCGGCGGTAGTTGCGAGGGCTGTTGCTGCTGTAAGGGCAAAGAGTGTTTTACGAAGCATGGAATTCTCCCGATATTTTGTTTTAGGTCTGCCGTGAGTGGCATCGTAAGGGAAACGGTTGAAACCCACGGCTGGATCACCCTATTTTTCAACAGGTTGGCATTGATCGGGCTGGTCTTCGCACTAAGCAGTGCCGCGTGATTATTTCCAATAACGAATATGTCAGGAACCGTGAGTGATCTGCCGCTATTTCACGCCTGAGCATTGACGACCGGCGGGCTGGGGTGCACTACGAAGCCTATGAAAATGCCCCCCGAAATGGTTCTGTTTGATTGTGACGGCGTCTTGGTCGATAGCGAAGCGCTGACGGCGGACGTGTTGTGTCTGAACCTGCGGCGGCACGGCTTGGCGCTTACCCATGCAGAACTTGGCGCGATGTTTCTTGGTGGCACGATCATGGGTGTAGAAGCCAAGGCGCTGGAACTTGGCGCGGACCTGCCAAAAGACTGGGTAGATCAGATTTATGCGGAGGTCTTCGAGACGCTTGGGGCGTCCGTTGAAATCATTCCCGGTGTGTTTGGTGTTCTGGATGCGCTGGATGCGGCGGGCATACCCTATGCGGTCGGGTCCAATGGTCCCCATAAAAAGATGCAGATCACACTGACCAGAACAGGGCTCATCAACCGGCTAGAGGGGCGCGTCTATTCACGCGAAGACGTCGCGCAGCCAAAACCCGCGCCGGATGTCTATCTCAAGGCGGCGGCGGATGCCGGTGTTGCGCCCAACCGCTGCGTGGTCATTGAAGACAGCCCCAATGGGGCCCGCGCCGGGCAGGCAGCGGGCATGTGGTGTCTGGGGTTTGCTGCGGAAACGGATGCCGCGCTGCTGACGCCTGTATGCGACGATGTCTTTCATGCGATGGGTGATTTGCCGGGGCTATTGGGCCTCTAGCGGCGCTTTGCCTTCTATTACAGCGTCAAACATTCTGGTGATAAATGTGAAATCTGTCCGCAATTCATTTGGTTGCGCGTGCTCCGACGCCTACATCTGCTGCAACACGTAAAAAACCGGAGCAAAAAATGGCCTTTCGCTGGAAGAACACCCTTAAAGATCGCGATGTGACGGATGAGGCGCTGTTTCTGAACAGACGTCAATTGATGGGCGCAGCGGCGGCGGGTGCCGGATTAGCGATGACGGGGCAGGCGGTTGCTGCTGAAGAGGCGCTTGAACCCACGTCGTGGGATGACATTACACAATATAACAACTTCTATGAATTCGGCACCGGCAAGGATGATCCGGTCCGATATGCCGATGCGCTGACGACATCGCCCTGGACGGTGAAGATCGACGGGATGGTGGATCGTCCGGCGGATTATGATTTCGAAGACATCATGAAGGCGATGACCGTGGAAGAGCGCATCTACCGCTTCCGCTGTGTTGAGGCGTGGTCGATGGTGATTCCGTGGAATGGTTTTGAACTGGCGGACCTGCTGGAATTCGCGGGTGTGCAGGAGGGGGCGAAATACATACGCTTCGAAACCCTTTACCGGCCCTCCGAGATGCGTGGTCAGAGCAGCAACTTCATCGACTGGCCTTATGTCGAGGGGCTGCGGCTTGATGAGGCGATGCATCCGCTGACCATGATGGCCACTGGTATATATGGCAGGGATATCCCCAACCAGAATGGCGCGCCGATGCGGTTGGTGGTGCCGTGGAAATATGGCTTCAAATCGATCAAGTCGATCGTGCGCATTACGGTAACGGATGAAGCGCCGGTAAATACGTGGCAGCAGCTGCAGCCCAGCGAATACGGCTTTTATGCAAATGTGAACCCTGAGGTCGATCACCCGCGGTGGTCACAGGCGACGGAACGCGTGATCGGCGGCGGCTTGTTTTCCCCGCGTATTCCGACCCTGATGTTCAACGGCTATGAAGAAGAGGTCGCGAGCCTCTATGCCGGTATGGACCTGAGCAAGTTCTACTGAGCACAAACGTTAGTATATAGTATCAGCCCATGCCACTCACAGACCGCATAAACGGCTTTGCCCGAAAGGTTCCGGTTTGGGCTGTCTATATACTGTATCTCTTGCCCGTGCCTTGGTTGCTTTATCTGGCCCAAACGGGTGGCCTTGGGCGTGAACCGATCAAGGCGTTGGAACATGAGCTGGGCGAGATCGCCCTGCAGCTTCTGATCATCGGATTATGTATCTCGCCACTGCGGCGATATCTTGGTGTGAACCTGATCCGGTTCCGCCGAACGTTTGGTTTGCTTGCCTTTATATATGTAGCCTTGCACCTGCTGGTCTGGCTCGTTCTGGATGTGGGGATCATCAGCCAGATTTGGGCGGACATTATAAAGCGTCCTTACATCACCATCGGCATGATAGGGTTTCTGCTTCTTGTGCCGCTGGCGGTGACGTCCAACAACTGGTCCGTGCGCCGCCTTGGTGCCACATGGCACAAGCTGCACAAACTTGCTTATGTCGCGGTTATCCTTGGTGCGGTGCATTTCATCATGGTCAAGAAGGTCTGGGAGCTTGAGCCCTTGATCTATTTGGGCGTGATCATGGGGCTGTTGGCGCTGCGCCTACCCAAGAAGCGTAGGAATCAAACAGTCTGAGCGCGCTGTGACTGAAAAAGCAGCGGTTTGCGAACCAGCCAGCCAAAGTGATTCATCGATTCCATGTCATCAGGACACAGTTTCTCAGCAGTCCCCCTGGTTTTTTGACGCCAGAACGAGAAATTCGGAATGAATCACCCGACTCGCTCTGTGCGATTCATGCGATTCCGGGAATGATTCACGAGTGATTTGCGAAAAGACTCGGCTGCTCTTGGGGATAAGTCATCTGATACCCCAATATGTAGGGATTCCGGGCGCACCTTTGACCTACGGTAAACCTAATCTGAAGCAGCAGGCGCGGAAGTATCAAAGAATAATGAAGTCTAACCCATTGTTTTTGTTCATAAAGGAAGAAAAGATTAAAAAAAGCGTCGTTTCTTGAAAAAAGGGGTTGCGGGTACCGGCCACTAACCGTAGAACCCACCTCACCGGCGGCGCAGAGATGCACCAACGGGGCGC
>NZ_BPES01000009.1:157500-161463 GCF_019654895.1 Roseobacter sp. OBYS 0001
ACCCGAGTAACGATGCTTACCTCCTGCACGGATGGTTTGCTATACACGTTACTCATAGTCTGGTGCGAATGAACCAGGCGGGAAAAAGTATGCTTTTGGTTCAGAATAAAGGTCATCTTTTAGTTACCAGCTGAGAGGACCGCGATAGACGACAGTCTTTCTTTTTCTGGATCAAATCAAGCGCGAAAAGGGCGTTTGGTGAATGCCTTGGCAGTAAGAGGCGATGAAAGACGTGATACTCTGCGATAAGTCATGGGGAGCTGAGAATAAGCTTTGATCCATGAATTTCTGAATGGGGCAACCCACCTGATACTTTGTTATTATTGCACTTCGGTGCAGCTAATAATGAGGTAAAACAGGTATTTATAGACTGAATACATAGGTTTATAAAAGCAAACCCGGGGAACTGAAACATCTAAGTACCCGGAGGAAAGGAAATCAATTGATACTCCCCTAGTAGCGGCGAGCGAACGGGGACCAGCCGAGCCTCAATTGTGGTTAGAATGCGTTGGAATGCGCAACCAGAGTGGGTGATAGTCCCGTATAAGAAGCATGAGAGGACGTATTAAGTAGGGCGGAACACGTGAAATTCTGTCTGAAGATCGGAGGACCACCTTCGAAGGCTAAGTACTCCTTACTGACCGATAGTGAACCAGTACCGTGAGGGAAAGGTGAAAAGCACCCCGACGAGGGGAGTGAAACAGTACCTGAAACCGAACGCCTACAATCAGTTGGAGGGGCTTTACGCCCTGACAGCGTACCTTTTGTATAATGGGTCATCGACTTGGTCTCACGAGCAAGCTTAAGCCGTTAGGTGTAGGCGCAGCGAAAGCGAGTCTTAATAGGGCGTCGAGTTCGTGGGATCAGACCCGAAACCGAGTGATCTAGGCATGGCCAGGTTGAAGGTAAGGTAACACTTACTGGAGGACCGAACCCACATCCGTTGAAAAGGATCGGGATGAGCTGTGCCTAGGGGTGAAAGGCCAATCAAACTCGGAGATAGCTGGTTCTCTGCGAAATCTATTTAGGTAGAGCGTCATCCGAATACCCTCGGGGGTAGAGCACTGGATGGGTAATGGGGCCCCACAGGCTTACTGATCCTAACCAAACTCCGAATACCGAGGAGTACTAGATGGCAGACACACGGCGAATGCTAACGTCCGTCGTGAAGAGGGAAACAACCCTGACCTACAGCTAAGGCCCCTAATTCATGGCTAAGTGGGAAAGCAGGTGGGACGACCAAAACAACCAGGAGGTTGGCTTAGAAGCAGCCATCCTTTAAAGATAGCGTAACAGCTCACTGGTCTAAATAAGTTGTCCTGCGGCGAAGATGTAACGGGGCTCAAGCCATGAGCCGAAGCTTAGGATGCATTTATTGCATGGTAGCAGAGCGTAGTGTGACATAATTCCATGTGTCCTTATTCCCTTCGGGGATATTGGACACGCGGAGTTTTCTGTGAAGCCGGCGTGTGAGCGATCCGGTGGAGAGATCACTAGTGAGAATGATGACATGAGTAGCGACAAACAGTGTGAGAGACACTGTCGCCGAAAGTCCAAGGGTTCCTGCTTAAAGCTAATCTGAGCAGGGTAAGCCGACCCCTAAGGCGAGGCCGAAAGGCGTAGTCGATGGGAACCAGGTTAATATTCCTGGGCCAGATGGAAGTGACGGATCTCGAGGGTAGTTCATCCTTATCGGATTGAATGGGCTGCTTAGAGGTTCCTGGAAATAGCTCCATCGCTAGATCGTACCCTAAACCGACACAGGTGGACTGGTAGAGAATACCAAGGCGCTTGAGAGAACTATGTTGAAGGAACTCGGCAAAATACCTCCGTAAGTTCGCGAGAAGGAGGCCCAGTTTCTACGCAAGTATTGGCTGGGGGCACAAACCAGGGGGTGGCGACTGTTTATTAAAAACACAGGGCTCTGCGAAGTCGCAAGACGACGTATAGGGTCTGACGCCTGCCCGGTGCCTGAAGGTTAAAAGGAGGGGTGAGAGCTCTGAATTGAAGCCCAGGTAAACGGCGGCCGTAACTATAACGGTCCTAAGGTAGCGAAATTCCTTGTCGGGTAAGTTCCGACCTGCACGAATGGCGTAACGACTTCCCCGCTGTCTCCAACATAGACTCAGCGAAATTGAATTACCTGTCAAGATGCAGGTTTCCCGCGGTTAGACGGAAAGACCCCGTGCACCTTTACTACAACTTCACACTGGCATTAGGCCGAACATGTGCAGGATAGGTGGTGGGCTTTGAAGCGGAGACGCTAGTCTTCGTGGAGCCTCCCTTGAGATACCACCCTTGTTCTGCTTGATGTCTAACCGCGGTCCGTTATCCGGATCCGGGACCCTGTGTGGTGGGTAGTTTGACTGGGGCGGTCGCCTCCTAAAGCGTAACGGAGGCGCGCGAAGGTTGGCTCAGAGCGGTCGGAAATCGCTCGTTGAGTGCAATGGCAGAAGCCAGCCTGACTGCAAGACTGACAAGTCGAGCAGAGTCGAAAGACGGCCATAGTGATCCGGTGGTCCCAAGTGGGAGGGCCATCGCTCAACGGATAAAAGGTACGCCGGGGATAACAGGCTGATACTGCCCAAGAGTCCATATCGACGGCAGTGTTTGGCACCTCGATGTCGGCTCATCTCATCCTGGGGCTGGAGCAGGTCCCAAGGGTACGGCTGTTCGCCGTTTAAAGAGGTACGTGAGCTGGGTTTAGAACGTCGTGAGACAGTTCGGTCCCTATCTTCCGTGGGTGTAGGATACTTGAGAGGAGTTGCCCCTAGTACGAGAGGACCGGGGTGAACGATCCACTGGTGGACCAGTTGTTATGCCAATAGCAGTGCTGGGTAGCTATGATCGGAAAGGATAACCGCTGAAGGCATCTAAGCGGGAAGCCCCCCTCAAAACAAGGTATCCCTGAGAGCCGAGGTAGACCACCTCGTCGATAGGCCAGAGATGTAAGCGCAGCAATGCGTTCAGTTGACTGGTACTAATTGCTCGATAGGCTTGATTTGATCCAGTAGAAGCAAGACTTCTATTTGGTTCGAAAGCATACACATACATAGTTGTACATGACTTGGACACAGAGGTTTTTTATGGTTTGGTGGTCATAGCGAGAGCAAAACACCTGGTCCCATCCCGAACCCAGCCGTTAAGTGCCTTAGCGCCGATGGTACTGCGTCTTAAGACGTGGGAGAGTAGGTCACCGCCAAACCTAATAAAACCTCTGGTTAGTATCTCTCTTCGATGTTCAATTTAATCCAAAAACGGAACTGATGTTGTTGTGACCTAGTTCGTTGCAATAATCCGGTCAGTAGTTTCTTTGCGCTCACAAAGTGCTGTCGCATACGATCTGTGGTGTTGAAACTTGGTAAGTGTCCCGCATAGCCGCGCCTATGTCTGGGTTCTCCAAGGTAAGCTATGCGCTTGCTTGAGGAGCGGATCACTCCAACCCCATTGCATTCAGCCTTACCTTGACGACTGACCCTTTTTACAACTAAGCCCGCGCGTAAGTGCGGCACGGAAAGATTACCAAGAAAGAAGCCACTCATTCGCATACCTTGACGTGATGTTTTTCGTCTTATCGCTCTAGCGCGATCGGATACGCCCCGGATGCCGCCCTTTTTTCCGAGCACGCTCTAACCCGGCGCATGTGTGTTCGCGGATCATTTCACGTTCGAACTCGGCAAACACGCAAAGCCTTTATCGTTCTGAAAGTGATGAAGACGTGTCGGATGTGCAGATCAAATTACACCCGGACAAGATAGTCATCAAACGCGACCATGACATGGGCGTAGGCCTGCGCCTTGTCCGTTTCCCGGAAAGGCATTGTGCAGCAATGTCCCGAGAGCGAGCACAGATCGTGACAGGCCGATACAGACGGATACGCTCGATCGCCTTGTTTAGAAAGGCTTTGGCCGTGACCTGCTCCCCTGAAAAGTCCGGTGTTTTGAGTTAGCCTGTTCTCCAAGT